>DASXQW010000121.1:0-19641 GCA_036506975.1 Casimicrobiaceae bacterium | reverse complement strand
CCGGTCGGCGGGCTCCTCGCCGTGCCCCTCGCGGATACGTTGAAGCGTGCCGAGACCGGCGCGGGCTTACGCGCCGTGTCGACCGAGTCCCGCGACGGGTTGTGGTGCGCGCAGACGCCGCAGATGTTCCGCTTCGCGATTCTCCAGCACGCGTTTCGCAACGCGGATCTCGTGCGGATCACCGACGAGGCGCAAGCGGTCGAGACGCTCGGAGTCAAGCCGCGGCTGGTCCAGGGAAACCCATCGAATATCAAGGTGACCTATCCGGAGGACGTTGCGCTCGCGGAAGCGATCCTGGAACAACGGCGAGCGAAGCAATGACGGCGCCGCAGATGCGCATCGGCAACGGCTTCGATGTCCACGCGCTCGTCGCCGGTCGCCGCCTGGTGCTGGGTGGCGTGACCATTCCCCATGAGCGCGGCCTCGACGGCCATTCGGACGCCGATGTGCTGCTGCATGCGATCTGCGACGCAATTCTCGGTGCGTTGGGGGCGGGTGATATCGGCGTCCACTTTCCCGATACGGACGCCGCGTACAAAGACGCCGACAGCCGCGCGCTGCTGCGCCGGGTCTGGGAGCGTGCCAGCGCCGCCGGCTACGCGCTCGGAAATCTCGATGCGACGGTGATCGCACAGGCACCGAGGCTCGGGCCGCACGTCGCGCAGATGGTCGCGAACATTGCCGCCGACTGCCGGGCTCGAATTGAGCAGGTCAACGTCAAAGCGACAACGACCGAGCATCTCGGTTTTGCCGGCCGCGGCGAGGGCATCGCCGCGCTGGCCAGCGTCCTGCTCGTGAGGGCCAGAGTGATGGACTAGCGGAAGCGTTGCATCGTCGCGACGGTCGGCGAGATCCGAGCCGGCGCGGAGTGGTAAAATCTCACTTTTGCGCCATCGTCTGCCGGCCGTCATCGATTGCACACCTCGGGAACAAGGCATGCTTGATCAAGCAACGAGCTCGCTCGATCGTCCAGCGATCACGCGCCACCGGACGCGGGTTGCGCTGGTTGGCGGCGTTCCGATAGGAGGCGGTTACCCGATTGTCGTCCAGTCGATGACGAATACCGACACGGCGGACGTCGCTGGCACGGTCGCACAAACCAAGGCACTGGCCGACGCCGGGTCGGAATTGGTGCGCATTACCGTCAACACGGCCGAGGCCGCCGCGGCTGTGCCGGTGATTCGCGAGCGGCTCGACGCGCTCGACTGCAAGGTACCGTTGATCGGCGACTTCCACTTCAACGGGCATAAGCTCCTCAGCAATTTTCCGGATTGCGCTCGGGCATTGGCGAAATACCGCATCAACCCGGGTAACGTCGGAAAGGGCACCAAACACGATCCGCAATTCGCGGTGATGATCGAAAAGGCGATCGACTACGGCAAGCCGGTGCGCATCGGCGTCAACTGGGGCAGCCTCGATCAGGATCTTCTCACGAGCCTGATGGACGAAAATGCGAAGTCGGCAAATCCGCTCGAGGCCGCGCAGGTGACGCGCGAGGCGCTGGTCACGTCGGCCCTGCGCAGCGCCCAGTTTGCCGAGGCGCTCGGGCTCCCAGGCGATCGGATCGTCCTTTCGTGCAAGGTTTCCAACGTTCAGGATCTGATCGCGGTCTATACCGAGCTCGCGCGGCGCTGCGACTATCCGCTGCACCTGGGACTGACCGAAGCCGGCATGGGCTCGAAAGGGATCGTCGCCTCCACCGCAGCGCTCGCCGTTCTGCTGCAGCAAGGACTCGGAGACACCATCCGCATCTCGCTTACTCCCGAGCCGAATGGCGATCGGACGCGTGAGGTCATCGTGGCGCAGGAGATCCTGCAAACGATGGGGCTGCGCGCGTTCTCGCCGCTCGTCAGCGCGTGCCCGGGTTGCGGGCGCACGACCAGCGCGGTCTTCCAGATATTGGCGGACAAAATTCAGACTAGCTTGCGCGCGCAGATGCCGGCGTGGCGGCAACGCTATCCGGGCGTCGAGAACATGACCGTTGCCGTGATGGGCTGCGTCGTCAACGGTCCTGGAGAGTCGAAAATGGCGAACATCGGCATCAGCCTTCCCGGTACCGGAGAGGTGCCGGTCGCGCCGGTGTACGTCGACGGTCAGAAGACCGTCACGCTGAAAGGCGAGGCAATCGCCGAGGAATTCGAGCAGATCGTCGCCGATTACGTGCGCGCAACTTATGGCGGCGAGCCGCGAGCCGCGCATCTGAAGCCCGAGAGGAAGTCGGTCGGGATCCGGCAGGTGCAGGAGATCCCGGATCGATCGAGCTCTGCGCGCGGCGGCGAGTGAGGCGAAGCGGCGGACTTGCCGTGTCAGGCTAAAGCGGCCGCAGCGTCTACGCCTCGCCTGAGCCGGTCGGAAGCGTCACCCGCGCGATCGTGCCGCCGCCTTCGCGCGGCAGCAGATCCAGCGCGCCGCCATGGAGCCGGGCGATACGGTCGACGATCGCGAGCCCGAGCCCTGCGCCTGCTGCGCCGCTTCGTGCCGGTTCTCCGCGCGTAAAAGGACGCTTCAGGCGTTCGACTTGTTCGGCGGGAATCCCCGGCCCGCGATCAGCGACTTCGAGCACCGCCGACCCGTTCGCGTATCGGGTCGTGATTTCGACGGGTGGCGCGCCGTGGCGCAGCGCGTTGTCGACGAGGTTGGTCACCAGGCGCAGGAACGCGATCGCGCGCAGCGGCAATTGCATGGGTTCGCCGCGTGCGAAGCGCACATCGCGTCCGGCGCGCTGGTGGCGCTCGACCACCGTCGCGACGATGTCGCTGGGATCGTGCGTTTCCAGCGCTGCCTCACGCCCGTCGCGGGCGAAGTCGAGGAACTGGCTGATGATCCGGTCCATGGCCTCGATGTCGTCGACCATGCCCTGCCGCGCTTTTTCGTCGTGCGTTTCGACCTCGATCCCGAGGCGCAATCGCGCGAGCGGTGTGCGCAGGTCGTGCGAAACGCCGGCGAGGAGCAGCGCGCGATCCTCCTCGATCTGCCGCAGGTTGGACAGCATTTCGTTGAACCCGCGATTGAGGTTCACGATTTCGGACGGACCGTTTTCGGGCAAGGGCGGGGGCGACACGCCCCGGCCGACGCTTGCGACTGCGTCGTTGAGCTGGCGCAACGGCCGGGCGAGGTAACGCGCAAAGGCGTAGGCGCTGACGAGGAGCACTGCGCCGATGACCACGCTCCACTCCAGCGCCCTGGAGGGCGCGTCCTCGGAGGGCCGCGGCGGCAACTGGAAGCCTGCCCAGTAGGCGCGGTCGCCCGCGGCCAGTTTGATCCAGAACATCTGCAGCCGCGGCTGGATGCGCAGCTCGGTCTCGGGACCGAGCTCGGCTTGCAGGCGCCGCTCGAGGTCGACCAGCAACGGGTTCTGCGGCGGTATCCCGACGAAGCGCTGCTCCTGATCGGGCACGATGCGCGCGTGATATTCCTCGCCGAACCGAGCCAGCGTCGCGTCTGCGGTCCGTGGATCGGTCGCGGCGAGCGCGGCGCGCAGCGAGTGCAGTTGCACCAGCTTGGTGTCGCTGAACTGGCGTGCGAGCAGCGTGGCGCGGTCCTGGCGGAATAAGTAAATTGCTGTCGCCTGACTGACGAGAATGACCAGCAACAACAGCAGCGCGAGGCGCCCGAACAGCGAGCGCGGCCACAATCGCAATTTCAACGGCCAGCCTCGTCGGTTGCCGCGGCCGCGTCGGGCACGAACACGTAGCCGAAGCCCCATACCGTCTGGATGAACCGCGGCGTCGACGGGTCGGGTTCAACTAGCTTGCGCAGGCGCGAAATCTGCACGTCGATCGCGCGATCGAATACGTCGTGATCGCGGCCACGCGCGAGCAGCATCAGCTTCTCGCGCGCGAGAGGCTGTCGGGGGTGCGTTGCGAGCACTTTGAGCAGACTGAACTCGCCGGTGGTGAGCGCGACCGGCGTGTCGCCGCGCAAGAGCGTTCGCGTCGACAGATCGAGTACATACGGCCCGAACACGATCTTGCCGTCGGCCGCGGGCCCGCCGGGCGCGAGGAGCTCGGTTCGCCGCCGAAGCACCGCGTGGATGCGGGCCACCAGCTCGCGCGGGTTGAACGGCTTGGGAAGGTAATCGTCCGCGCCCATTTCCAGTCCGACGATGCGATCGATGTCTTCGCCTTTGGCCGTAAGCATGATGATCGGGATCGTCTCGCCGGATGCGCGCAGGCGACGGCAGACGGCAAGACCGTCTTCGCCGGGCAGCATGAGGTCGAGGACGAGCAGGTGCGGCGGATCACGCTGCAGTTTCTTGTCGAGCTCGCGCGCATCGGGCAACGCCTGGACCTGCGAGCCCTGTTCTGTCAGGTAGCGAACGAGAAGATCGCGCAGGCGCGGATCGTCGTCGATGACCAGGATTTTGGGGCTGAGCTGTTTCATCGCATCGCATCGTAAGCGCGCCGCGCGCGAATCGCCGGCATCGGCTTGTCACCAATTGTAACCTTCGGCCGAGCGAGCAATGATTCGTTACACAAGCGCTGGGCCGGTGCCGCGCCGCGCAGGATAATGAGGGCATAGGTTCACCCCGAGCGCCTGTAATAAAGCGTTACTCACTCGCTGGCGCCGGAAACGATTGCGCAACGCGGTGCGGCTAGAGTGGCAATGCGGGCACGGGAGGTTGCCGGCCCACTAACTGACCTCGATGAAAGGCATGATGTATGAAACACGTTTTCTTCCTTGCATTACTCGCCGTTGCATCGAGCGGCATCGGCACCTACGCGGTTGCGCAACCATTGCTCGACGGCAATCCTCTGGCGATGCTGGGCAAGGTCAAGAGCGAGCTGAAGCTGAATACGTCGCAGCAAGTGCAATGGGACGCTGTCGTTGCACAAACCAAGGCCGCCCACGATTCGGTACGCACGAATTTCGATCAATTGAAGATCGCTCTGCAAGCTGAGCTCGCCAAGCCCGAGCCGGATTTTGCCGCGGTGGCCGTACTTGCCGACGGCGTCCGGGATCAGCATGCGGCTTTGCATAAGCAGACGCGCAACGCGTGGCTCGCGCTCTATGCGACGTTTACTCCCGAGCAAAAAGCTGTCGCCCGGGACGCGATCAGCGCTGGGATCGAGCGCATGCAGGCGCGACGCGCGATGCATTACCGCCCTGCGAGCCACTGAGGCGGCGACGGCTCAGCTTAGGCATCATCCTACAGTCGGCTCTCCGGCCGGCGGTCCCGCCCGGCCCTTGAAAAGGCCGGGCACTTTTTTTCGTGAAAACAAATATTTAATGCGGTGCCTCAGGACGACATAACCCGATTGACTCGAATCTCAGGGCAGTGCTTGGCGGAGCCACCGCAAGTTCATCTCTTTTGCGCCAAGCCGGAAAAAAAACTATGACAACGGCATAGATGGTGGTACCATCCCCGGCAGATACAAGTGCGGCAAAACCCCTATCGTGCGCCGGGCGGGGCGAAGCGAATGACGAGCAAGACAGGGAGCGACATGCGTTACTGGCGCGTAACACCGCCCGGCCGCGTGCTCGCGCCGCAGTCGAGCGGCAGCTCGGTACGGCAGCGGTTTCACGTTTGGCGCTGGCCCGCGGGGCTTGTCGCCGGGCTCGTGCTCTGGCTCGCGCTCGTCGCCGTCGTCGGCGCTACGGCGCGGGTTTGCGTTACATGCAATGCTGAAGCTGAGGTCATGAAAGAGATTTTGACGATTTACCGCTTGAATTGCGGCACTGACTGCAGACCGGGTTTATCCCCCCGACCCTAACCGGTCATCCCGAACTCGGTCTGTCCTCACGCGCCCCTTTGGGGGCGCTTTTTTTGCCCGAGAGTCGATCAAGTAAACGAAGAGCGCCGCGATCAGATGCGCATCGCGACGACTGCTTCCCGATCCTCGAGCGCAACGCCGCCCGCAGAACGCGCCGCCTCGCGTCCCGCGGCGACCAAGCGGCTCGACACTGCCTTGAGCTCTTCCGGCAGCACGGGCTTCAGCAGGAATTCGAGGCCCGAAGCGCGCAGCACGTCGAGTGTCGCGGTCGAGGAATCGCCGCTGATGAGCAGCGCCGGCACCGCCCATCCCAGCTCGTGTCGCAGCCGTGCGACGACGTCGGTCCCGAGGTCGTCACCAGCCAGGCGATAATCGGCGATCACGAGGTCCGGGTATTCCCCGGATTCGCCCAGCGCGGCGAGCATCGCCTCGCCGGTGGCCGCCCCGACGACGGTGCATTCCCACGCGGCGAAGAGCGCCTGCATGCCCTCGACAACGATAGCTTCGTCGTCGATCACGGCGATCCGCGCGCCGGCAAGGGTCGACCCGCGCTGCACGAGCTCCGAAGGCGGCGCGGGCCGTCGCAAGGTGGCGGCAACGCAGGGTACCTCGATGCTGAAACGCGAGCCGCGCCCGGGTTGCGTATCGATGCCTACGGGATGATCGAGCAGCGTTGCGAGTCTGCGCACGATCGCGAGTCCCAGGCCCATGCCCTTGCTGCTGTGACGACCCGAATTTCCGACCTGATAGAACTCTTCGAAGATGTGCTCGCGCTCCGCGGCGGCGATACCGATGCCGGAATCCCAGACTTCGATAACCGCATGTCGGCCACGCCGGCGCGCGCCGACGATCACGCCACCAGTCGTGGTGTAGCGAACTGCGTTCGAGACAAAGTTGGCGAGGATGCGCTCGAACAACACCGGATCGCTGTCGATCCAACTTCGCGTCGGAACGAAGGCGAGCCGCAGGCCTTTGGCAGCGGCGATCGGGCCGAACTCGTTTTCCACCTGTTCGAACAACGGCGCGAGCGGGAATGCTGTCCGCTTCGGCGCCACCGCGCCGGCATCGAGCTTCGAGACATCCATCAACGCGCTGAACAACCGTTCCAGCGCCTCGACCGACGCATTGATGCTGTTGACGAGGTTGCGCACTCGACCATCGTGCACTCGCGCGGAGAGCGCCGCCGCGAACAGACCCACCGCGTGCAGCGGCTGGCGCAGGTCGTGGCTCGCCGCCGCGAGAAACTGCGTTTTGCCGCGATTGGCCGCTTCGGCCATACCCCGCGCGCGATCGGCCGCAGCGGTCTGCGCCTGGAGCAGGTCGATGAGGTCGATGTTCTCGTAACGGATTGCCAACGATTGCGTCATCAGATTGTTGAGGTTGTGTCCGAAGCGCAGGATGAAGGCGAGCACGACCAGCAGCACCGTGGCGATGAAGGCGTGAAGCTGATCGCCCTCGAGAGCGACGCGCAGGATCAGCGGTGCCAGCGTGGGCAGAACGAAGCCATACAGCGTCGGCTTGTATACCGAGGTAAGGTTGATCCCGCCCATGATCACGCCGAAAAGGCAGACGATCAGCAGCGCCTGATGGCCGATGTCGCCATGCGCAAACCAGAGCACACCAGCGGCGCCCCAAAGCGTGCCGGCAATCATTGAGCCGGCCGCCCACCGGCGGCCCCAGCGCTCTCGCTCGGCCGGCCCGGGCGCAGCGGCGCGATACCGCCGCACGAGCTCGTAACGCCAGGCCTGGTTGGCGAGAATCGCGGCGAGCCACAGCGCGAGCTCCTCGTGCGGGGCGACGTTCCACATCACCGCGCACAGGATCAATCCGCCCAGCACCATCGACGACGTCGTGCGTCCCCACTGCGCGAACAGCGTCGCGATCTGGTCGGCGCGGGCGCGCCGGATGAGCCGCGGATTGAGCGCGGTCGGCGAGGGCATGATGCCGCGACCGGTCGGGCGTCAGCGGACCCGCGCCGCGGGCGGATCGAGGCGCACGCCGCGACGCGCGAGCTCGATGACGACCTGAGTGCGATTGCGGACGTTGAGCGCGCGCAAGATCGCGCTGACGTGCACTTTCACGGTTCCCTCGGAGAGCCGCAGATCGCGACAGATCAGCTTGTTCGGCTTGCCTTGAACGAGGAGCTTGAGCACATCCGCCTGCCGTAGTGTGAGCCCGAGTTGGTCGGGCCGGGTTACCAACCGGGACCGGAACGCGCCGTTGGCGTGCGCCGATTCCGCGGGTACGTAGACGCCTCCCGACAACACCAGCCGCAAGGCGTCGAGCAACACGCGGGTATTGGCGGTCTTGGGGATGAAACCCATGGCGCCGAGATCGAGCGCGTGCTCGACGGTTGCGCGATCGTGCGTGGCAGACAGGACGAGAACCGGCATCCCGGGCCACTCCCGGCGCAAGTCCGCGAGCAGATCGAACCCGTCGCAACCGGGTAACGCGAGGTCGAGCAGGATGAGATCGGTATCCGGCTCGCGCGAAAGCGCGGCGTGCGCTTCGGACGCGTCCTGCGCTTCGATGAGCTCGAGCGTCGGATCGAGCGCGGCAAGGACGTGCTTCAGCGCTTCCTGGATCAGCGGATGGTCGTCAATGACGAGGATCTTCATCGTTCCTCCCCCAAGGCATGGATCAAGATGCACCCTGTTCCGGGCGTCTCAACCGAGAGTATTCCTGCGCACACGCCTGTCAACTGTAGAAAGTTACAGGTGCGGTCTTCACGACCGGCGGTTGCAGGCGCGGCGGACGGCAGGCAAAATGACGCCAAATCAGTGGTTTGATTTGCCGGCCTAAAATCTGCCGCAAATGTAAGGCGCGGGCTGCCGGCGCGACTCTAAGATCGGGCGGGGTGAATTTCATCGGCTCGGACCTAGTCCTAAGAAAGAAGGAGGACACAATGCAACGACGCAGTTTCCTGATGGCGCTACCGGCTGTGCCGCTGGCTTGGGTGCTGCCACGACAGAGTCTTGCTGCTGCCGGCAGCGGCGGATCCGTCGCCGAAATCCAGCAGAATTGGAAGAAACTGCTCGCTCCCGGTGCCGATGTCGCGACGACGACGACACCGATCAGCAAGACCGAAACGGAATGGCAGCGGCTGCTGACGCCGGCTCAGTTCAAGGTCTTGCGACAGGAGGGCACCGAGTACCCCAATTCGAGCCCGCTCAACGGCGAGAAACGAGCAGGCATATTCGTCTGCGCCGGTTGTGCGTTGCCGCTTTTTACATCGCAGATGAAATACGACAGCGGCACCGGTTGGCCGAGCTTTTTCACGTTGATTCCGGGAAGCCTTGCCACGAAACAAGACTTCAAGCTGATCGCACCGCGGACCGAATATCACTGTGTCCGCTGCGGCGGCCACCAGGGCCACATCTTCGACGACGGCCCCGCGCCGACCGGTCTGCGCTATTGCAACAACGGCGTGGCGCTCAAGTTCATCCCGCAGAAGGCGGCGTAGCGGTCGGGCGCCGCGCCGGCGCCCGCAGAGCGAGTGATCAGCCGGTGCGGCCGTGGCCGGAGGCGGTCTTTTCCTGATCCGCGAGCTCCTGGCGCACCGCGCGCAACCGGCTTTCCGCGACGGAGATCTGGTAGAAGTCGCCATCGCCGGCCTTGAGCGCCAGCTCGAGCTGCACGACCGCAGCCTTCAAGTTGCCTTGCCAGGCATAGAACTCCGCCTGGTGCTGATGCTCCAGCAGCTGCTTGCCCAAGGCGGCGTAGGCGCGCGCGGCGAGCTGGTGCAAAGGTCCGTCCGACGGAAAGCGCTGCAATTGATCGGAGAGGAAAGCAACCGCCTTTGACGCTTGATTGTCCTTCAGCAGCGCGTCCGGATAGTCATAGACGAGCTGCATCTTGCGCGGATAGCGGACCAGTGCTGTCTGGTAGCGGGCGATTGCTTCTTTGAGCTGGCCCGATTGCGTGAGCACCTGTCCTGCGATGCCTTCGATCATCGGATGCGGCGGCGCGATCTTTTCGAGTTCGGTGAGCTCGGCCTGTGCGCCCTTGAAATCCTGCGCTCGCAGCTTCGCAGCAGCGAGTCCGTAATGCGCGGCGATTTCGTTGTTGAACTTGCGCTCGGCAATCGCGTCCTTGAAGAAGAGCACGGCATCTCTCGGCGTGCCTTCGTAGCTTTTGAGCAGCGCGCGCACCATGTGGAAGTCAAGCGAGTCCGGAACCTGCCGAAATGGCTTGGTGTACGCGCGCGCCTGCGCTTCCGCGATCCGCTGGTAGGTCTCCGGGTGATCGTGGAAGTACGACGGCGAATTGCCCTCGAACCATATCGAGGCTTTCTGCAGCCGCTGGAAAAAGCCGGCCATGGCGGTGGGTTCGAAGCCTGCGGCGTAGGTCCTCTCGAAGCCCAGTCGGTCGGCTTCTTCTTCGTTCTGGCGCGTGAAGTTGATCTGGCTCTGGATCGCGAGGCCCTGCGCCGCCGCAATCGCGCCCTGCGTCATATCCCCGCTCGACGAGGACTTCGAGCGCGAGGCGAGCACGGCCGCCGCAATTGCGCCAACGGCCATCAGCAGGGCATCGCGCTGATTACCGATGCTGCGTGCGATGTGGTGCTGCGTGACGTGTGTTATTTCATGTCCCAGCACGGAAGCGAGCTCGGATTCGCTTTGGGCGAGCAGGACCAATCCGGTGTTCACGCCTACGAAGCCTCCGGGCAAGGCGAAGGCGTTGATCGACGGATCGGCCATCGCGAAGAATTCGAAGTCGAACGGCGCTCCCGGAATCGCCGTCACCAGGCGGTTGCCAAGCTCGTTGAGGTAGCCGTTCACCTCCGGGTCGTTGAGATAGCCGCCGCTGCCGCGGATCTGACGCATGACGCTCTCGCCGAGCTTGCGCTCCTGAACGCCGGACAAGAATGCCGCCGAGGGATCGCCCAGCTCGGGCAGATTCTGCTGCGCGAAGGACACCGGCGTCGTCGCGAGAGAAACCGCGATCCATGCCACCATCGCGGCGAGCGATCGGCGCGACGTGCAAGGGACCGGGGGTGTCACTGGCATGGTGCTATGATTGGCGCGGTTGGCGGAAAGTTTCTGGCGCAAGGACGGAGCGACGACTGGGCGATGGCGGGGGAGCGCTCACATTTTACCCATTTCGACGCGGCGGGAAAGGCGCACATGGTCGACGTCGCCGACAAGGAAATCACCCGCCGGCTCGCTCGTGCCGGCGGCCGCATCGCTATGCGCCCGGAGACACTCGCACTGATCCGCGCCGGTTCCGCGCAAAAGGGCGATGTATTGGGCACAGCACGTATCGCCGCGATCCAGGCGGCCAAGCGTACGGCGGAGCTGATTCCGCTGGCGCATCCTTTGCCTCTCACGCGCGTCGCCGTCGACTTCACACTCGATGAGCCGGACAGCGCCGTGGTGATCGAAGTTGTGGCAGAGACGATGGATCGTACCGGCGTCGAGATGGAGGCGCTGACCGCGGCCACCGTGGGACTGCTGACGATCTACGACATGTGCAAGGCCGTCGACCGCGGCATGCGCATCGATAACGTAAGGCTGCTGGAGAAGTCCGGCGGCAAGTCAGGACACTACAAGGGCGCATAGGCAGGCAGCGAACTGCCAGTGGCTGTAGCGACGCGCGGTGCCGATAACCAGCGGGGATACGGCGTGGCTGGTAAGATGGCCAGGCCACTTGACCACGCGACATGGAATGGTAAGATTCGGAAGAACATCGGCAGGCCGTTTAGGAGAGCGACGGCGGCTGCCGGTCGACACCGGCTCCCGGCCACGGAGGATCCCACTTGCCCTTGCAGGCGGTCGAGCCGCGCAGGCTCTACCGGCAGATCGCGGACCAGATCGCGCAGCTGATCGCGAGCGGCGAGTTCCCGCCGGGCGCGAGGCTGCCGGCGGAACGCGAGCTGGCGACTTCTCTAGGCGTGAGCCGCGCGTCGGTGCGCGAAGCGATCATTTCGCTGGAAATGGGCGGGCTGGTCGAGGTTCGCGTCGGGACCGGGATCTTCGTGACCGCGCCGGCTGCGCAGAGCGCCGCGGCGCGCGATGCGGGGCCCGGACCGTTCGAGTTGTTGCAGGCGCGCAAGCTGATCGAGGGCGAGATCGCCGCGGTGGCGGCATCGATGGCGGCGCAGACCGACCTCGACTACCTGCGGCAGTGCGTCCTGCACATGGAGGCGCACGTCGACGATTTCGCAGCGCGTGAAGCGACCGACCGCGAATTCCACTTGGGCATCGCCAAGGCGACGGGCAACGGCTCGCTGGAGCTTGTGGTCGAAGGGCTGTGGGACCAGCGCGCGGAATTGTGGGGGCGCTTGCAGCGACATTTTCATACGCCGGAGCTTGCGCGGAAGACGATCCGAGATCACGCGGCGATTCTCAATGCGATCGCGGCGCGCGACCCGAAGCGGGCGCGCGCCGCAATGCACAGGCATCTCGCGCGCGTCGTGCGTGAATTTCAGCGCGGCCTCGACGACCGCGGGCGCGCGACGCAGCAGCGTCGTGTCCCTGCCGCGGCCTCGTTGCGCCGCGCGCGACCACGCAGCTGAACATCGCCTCAAGGCACCGCCGCGCCGACGGCCTCGACGCATGCACGAAGATGGCTGGCCCGCCAGCCCTGGTACACGTACTCACGAAGGAGGAACAGCATGAGCTCATGCAAGACACTCGATCCGACCGGATTCGCGCCCCGCCGTATGGCGCTGCGCGTCGCTGCGGCGGCGTTAGGCGCGCTGGCGTTGCTGACGCTGAGCGCCGGGCCCGCCGCCGCGCAACCTCCGGCGATGCCGAAGAGTCCGGTGACGATCAATATCGTCGACGTCGCCGGCGACCTGGCGCTCACTCAGGACGCCATCGAGGCCTACCAGAAGAAGCACCCGCAACTGGTTTCCAAGATCAACTTCACCAAGGCGCCGTCTCCCGAGTTGCCTGGGAAGCTCAAGGCGATGCAAGGCGCGGGTCGCAGCGACATCGACATGGTGCTCACCGGCACTGATTTCCTGGCCGCCGGCATCGAGCAAGGCGTGCTGATGAAGGTACTACCGGAATACGCGGCGAAATTCCCGAACCTCATGAGCAACTATCAGCCCGCGGCCGCGAAGATGCAGGAGCTCGCGCAGGATTACGGCATCACCGTGGTCTTCATGCCCGCGGGACCGCTGCTCGAGTACAACCCCGACAAGGTCAAGCAGGTGCCAACGACACCCGCCGAGTTGCTGGCGTGGTGCAAAGCCAATCCCAATCGTTTGATCTACGCGCGGCCCGCCAACTCCGGCCCTGGCCGCACGTTCATTATGGGCCTGCCTTACATTCTGGGCGACAAGAATCCGAAGGACCCGGTGAACGGGTGGGAAAAGACGTGGGCATACCTCAAGGACCTCAATTCCTGCATCGAATACTATCCGACGGGCACCGGTGCGGTGATGAAGGAGCTCGGCGAAGGCTCGCGCGACATGACGGTGACGATGACCGGCTGGGACATCAATCCGCGCGTTCTGGGCATCGTGCCGAAGAGCTATAAGGTTGGGCCGTTCAAGGGCATGACCTGGGTCAACGACGCGCATTACATGGTCATTCCCAAGGGTGTCGCGCCGGAGAAGGTCGCGGTGGTCCTCGACTTGATGGCGTATCTGCTCACGCCGGAAGCGCAGGCATACACGTATGACAAGGGCTACTTCTATCCCGGCCCGGCGGTCAAGAACGTGACGCTGTCGATGGCGCCGAAGGAAAGCCAGGATGCGATCAAGGAATACGGGCGTCCCGAGTACGAAGCGTGGCTCGCGCAGTTTCCGCACACGCAGTCGCTGGAGCCCAAGGCGCAGGTCGAGGCATTCCGTATCTGGGACCAGCAGGTCGGCGCACAAAAGACGAAGTGACGCAACTGTCCGAGAGCCAGACGCGTAGCGTCGCAGCGATCGGAAACAGTTGCGTCATCCCCGCGAAGGCGGGGATCCAGTGACGTTGGAACGCAAGACGCTGGATTCCCGCTTGCGCGGGAATGACGGCACGATGAATCATCCCGTTGAAGGCGAAATGCCGGCACGATCCTCCAGGTAACCGCCGCATGAAACACGACTTCAAGCAACTCAAGCTCGACCGCGTCACGCGTCAGTTTGCCGGCGCCGGCGGCAAGGCGTTCAATGCGCTGGACGAGCTCACGCTGACGGTCAAGCGCGGCGAATTCATCTGCCTGCTCGGGCCTTCGGGCTGTGGCAAGTCGACCGCGCTCAACTGCATCGCGGGGCTCATGCAGCTCTCCGGCGGCAGCATCTGGCTCGACGAGCAACGCATCGACACGCTGCCGCCCGAAAAGCGCGGCTTCGGCATGGTGTTCCAGAATTACGCGCTGTTTCCGCACATGACCGTAGCCAAGAACATCGGCTTCGGACTCAAGATGCGCGGCGTACCGCCGGCCGACATGGGGCCTCGGGTCACGCACGCACTCAAGCTCGTTCAGCTCACCGGTCAGGAGCACAAGCTTCCGGGCCAGCTCTCCGGCGGCCAGCAGCAACGCGTCGCCATTGCGCGCGCCATCGTCATCGAGCCGCCGCTGATCCTCATGGACGAGCCGCTGTCGAACCTCGATGCCAAGCTGCGCATCGAGACGCGCGCGGAGATCCGGCGCATTCACCGCGAGCTCGATCGCGCCACGATCTACGTGACGCACGATCAGGATGAGGCCCTATCGCTGGCCGATCGGATCGTCGTGATGAAAGACGGCGTGGTGCAGCAGATCGGAACGCCGGCAGAGGTCTACGCGCAACCCGCCAATCTGCACGTCGCCCGCTTCATGGGTTATCGCAACGTGCTGGAGCTCGACGTCGCGCGCGAAGACGGCGATCGCGTTGAACTGAGGGGCGGCGACGTCCTGATCACCGGCGTGCGCAAGCAGCCGCTCAAGGGCGGGCGCGCCGCGGTGGCGGTCCGTCCCGAGGAAATCTCGGTCGGCGAGGGGCCCGGCGGCCTCAACACCATCGCGGGTCGCGTGGAGAACGTCGAATACTCGGGCCGCGATTCGCTGCTCGACGTCGTGACATCCTCGGGTACGCTTCTGCACGTGCGCGGACCGGTAACCACGGCGCTCGACGATATCGTTCGCGTGTACGTGCCGGTCGAGCGGGCGCTGGTTTATCCCGCGGAATAGAGCGAGAGCGCGCCGATGACAACCGCCGCCGCCAAATCCCGCATGCCGCTCGATCCGGCGCTGCTTCTGGTCGTGCCGGCGGCAGCGTTCATGCTGCTGCTGTTCGTATACCCGTTCCTTTACGGGCTGTTGCTCTCATTCAACCCGAAGGAGGGCAACTGGCTCGCGAACTACAAGTTCTTTTTCACGACCGACAACGAGTGGCCGACGATCTGGACCACGCTCAAACTCGCGCTGCCGGCGACGCTCATCAATGTCGGCTTTGCGCTTCCCATCGCGTACAAGATGCGCGTGAAGTCGCGCTACCAGCGGTGGATCACCACGATCCTGGTCGTGCCGATCACGCTCGGCACCGTCTTGATCGCCGAAGGCATGCTGATCTATTTCGGGCCCAAGGGCTGGTTGTCGCAGGCCCTGCAGTTCTTTCATCTCTACGACGGGCCCATACGGCTCACGCACAACTACTGGGGCGTGCTGATTTCGCTGGTGATCTCCGGGTTCCCGTTCGCGTTTCTGTTGATTCTTTCCTACATCACCGGCATCGATCCCGTGCTCGCGCGTGCGGCAGCCACGCTTGGAGCCGGCCCGAAGTCCCAGTTTCGGCACATCTACCTGCCGCTGCTTGCACCCGGCCTCGCCATGTGCTTTTGCCTGGCATTCGTGCAGGCGTTCTCGGTGTTCCCCTCCGCTATCCTCCTCGGCTCGCCCGCCGGACCCACTCGCGTGATATCCATTGCGGCCTACGAGGCGGCGTTCGAGCAATACGACTACGCGCTGGCGTCCGCGATCGCGATGATCATGGGGCTGGTGCAGCTCCTCATTGTCGCGGCCGTGCTCGCGCTCAGGAACGCCTTCTATCGCGGCCCGGTCGCCGGAGGAAAAGGCTAGCCGCATGACTGCAGCGCGCCAGGATTTGCACGCATGGTTCGATCGCGCCTGGCGGGGCCTGCTGCTGGGCCTGATGACGCTCTTCGTCGTCAACATCGGCTTGATGATTGGCGCGGTCGCGACGAGCTCGTTCGCCAGACGTTGGCTCGGCACGTGGCTGCCCGAAGGCTGGACCACGACCTGGTACACCGCGGCGTGGAAGGAATTCCAGCTCGATTCGGTGCTCTGGGTCACCGTGGAGGTCGTCTTCGCGGTCGTGTTTCTCGCGCTCGTGATCGGCGTGCCGGCCGCGTACACGCTGGCGCGCCGCAACTTCCCGGGCAAGAGGATGCTGCTGCTCCTCTTCCTGCTGCCGCTGATGGTGCCGCCGATCACTTACGGCATCCCGTTGGCCACCGTGCTCTACAAGCTCCAGCTCGCGGGAACGATCTACGGCGTCATTATCGCCAACCTCATTCCCGCGGCGCCGTTCGTAATCCTCGTCATGACCCCGTTCATCGAGCAGATCGACCCCAACCTCGAGTCGGCGGCACGCGTCTTCGGCGCGAGTACCGGACGCATGTTCTGGCACATCCTCGTGCCGCTGCTGGGCCCCGGCATTCTCGCCGCGTCGCTACTGGTGCTGGTGCGGACGATCGCGCTCTTCGAGCTCACTTTCCTCACCGCGGGCCCCGATTCGCAGACGCTGGTCGTGGCGTTGTATTACGCCGTGTTCGCCGCCGGCGTGCGCGCGCCGCAGTCGGTGGACGCGATGGCGATGGTTTACATGGGCGTGACGCTGGTGTGGCTGCTCATCGCACTGCGCTTCGTGAATCCCACCCAGCTCGTGTCGCGCGTCAAGGAACATCCGCAACCAGCCGCGTGAGCCCGCGGCGCGGGGCCCCGTGCGAAGCGTGGGGATCGCGCGAGGCGAATCGCGGCAAGAGGCCCACACGTAAACGATGGATTCGCGCAGACCCTGCAAGGAGGCCGCGGTATGAGCCGACTTTCGCTCGGTACATTGTCGGCGCTGCCCGCAACCGTCACCCGACCGGCCTACGATCCGAGTTCCATCGACATCGGCATCATCCACCTCGGCATCGGCGCCTTCCATCGCGCCCAGACCGCCGTTTACAGCGACGACGCGCTGGCGCTGGAACCCGGCCTCTGGGGGATCTGCGGGGTGAGCCTGCGCTCGGCGGACGTTCGCGACCGGCTGTCGCCGCAGAATGGCCTCTACACGGCCGTCGAAAAGAGTACAGGCGGCGTCCGCCGGCGCGTCATCGGCAGCGTGCGCGAAGTGCTGTTCCTGGGCGACCAGAGCGACGCGGTGCATGCGCATCTCGCTGCGCCCGGCACACGGATCGTCACGCTCACCATTACCGAAAAGGGCTATTGCCACGATCCGGCGACCGGCAAGCTCAACTTCGCGCATCCGGATATCGTGCACGACCTTGCGCAACCGGAGCGCCCGCAGAGCGCGATCGGCTTGATCGTGGCGGGGCTCGACGCGCGAAGGCGTTCCGGCGAGTCTGCCTTCACGCTCGTATGCTGCGACAACCTGCCGCACAACGGCGCGCTCGTACGCGGCCTGGTCGTGGCGTTTGCGCAGGCGCGCGATCCGGCCCTCGCGCGCTGGATCGAAGACAACGCGAGTTTCCCGTCGACGATGGTCGACCGCATCGTTCCGGCGACGACCGATGCCGACATCGCCGAGAACGATGCCGTGCTCGGGCTGCACGACGCGGCGCCGGTCATGCACGAGCCGTTCAGGCAATGGGCGATCGAAGATGACTTCGTCGCGGGGCGGCCCGCCTGGGAGCGCGCAGGCGCGCAGCTCGTTCGTGACGTCGCGCCGTTCGAGGCGATGAAGCTCCGCTTGCTCAACGGCAGTCATTCGGCCTTCGCCTATCTCGGATTTCTGGCGGGCCACGAGTTCATCTACCAGGTCGCCGCGCACGAGGAGTTCGTCGCGTTCATGCGCCGGCTGATGCGCGACGAGGTCGCGCCCACGCTGAAGCTGCCGCCGGGCGTCGACGTTGCCGCGTACGAAGAAGCGCTGATCGCGCGCTTCGGCAACCCGGCGTTGCCGCATCGCACGCAGCAGATCGCGATGGACGGTTCGCAGAAGCTGCCGCAGCGCCTGCTCGGTACCGTGCGCGACAACCTCGCCGTGGGTCGCTCGATCGAGCTGCTCGCGCTCGCCGTCGCCGGGTGGATGCGTTACGCGAGCGGCCGCGACGAAGCCGGACGCGAGATCGTGGTTTCCGACCCGCTGGCTGGCGAATTCGCCCGCATCGCTGCCGCGCATCGCGGCGATCCAGCGGCGCTTGCGCGGGGATTCTTAAGTTTGCGCGTGATCTTCGGCGACGATCTCCCGACCGAGCCGCGCTTCGCCGGCAAGGTCGCGAGCTGGCTTTCGGCGCTGTTTGCCGATGGTGCGGCGCGCACGGTCGCGCGCGCAACGGCCGGTTGATTGCGACGGCGCACCGGCTCTTCAACAGGGAGCACCTGCAATGATCCCGCTCAAGCTCGAGCCAGACCGATTGTTCTCCGCGGAGCCCGGCCAGCGCGCGCTCGCCCGCGCGCTGTACGCGACGGTGAAGGACCTGCCGATCGTGAGCCCGCATGGGCATACCGATCCGCAATGGTTCGCGGACGACGCGCCGTTCACCGATGCGTCCGCTCTGTTCATCACGCCAGATCATTACGTGTTCCGGATGCTCTATAGCCAGGGTGTGCGCCTCGAGGATCTCGGCATCGCGCGGCGCGACCGTGGATCTGTCGAGCAGGACGCGCGCAAGATCTGGCGCGTCTTCGCCGACCACCATGCGCTTTTCCGCGGCACGCCGACGCGCCTCTGGCTCGATCATGCATTCCACGAAGTGTTCGGCATCCGCGAGCGGCTCACCGCCGAGTCGGCGGACCGGTTGTTCGATCACATCAACGCCTGTCTTGCCCAACCCGAGTTTCGTCCGCGCGCGCTGTTCGAGCGCTTCAACATCGAAGTGATCGCGACGACCGAGTCGCCGCTCGATCCGCTCACGCATCACGCCAAGATCCGCGCGTCGGGCTGGAAGGGCCGCGTCGTTACGGCGTACCGTCCGGATCCGGTCGTCGATCCGGAGTTCGACGGCTTCGCGGCCAACGTGGCGAAACTGGGCGAGCTCACCAACGAGCCGACTGCGACCTGGCGCGGGTACCTTGCCGCGCACCGCCAGCGGCGCGCGTTCTTCAAGACGATGGGCGCGACGTCGACCGACCACGGCCATCCGACGGCGTTGACCTGCGATCTCGGCGAAGCGGAGTGCGAAACGCTTTTCGCCAAGGCGCTCAGGGGAGTCGCGAGCCAAGCGGAAGCCGAAACCTTTCGCGGCCAGATGCTGACCGAGATGGCGCGGATGAGCCTGGAGGACGGCCTCGTGATGCAGATCCATCCGGGCTCGTTTCGCAATCACAATCCACAAATCCTCCGGCTCTTCGGCCGCGACAAGGGCGCCGACATCCCGACCCGTACCGACTATGTTCGCGCGCTAAAACCCTTGCTCGACCGCTTCGGCAACGAGCGCGGCCTCACGGTGATTCTGTTCACGCTCGACGAAACCGTTTACGCGCGCGAGCTCGCCCCGCTGGCGGGCCACTATCCAATACTCAAGCTCGGCCCGCCGTGGTGGTTCCACGATAGCCCGGAGGGCATGCTGCGCTTCCGCGAACAAGCGACCGAGACCGCGGGCTTCTACAACACCGTGGGCTTCAACGACGACACGCGCGCGTTTCTGTCGATTCCGGCGCGCCACGATGTCGCGCGGCGCATCGATTGCCGGTTCCTCGCCCGGCTTGTCGCGGAGCACAGGATCGGAGAGGAAGAGGCCTACGAGCTGGCGCCGGAGCTTGCGCATGGTCTCGCCAAGAAAGCCTACCGGCTTTAACGCGCGCGCCGTGCGGCGCG
>DASXQW010000120.1:0-23737 GCA_036506975.1 Casimicrobiaceae bacterium | reverse complement strand
GGCCGTCGGCTCGTCGAGCATGATGACTTTCGCATCGCCGGCGATGGTGATGCCGATCTCGAGCGCACGCTGCTCCGCATAGGTGAGCACGCCCGCGGGCGCGTCGCGGCGCGCGGTCAAGCGGATCTGCTCGAGAATCCGCTCTGTGCGCTCGCCTGCGTCGCGCAGCTTGTCGACGCCGCGCCAGAAACAATACTTGTAGCCGAGCGACCAGAGAATGCTGCAGCGAATATTCTCGTAGACGGAAAGCCGCGGAAAGATGTTCGTGATCTGGAAGCTGCGGGCAAGACCGCGGCGGTTGATCTCGTGAGGGTCGAGCGCCGCGATCGTCTTTCCGCAGAGCACGATCGAGCCGCTGGTGGGCGCGAAACGGCCGCTGATCAGGTTGAACAAGGTCGACTTTCCCGCGCCGTTGGGGCCGATGATGGCATGGCGCTCGCCCTCGTGCACGTCTAGCGAAACGCCGCGGATGACCGGCGTCGCACCGAAGCTTTTCCGGATGTCGCGCAATTGCAGCGCGGGTGGCGTACGTTCGCGCGCAGAACCGTCGGGCTTCGCATTCATCGCCGTTGCGCCGCGATGCTCGCCGCTACGGCTTCTTCGGTCGCGCGATTCCACGCATCCGCCACGATGGGCCAGGTCTTGCGGAACACAAGGAAACCACTGGCGAGCAACGCGATGGCTGCTATCCACGGCCAAGGCGTGGCCGCGTCCACGATGATCCACACGATCCGCATCCGCGTTCCCAACTCCGGTTGCGTCGACACGCGGTAGCTCATCTCGATAGCGAGCACTGCGCCCATCGCCATGAAGGCGGCGGGCACGAGAGCGATCGCATAGGCGCGCAGCACCCGCCAGAGCCCTTTCGTATGAACGATGGTACCGTGCATCATGATCAAGCCCGCGAGGCCGGACGGCGCGAACAGGATGGTCACCAGGAAGAACAGGCCGAGATACAGGAGCCACGCGGAGGTGTAGCCGCTCAAGCTGACTTGCAGCCAGGTCAGAATGACGGCGCCGATCACGGGCCCGATGAAATGACCCACCCCGCCGATATAAGTCATCAAGAGTACGGTGCCGGAGCGAAGCGCGCTTACGGAGTCGGCCGCGACGATTTCGTAGTTGATCGCGTGCAGGCCGCCCGCAAGTCCCGCGAATAGGCCGGCGACGGAGAACGCAAACAAGCGCACGCGCTGCGTGTTGTAACCGACGAACGCGGCGCGCTCCGGATTGTCGCGAACCGCGTTGCACATGCGGCCCACCGGTGTGCGAATGAACGCGTGCATCAGGATCGCCGCGATCAGCGCCCACACCGCGATGACGTAATAAACCTGCAGCTGCGAGCCGAAATCGAGCCCGAAAATCGCCGGGCCTCGCGTCCGGCTGGCGGTGATGCCCTCCTCGCCGCCGAAATACGCCGGCAGCATGAACGTGGCGGCGTAGACCAGCTCGCCGATGCCGAGCGTGATCAACGCGAAGATCGTGCCCGCCCTTCGCGTCGTTACGGAGCCGAGCAGAAGACCGAACAGCAGGCCCGCAGCAGCGCCTGCGAGCGGGACCAGCGGAACGGGAAGCGGCAGTCCATGGTTGATGGCGCGCATGAAATGGATCGCGGCGTAGCCGCCGAGACCGAAGTAAACCGCGTGTCCGAAGGAAAGAAGGCCCGTCTGTCCGAGCAAGACGTTGAAGGACAGCGCGAACACCGCCGCAATGCCCATCTGACTCAGCAGCGAGCGGCCAAAGTCGGAATTCAATCCCGGGACATAAGGCAGCACCAGCAGCACCAGCATGGCCGCCAGCCACTGCTTGTGGCGGTTTGCCCAATTCATGGCGACACCCGAGGACGTCGTCGCGGGCGCGGCGACCCCACGGCTCGCGCTCATACGTCGCGCTTGCCCATCAAGCCCCTCGGCCGCACGATGAGCATCAGCACCAGCAGCAGGTAGGGAACGATGGGCGCTGCCGTCGCGACCTTGATCGAGTAGAGCTCATAGAGCGGCGCGCCCCGGGTGACGGCGAATCCCGATGCCCGCAACAGGTCCAGCAACGAATAATCCACGGCGACCGCGAAGGTCTGCAAGACGCCGATCAGCATGGACGCGACCAACGCGCCGGCGAGCGATCCCAGACCGCCCACGACCACGACGACAAAGACAATGGGGCCGACGGCGTGCGCCAGCGTCGGTTGCGTGAGCAACATGAATCCGCCGATCACGCCGGCCAATCCCGCCAGTGCGCTTCCCATGGCGAATACCAGCACGAATATCCCGGGCACGTCATGCCCGAGGGCGCTCACCATCTGTGGATGCGTCAATGCCGCCTGGATGACCAGACCGATCCGCGTGTGCTTGAGGGCGAGATAAAGGAACACGAACATGGCGACGGAAATCGCCATCATGAGCCCTTTGTAGGCGGGGAAGCTGCTGCCGAACAGGGAGAAGAGCGCGAAATCGATGCCGGCGGGCACGCTGTTCGCAACCGCGTTGCGGCCCCAGACCATCGTGACCAGCTCTTCGATCAGATACGCGAGCCCGAACGTGAAAAGAATCTCTGCGACATGCCCGCTCTTGTGGACGTGGCGCAAACCGTAGCGCTCGATCGCCGCACCAACAAGGCCGCACAAGAGCGGCGCGATCACCAGCGCCGGCCAGAACCCCACCCATTTTGCGAACTGGTAGGACAGGTATGCGCCAAGCATGAACACGCTGGCATGGGCAAAGTTGAGCACGCCCATCATGCTGAAAATCAAGGTGAGTCCGCTCGTGAGCATGAACAGCAGCAGGCCGTAGACCACGCCGTTCAGAAGCGAGACGGTGGCAAGTTCGAGCATACGCTACGCCGCGGATGCCTGCGATCGCGGTCCCCGCGAAGCCTGCCCCTGCAGGCTCGAAGCGCGGACCCTGTCTTGAGCCAAGGAAAAAATCCTTCGGGGTTTAGCGTGGGCAAAGGTCCAGGCCACCGCAGAAGAAGTAGAAGGCTATTTTGAAGTGCCCGGAGTTCGGTATCCGCATGCACGGCGTTTGATTGCCATGACTTTGCTGTTCAGGCCCTCTACCACGCCATTCGTAAATCGATGACGCGCCGCTGCGACGTAAGTTGCTGAGCAGCAACTCATCGCTGAACTTGTACCTGAATCGGTTTGCCAACGTCTTTAGGGGTACCGGGCGCAATGACCAGATACCGACGCGACTCTTTTGCTGCCGCTTCAACGACCTGTCGAATTGGGCCCACAGAGTTGACGATCGCCGCGCCGGCCGGATTGCTCATGAAGCTCGCCAGCGGCTGCAGTGGCCCGCCGCCACCGGCATCTTGCGCAAGCGCCAAGACATACGGCTGCTTGGGCTCCAGCCCCGTTGCCGCAGCCTGTAGGACCTGGACCAATCCCTGATCAAAAAGCGTAACCTGGGTCGCCATCTTGCCGTCAGATGCGGCGAGCGTCAGATGCACCACTTGCCCGATCGTGTCCAGCGACTGCAGATTGTCGCGCCCTTCGCCATTCGGGACGGCTCCCGAAACGTAAGCAACGCCTTGCGGAGCGTGTCCAACTGCGACGGTAGCGATTACCTTGTTTTCTATGGTGTCGATCGCGGCGGCAGCGTCATCATTCTCGAGACCGACATAGAGTCGCGCACCATCACCGGACGGCCATAGCCCGTGCGGCAGCGCGCCCGTGGGTATGGTCGCAACCTGCTCGAACGTATCGGTGCGGAACGCCTTTACCGCGTTGAGGCCTCCAACGGTGACGTAGGCAAACTGCCCGCGCGCGTTGCGCACGATGTTGACGTGGTTGGTAATCGGTCCGGTATCGAGCACCTTCAGCACATTGAATGGCGGCCGGGCATTGAACACCATCGTCTTGCCCACGTCCTTTAGCGTAAACCACACCTGCTGGCCGTCCGGAGTGGCGGCGATGTCCGGGCAGAACGGACTTTCCTGCTTTACATGTCCGACGATTTTGCGGCCGGCAGTCGAGATCACAATCGTCTCGGGCGTGAAGCTTGAGCAGACGTAGCCGTATTTGCCGTCAGGCGAGAAGATCGTCATTCCCGGACCGTTAGGTACCGTGATGCGCGCCTTCTCCCGGTAGGTTTTCCCATCCAGGACCGCAAGGTAGTTCTCGCCGCGCACGCTGACCCACACTTCGCTGCCACTCGGAGTAAAAAAAGCTTCATGCGGCGCGCGCCCGACGTAAGTGACGTGCTTCACCGCATTCGTGGCCGTGTCGATGAAGCTTACCGAGTTTGATCCGACGGAGATCACCGCCAGCGTTCGGTGGTCGGGCGAAAAGCCCATCCCGTGCACGAGAAGCTGGCCGCGATAGAGCGGGCTTAAGTTTTGGGGCGTCGGATCACCAAGCTTGATCACGCCGATCAGCTTGTTGTCCATTGGATCGATGACGGAAACCGTATTGGAGAATTGGTCGGAGGTGTAGAACCGGTCGCGGTGGCTGATCGCAATATCGGCCTTTTGCGCAGAGTCAGGAACTTGACCGGCAAACGCCGATAACGTGCTCGCGAGCAGCAGGCATGCAAACGGACCGCGTCTCATGTCACTGTTCCTTGGTTACCGAGCGCGAGTGAATGGGGGTCGGGGGCGATGCCAAACGTTCGCTCGGTGATGGCGGAAGCCGCGAAAGCTCGCGGCGCATGACTTCGATTTCTTGCTGCTGCTCGATGATGATCGCCTGAGCAAGCCTACGCAAAACAGGATCGCGTCCGAACTGCAATTGAACCTTGGCCATATCGATCGCACCTTGGTGATGCGGGATCATCATGGCGGCAAAATCTCGGTCGGGACTGCCGCTATGAGCGATCGCCATGTCCTTGCCCATGCGATCCATCGCGTCTGCCATCATCTGATCGAAAGAACCTTGCGGCGCGGTCGCCGCTATCGCGTCGTGCGAAGATGGATCGCCACTCAGATACAAGATCAGAGCCGCCGCAGCTCCCACAAGCAGCGCTACGGCAAAGTTTCGGAATAATTTGTTCATGGTTACTTCGGTCGCTCCATCTTGCAGGTCGTCGGCAACGCTGTGGCTTTAGCATCCACCTTGGCGTCGCTTTTCCAGCCGAGACCGGTATCTTCGACGTCGTACTTCTGATTCTTCTCGAGCGT
Organism: Casimicrobiaceae bacterium; assembly: GCA_036506975.1. GTDB lineage: Bacteria > Pseudomonadota > Gammaproteobacteria > Burkholderiales > Casimicrobiaceae > PALSA-1003. The sequence goes on along the minus strand of DASXQW010000120.1, from coordinate 18,622 downwards.
GGACACGTACAGCGGCTGCAACAACTGATGGTTGTCCGCGCGCATCTCGACTTCGCCCAGCGAGGTTTGCATCTTCATCCCCTCCAGCGCTCGGGCGATTTTCACCGGGTCGTTGGATCCCGCTTTTTTCGCCGCCGCGGCAAACATTTCCCACATCGTCTTCGCGCGCCAGTAGGCATATTCGTTTTCCTTCCCGGGATAGCGCTTGGCGAACGCGGCGACCGTGGCATCGAGCGCCGGCGCGGCGTTCTTATGCCATTCGGTCACCTGCTTCAAGGTGTCGACGCCGGCTTCGCCGATGGCGGTCACCGTACCCGGACTGCCGCCGTAGAACGTGTCCCAGGACACCTTGAGACCCGCGTCCTTGCCGGCCTTGACCAGCAGCACCATGTCGTTGCTCCAGTTGCCGGTGATCACGGTGTCGGCACCGGAAGCCTTGATCTTCGCCACATAGGGCGAGAAGTCCTGCACTTTCTGCAGCGGATGCAATTCGTCGCCGACGATCTTGATGTCCGGCCGTTTCTCCGAGAGCATCTTGGTTGCCGCTGCGGCGACGGCCTTGCCGAACGAGTAATCCTGATTGATGAGATAGACGCGCTTGATCTTGCTGTCCTTGGCAATCACATCGGTCATCGCCGCCATTTTCATGTCCGCGTCGGCGTCGAAGCGAAAATGCCAGAAATTGCATTTCTCGTTCGTGAGCGCTGGATCGACCGCGGCATAATTGAGAAAGAGGACTTCCTTGCCGGGGTTGCGCTCGTTGTGTTTGAGCACGGCCTCGGTGATCGCATGGGCGATCGAGCTGCCATTGCCCTGTACGACGAAGCGCGCTCCGTCGTCGAGCGCTTTCTTGAGCTGAATCAGCGATTCCTGCGGATTGACCTTGTTGTCGAAGGAGAGCAGCTCGATCTTCTCGCCGTTGACCCCGCCGGCGGCATTGATCGCGTCGATGTAGAACTGGTGCGTTTTCTGCGCCAGGATGCCGGTGGTCGCGGCACCCCCCGACAGAGGGTCGATGAAGGCGATCTTGACGTCGGCCGCAGCGGGTGTGGTCGAAAGCGCCGCGACCAGCAACAGGCCGGGTGCGACAAACGTACTTGCGCGCATGGCTCCTCCTTAGTCGCCGGCGAGGTCGTCGCGAGGGTCAAAGCGAAAGAGAATCCGCGCCCGCGGCCTGCCGGTCGAGTGGAACATCGATGCTACCGGGGCCGATGCACCATTTCAAGCGCTACAATCAGGCTGCGGACGAGCCGGCGCACCAGGAACCTGACAGCCGGCGAGGAGGAGACCCATGCAAGGCCTGATGATGGACGTGCCGTTGATGATCTCATCGCTGATCCGGCACGCCGACCGCTATCACGGCGACACCGAGATCGTGTCGCGGACCGTCGAAGGTCCGATCCACCGCTATACGTATCGCGACGCGCATGCGCGCGCGCGGCAGCTCGTCCGCGCTCTGTCGCGGCTGGGCGTCGCACCCGGAGACAGGGTCGGAACGCTCGCCTGGAATGGTTACCGCCACTTCGAGCTGTACTACGCGATCTCGGGCATGGGCGCGATCACCCACACGATCAACCCGCGGCTGTTCCACGAGCAGCTCGCCTACATCATCGGCGACGCCGAAGACGCGATCGTGTTTTTCGATCTCACTTTCACGCCGTTGGTCGAGAAGCTCGCCGCAACGTGCACGCGCGTGAAGCACTGGGTCGCCATGACCGACCGCGATCACCGGCCGCAGGCGGCGATCCCGGGACTTTCCTGCTACGAAGACCTGCTCGCCGCGGAGAGTGACGATTTCGACTGGCCGGAGTTCGACGAGAACACTGCGGCGGCGCTCTGCTACACGTCGGGCACGACCGGAAAGCCGAAAGGTGTGCTCTTCAGCCACCGCTCGACGATTCTGCACGCGTATGCGATCTCGCTGCCCGATACCAAGGGCCTCTCGGCGTCGAGCTCGGTGCTCGCGATCGTGCCGATGTTTCATGTCAATGCCTGGGGCATTCCCTATGCCGGGCCGCTGGTCGGCTGCAAGCTCGTTTTCCCCGGCGGTGCGCTCGACGGCGCAAGCCTCTACGAGCTGATCGAAGCGGAAGGCGTCGACAGCACCTCGGCGGTGCCCACGGTGTGGATGAATCTCATCAACTACATGCAGCAGAACAAGCTCAAGTTCTCGACGCTCAAGCACACGACGATCGGCGGCGCGGCCTGCCCGGCGGCGATGATCAAGACGTTGTCGGAAGACTTCGGCGTGCGCGTCATGCACGGCTGGGGCATGACGGAAATGAGTCCCGTAGGCACGCTCAACGCGCCCAAGGCCAAGCATCGCGGTTTATCGAAAGACGCCCGGTTCCAGCTCTCGCTCAAGCAGGGCCGGCCACTCTACGGCGTCGAGATGAAAATCGTCGACGCAGAGGGCAGGGAACTGCCGCGCGATGGCAAGTCTGCGGGCAACCTGCTGGTGCGAGGGCCCTGGATTCTGCGTCGCTACTACAAGGACGCGGGCGGCGACCCGCTGACGCCCGACGGCTGGTTGCCGACCGGCGACGTCGGGACGATCGACGCCGACGGCTACCTGCAGATCACCGACCGGTCCAAGGATGTGATCAAGTCCGGCGGCGAGTGGATCAGCTCGATCGAGCTCGAAAACATCGCCGTCGGCCATCCGGGCGTGATGGAAGCGGCAGTGATCGGCGTTCGCCATCCCAAGTGGGACGAGCGGCCGCTGCTGGTGGTCGTCAAGAGGCCGGGCGCGGATCTGACGAAGGAAGCGCTGCTCAAGTTCTACGACGGCAAGGTCGCCAAGTGGTGGCTGCCCGACGACGTCGTGTTCGTCGACGAGCTGCCGCATACTGCGACCGGCAAGCTGTCCAAGCTCACGCTGCGCGAGCGTTTCAAGGATTACCGGCTGCCGGCGTGAGCGGGGCGCGTAACGCGAAGCCTGTCGTCATCGCCGGCGGAGGCATCGGGGGGCTCTCCTGCGCGCTCGCGCTTGCGGTCAAGGGTTTCCGCGCGCTGGTCCTCGAGCAGGCTCAGGAGTTCGGCGAGCTCGGGGCCGGCATCCAGCTCGCGCCCAACGCCTGGTCCGCGCTCGATGCGCTCGGTGTGGGCGAGGACGTCAAGCAGGAAGCGGTGTTCATCGAGCGGCTGCTGCTGATGGATGGCGTCAGCGGCGAAACCGTGATCGACATTCCGCTCGACGCGCGCTTCCGCGAGCGCTACGGCAATCCCTACGCGGTGACACACCGCGCCGACATCCACCGCTCGCTGCTCGACGCGTGCAAGCTGCGCGCGGACATGCTCGAGCTCCGCACGCACAGCAAGGTGACTGGCTTCGATCTAGGGCACGAAGACGTGAGCGTGGAGCTGGGAGGCGGCGATCGCATTGCCGCCGCGGCGCTCATCGGCGCCGACGGCTGGCGTTCCGCGGTGCGCGAGCAGATCGTCGGCGACGGCGAGCCCCCGGTATCCGGCCACATGTGTTACCGCGCCGTGCTTGGGATCGACGACATGCCCAAGGACCTGCGCTGGGCGGCCGCGACGCTCTGGGCCGGACCCAATACACACATCGTGCACTACCCCTTGCGCGGCTGGAAACTCTTCAACCTGGTGGCGACCGTGGTGCGCGATCGCGCCGGCGCAGGTCACAACGAGGAGGCGCCGCCGGAGGAAGTGTTGCCGCTTTTCGCCAGAAACTGCGACAAGCCGCTGTCGCTCCTGCGCGTTCCCAAAGCTTTCCGGCGCTGGATGCTGCGCTTCCGCGAACCGGTGGAGAACTGGAGCCTGGGTCCGGTGACGCTCCTGGGCGATGCCGCGCACCTCATGCTGCAGTACTTTGCGCAGGGCGCCGCGATGGCGATGGAAGACGCGATCGCGCTGGCGGCCGCCGCCGATGCCGCCGACGGCGATTTCGCGGCGGCGTTCCAGCGCTACCAGGCGCTGCGCCTCGTGCGCGCGTCGCGGGTGCAGATTTCGTCGCGGATGCTGGGGCTTCTCTACCACGCGGACGGTGTGTCCCGGCGGGTGCGCAATGACATCTACCAGGGCCGGCCGGCCGAGCGGTACTACGACGCGCTGGACTGGGTTTTCTCGGCCCCCGACTATGTGCAGCGCTTCCGGTAGGTGAGAAAATCCGCGGCTGGAGGACTTTACGCCATGCTCTTCGCGAAAACCGAGCTCACCGACGAACGCAAGGCGTTCTACGAGCGTATCGACAAGGACAGCCTCACGCCCTTGTGGGAGGTTCTGGGCAACCTAGTGCCGCCGCATCCCGCGCCGGCCTGCGTTCCCGCGCTGTGGCGCTACCGGCAGATACGCCCCTATCTGATGGAGGCGGGACGCTTGATCAGCGCGCGCGAAGCCGAGCGCCGCGTCCTGGTGCTGGAGAACCCGGGCCTGCGCGGCGCCTCGTCGATCACCCACAGCCTGTATGCCGGCCTGCAGCTCATCCTTCCCGGCGAAGTCGCGCCCAGCCATCGGCACACTCAATCCGCGCTGCGCTTCGTGGTCGAAGGCGAAGGCGCGTATACCGCGGTCGACGGCGAGCGCACGACGATGCATCCGGGCGACTTCATCATCACGCCGTCATGGACGTTTCACGACCACGGCAATCCGAGCGATGCGCCGGTGATCTGGCTCGACGGTCTCGACATCCCGATGGTGGCGTTCTTCGATGCGGGGTTCGCCGAGCGCCATCCGCAGGAGCTGCAGCCCGTCGCCAAACCCGAGGGCGACGCGCTGGCGCGGTTCGGCGCCAACATGCTGCCGCTCGAGTATGCCGCGAGCTCGGGCAGCACGCCGATTTTCACCTACCCTTATGCGCGTTGCCGCGAGGCGCTGGAGCAGCTTCGTGGTCATGGCGCGCCGCACGCGAGCCACGGACTGAAAATGCAGTATTCGAATCCGGCGACCGGAGGCTACCCGATGCCCACGATCGGCGCATTCATCCAACTCTTGCCCACCGGCTTCCAGGGATTGCCGTACCGCGCTACCGACGGGACCGTATACTGCGTCGTCGAAGGTCGTGGCGAAAGCCGCGTCGGCGACAGCGTATTCAAATGGGAACCGCATGATATTTTCGTGGTGCCGTCGTGGTGCAAGGTCTCGCACCACGCCGAGGAGGAAGCGGTGCTTTTCAGCTATTCCGACCGTCCTGTGCAGAAGGCGCTGGGATTATGGCGCGAGGAAGCGCCTGCGTAGTAGCTCTTGAACGCATCCGTTCGTGGTGAGCCCTTCGACAAGCTCAGGACAGACCTGTCGAACCACGAACGGCGAACGATGCGGGGAACCAGCGGACTATTCGCCACCTCCTTCGATTCGACTCAGGACAGGTTTCGACAGGCTCAAGGCGAACGGCTAACTCGAGGGGGGAGTCCGCGATGAAAAGCATGCTGCGCCACGCTCAATACGTGCTTACCGGAGTGCTGCTGCTCGCCGCACCCGCAGCGTTCGCGCAAGCGACGGTCAAGATCGGCGTGGTGGCGGAATTCTCCGGCCCATTCGCCGATTACGGCGCGCAGATCGTCGGCGGCATGAAGGCGTACCTCAAGCTGAACGGCGAGGTCTACGCCGGAAAGAAGATCGAAATCGTGATCCGGGACACGACCGGCGCGGCGCCCGACATCGCCAAGCGCCTGGCGCAGGAATTGATCACGCGCGACCAGGTGGACCTCCTGGCCGGCTTCGGCCTGACGCCCAACGCGCTCGCGGTAGCGCCGGTTTCCGCCGAAGCAAAAAAGCCGATGGTGATCATGAACGCGGCGACTTCCGTCATCACGACGCGCTCGCCCTATATCGTGCGCGTGTCGCACACGCTGCCGCAGGATACGCAGCCGATCGCGCAGTGGGCAGCGAAAAACGGCATCAAGCGGGCATTCACGCTGGTCTCCGATTTCGGCCCCGGCGTCGACGCCGAGACAACGTTCATCAAGGCGTTCAAGGCGGCGGGCGGCGAGATCGTCGACAGCGTCCGGACGCCGCTCGTCAATGCCGACTTCGCGCCGTTCCTGCAACGCGTGAAGGACACCCGGCCCGAAGCGGTCTTCGTCTTTCTTCCGCCGGGCAGCCAGACGATCGCGTTCATCAAGGGTTACGAGGAACGCGGCCTCAAGCAGGCCGGCATCCGCATCATCGCCACGGGCGATCTGACCGACGACGGCGTGTTGCAGGCGATGGGCGAGCCCACGCTCGGCTTGATCACCAGCTTCCACTACTCCGCGGCGCACGATTCGCCCGAGAACAAGGCCTTTCTCAAAGCCTACGTCGAGGCCAACGGCACGAAGCTCCGCCCCAATTTCATGGCCTGCGCGGGCTACGACGGCATGGCGGCGATCGCCGAGGCGCTCAAAAAGACGGGCGGATCGACCGAACCCGAAGCCTTCGTCGCGGCGCTCAAGGGGATGAAGCTCATGAGTCCTCGCGGTCCGATCATGATCGATCCGGAAACGCGCGATATCGTGCAGACGGTGTATATCCGCCGCGTCGAGAAAGTCGACGGCATCCTCTACAACATCGAATTCGACAAGTTTCCCGACGTCAAGGACCCTGGTAAATAAGCCAAGGCGATCGAGCGATGGACGACGCGATGCAGGACCGGCTTTCCATTCGCGAGGTCGTCGAGAACTGGGTGCTGTGGCGAGACGCCGGCGATTGGGAACGTTTCCGCAGCGTCTGGCATCCGGATGGCAAGATGATGGCCACCTGGTTCCAGGGGCCGGCGGAGCGCTTCATCGAGGTGAGCCGTGAGGGGTGGAACAAGGGCGTCAGCATCCTGCATTTCCTCGGCGGCTCGTCGATCGACATCGCGGGCGACCGCGCGATCGCGCAGACCAAGATGACGATTTCGCAGCGCGCGGAGGTCGACGCTATCGCCTGCGATGTGGTCTGCACCGGACGGTTCTACGATTTCTTCGCAAAGCGCAATGGCGTCTGGGCGATCGCTCTGCGGCAGCCGATCTACGAAAAAGACCGGCTCGATCCGGTCGACCCCGGCGCGGCGCTGCGCCTGGACGCGAAGCTCCTCGGCGAGTTTCCCGAAGGCTATCGCCACCTCGCGTACGTGCAGACCCGGATCGGCCTTACCGTCAAGCGCGACATGCCTACGCTGCAGGGGGCCGAGGTCGACCGACTCTATGCGCGCGGGAGCGCCTGGCTCTCCGGCCAGTCGCGCGAGCCATGACCGTGCCGCGATTTCCACTTCCTTCGGCCGCGTTTGCGAAAGGCAATGGAGCATCGCTTGCGGCGGGAAGGCTTCTGGTCGTCTTCGCGCCGATCCTGGCCTTGCTCGCCGCGACCGCGCTGCTGCTGATGGCGTCGTTTGCATTCGGCGGGCATCGGGACGAAATGCTCGGGGCCGCCGGGGCCCTCGTAGGCATTACCGCGGCGCTCGCCATGTTCCTGCTCTATCGGCAGATCCGGCAGCGTCAGGCGGCCAACCTCGCGCTGCAGAATGCGCAAGCGCGCGTCAGCGACATCGTCGAGTCGGCGATGGACCCGATCATCTCGGTCGACGAGAATCAACGGATCGTGGTGTTCAACGCCGCTGCGGAGCGCGTGTTTCGCTGGCCGCGCGATGCCGTGCTCGGCGAGCCCCTGGACAAGCTCCTTCCGGAACGCTTCCGCACGGTTCATGGCGCGCATATCGAGCAGTTCGGCAGGACCGGCACGACGTCGCGGCGCATGGGCAGCCAGATGGTGCTGATGGCGCTGCGTGCCGATGGCGCGGAATTTCCGATCGAGGCGTCCATTTCCCAGCACAGCGAGGAAGACAAGAAACATTTCACGGTCATCCTGCGCGACATCACCGAGCGCATCAGCGCCGAGGCGCGGTTATCGCGCAGCGAGGCGCGCCTGCGCGGCATTCTCGATTCCGCGATGGACGCGATCATCACAGTCGACGCCACACAGCACGTCGTGCTTTTCAATGCCGCGGCCGAAGCGATGTTCGGTTGGCCGCGCGACGAAGCGATCGGCGCGCCGCTCGCCCGGTTCATTCCCGCCCGGTTTCGCGACGTTCACGCGGATCACGTGCGGCGTTTCGGCGAATCCGGCACCGCTTCGCGGCGCATGGGCACCCAACGCATCGTGACCGGATTGCGACGCAACGGCGAGGAGTTTCCGATCGATGCCGCCATCTCGCAATTGAGCGAGCACGACGAGAAGTTCTACACGGTCATTCTCCGCGACGTTACCGAGCGCGTCCGCGCCGACGAAGCCTTGCGCCGCTCGAAGAAGGAGTTGCAAGAGCTCGGCGCGGCAGCGCACGTGGCGCGGGAGCACGAAAAGAGCAGGATCGCCCGCGAGTTGCACGACGAGCTGGGCCAATCCCTGACGGCGCTGCAAATGGATGTCGCCTGGTGCAAGGAGAAAATTACGCCGGAGCAGCAGGCTCTTGCCGGCAAGCTGGATCGGATGCAAGCCATGCTCGACGCGACGGTGGCCGCGACGCGGCGCATCGCTGCGGATCTGCGTCCCCTGATGCTCGACGACCTGGGACTCGTGCCCGCCGTCGAGTGGCTGGTGGAGGATTTCTCGCAGCGCAGCGGCGTGGCCTGCGGGCTCGCGGTCAGCGATTCGGAGCTCGTGCTTCCCGATACGCACGCGACGGCGGTGTTTCGCATCATTCAGGAATCGCTCACCAACGTCATCAAGCACGCGCATGCGTCACGCGTGGAAGTTTCCATTGCGCAAAGCGACGGTGTTCTGACCGTCAACGTGCGCGACAATGGGACAGGCTTTTCGGCCGACGCTCCCCGCAAGCCCAACTCCTACGGTTTATTGGGCTTACGCGAGCGCGCCTCGCTGCTCGGCGGCGACGCGACGATCACCAGCGCGCCCGGCAAGGGGACGCAAGTCGAGTTCCGTCTCCCCGTAACCTCGGGGACCGCGCCGTCGTGATCCGCGTCGTAATCGCCGACGATCACACCATCGTGCGCGAGGGGCTCAAGCAGCTCCTGCTCGCGGCGAGCGATCTCGAGGTCGCCGGAGAAGCGCGCGATGGCAACGAAGTCCTGGAGCGCGTTCGCGGCAGCGACTTCGACGTCTTGCTGCTCGACATGTCGATGCCGGGCAGGAGCGGCATGGAGCTCATCCGGCAGGTGAAGAGCGAGAAACCGAAACTGCGAGTCCTCGTGCTCAGCATGCACGCGGAGCACCAGTACGCGGTGCGGGCGATCAAGGCCGGCGCTTCGGGCTATCTCACCAAGGACAGTGCCTCGAGAGAGCTGGTGTCCGCGATCCGGAAGGTCGCCGGCGGCGGCGCGTTCATCAGCGCCGAGGTTGCCGAAGCGCTCGCGCTCGGCGCCATGCCGCAGGCGGAGGGTCCGCCGCACGCGAGCCTGTCCGACCGCGAATACCAGGTCTTCCGGCTGCTGGTCTCCGGCAAGTCGGTGTCGGACATCGCCGCGGAGCTCAACCTGTCGGCCAAGACGGTCAGCACGCACAAGGCGCGGCTTATGGAAAAGATGGCGCTCAGCAACGAGGCCGAGCTCATTCGTTACGCGATCAAGCATCGGCTCGTCGACGATTCGAGCGCTCCCGACTAAAGCGCGGCCGGGGTAGGAAGATTCCTACCCCTGCGCCGGTCTCGCCTTACCCGCCGAATCAGATTGCTCCGACGGCCGCATTCAGCCGCGGCCGATAGTGGCGTACGCGCCGGGCGGGAATACTTGCGCCATGGAAATGCCCGTGCGCAGAAGCGTCTTCATCGTCGAGGATTCCCCCCCGATCCGCAGCCGTCTGGTCGAGATGCTGAGCGACGTGCCGGGAATAAGGATCGTCGGCGAAGCCGGATCGCCCGCCGCAGCGGCGGCCGGCATTCTGGAATCCGCGCCCGATCTCGTCATTCTCGATTACCAATTGATCGGCGGCACCGGCGTCGCCGTCATGCGGGCCGTGCTGCCCATCAGGCCGGAGGTCGTGTTCCTCGTGCTGACCAATCATCCCACCCCACAGTATCGCCGGGTCTGCATGGAGGCGGGGAGCCGCTGGTTCTTCGACAAGAGCACGGAGTTCGGCAAGATCAAGGACGTTGTCGCCACATTTCTTGCGGCGCGCAACCCGCAAGAAGACAAGACGCCGCAATAACGGGGAGGACGCAATGGATGCTGCAGCCAGTCTTCAAAGTTACGCCGATTTTCGATCCAAGGTCCCATTGCAAACCGACGTCGCATTGCGGCCCAAGCCGGTGCTGCGCGACGTCAGTTGCGGCCAGACCCTCTGCTCATCGTGCAAGTTGCGCGAGCTGTGTCTTTCCGAAGGACTCGACACCGACGCCATGCGCCAGATCGACTCCCTGGTCACAGCCCGGACCTCGCTGAAAAAAGGGGCGACTCTGTATCGCGCCGGCTCGCGCTTTTCCTCGCTCTACGCGATCCGCTCAGGTTCGTGCAAGACCGTCGTGCTCTCGCGCGACGGACAAAGCCAGGTGGCGGGCTACCACATGGCGGGAGACATCATAGGTACCGACGGGATCGGCAGCGGCGTTCACGATTGCGAAGCGGTCATGCTCGAGGATACCGAAGTCTGCGCGCTTCCCTTCCAGCAATTCGCGGAGCTTTCCCGCCGCAACAGCCGTCTCCAGCACAACCTGCATCGCTTGCTCTCGCGCGAGATTTCCCGGCAGCGCAACGTCATGATGCTGCTCGGGACCATGGACGCCGAGCAGCGGCTGGCCGTGTTCCTGCTCGATTTGTCCGAGCGTTATCAGGAGCGCGGCTACTCGTCGCGCGAATTCGTCCTGCGGATGACGCGCGAAGAAATCGGCAGCTACCTGGGTCTCAAGCTGGAAACGGTCAGTCGCCTGTTTTCGCGGTTTCAGCGCGAAGGCCTGATCCAGGTGCAAGGCCGCGTCGTGAAATTGCTCGACATACCCACCTTGAGGCAGCTCGTCAACGGCGCGTCGTAGCGCGACCGCCCTCCAGAATGGAGCAGGACCGGGCCGCGCGGATGCGGTCCGGTGTAGCGCTGCCGGCGACGCTACGCGATCGTCTGCAGCGGCGTTGTCGCGTCCGGGTTTCGCCGCGTAATCCTTGAGCAGTTTCAATCCGCCTCTCTTTCAGTCGCGGGACGGCGACGAGCGCGCAATCAAAGCCCGGCATGCCGTTACAATGGGCCGCGATTCGATCCAAAGCCGAACGATCCGGCGTGCCAAGTAAAATGCCACGGCGGGCAAAAAAGGCAACAAGAACTAAAGACAACGGGGGCGCGATGACCGCGGGTATCGAGAACCATGCCGCGCACAGCGGACAGGACGGGGCATCGATGGCGTCTCGGCGTCCGACCATTGCGGTGATCATCCCCGCCTATAATGAGCAGGATGCCGTTCGAGCCACCGTGGAGAATGTCCGGTCCGCCCTCGATCGCGCGCGAGTGTCGCATGAGATCGTCGTGGTCAATGACGGCTCGAGCGACGACACCATGGCCGAGGCGCAAAAGAGCGGCGCGCGCGTCGTCAGCTTTGCCGACAATACCGGCTATGGGCACGCCTTGAAGGCAGGAATCGCCGCCAGCGATTCCGATCTGATCGCCATCCTCGATGCCGACGGCACCTATCCTCCCGATGCACTGCCGGCCATGGTCCGGATGGCGGCGTCCTCGGACATGGTCGTGGCCGACCGCGGCCGCGGAATGAATAACGTGCCCCTCGTTCGGCGTCCGGCCAAATGGATACTCAAGATGCTGGCAAGCGTGCTGGCCCGGCGCAGGATCAACGATGTGAATTCGGGCCTGCGCGTGTTCCGGCGGCCGGCGCTGGAGCGGTTTCTTGCGCTGTTGCCGGACGGCTATTCGTTCACCACGACAATCACGCTGTGCATGCTCGCGTCGAATCTGACAGTCGTCTACCATCCGATCCGCTACGGGCAGCGCATCGGGCATTCCAAGATCAAGGCGCGCCATTTCTTCAAGTTTATTTTTCTCGTGCTCCGACTTACCGTCCTGTTCCAGCCGCTGCGGATTTTCGTTCCCTTAGGAGCGCTCCTGTTCGTTGCCGGCGTGGCGAAGGCGATCTACGACCATTCGCCGACGAGTCCGTCGGCGGGCGCGATCTTCGGCATTCTGGGCGCGATCGTCGTCTGGTCGCTGGGGCTGTGGGCGGATGCGATCGCTCGGGTTCGCCTGCCCCGAAAGCTACCAGGCAAGCACAACGGGACGGTCCCTTCGTGAGCTCGAAGACGTCGTCGCCGGCCACACGTCCGAAGAAATTTCCCTTCACCTGGTTTCTGCGCCTGGCGGTCTCGGCACTGGTGCTGGTCGTCATCTTTCGCATCGTTCCGATCGAGCAGGTGTGGGGCGAGGCGCGACGTCTCTCGCCCGTCCTCTGGCTCTCGGCCTTGGGCCTGTTCCTGTTGGGTCACGCGGCGGCGACCGTCAAGTGGCGATTGTTGATCGGCCAGGGCGTGTCCTTTCCCCAAGCCTTCCAGGCTCATCTCGCGGGTCTCGCGGCGAATCTCTGTCTGCCGGGCCTGGGTGGAGGCGACGTGGTGCGCGCGGCGCTCGTCTTCCCATCGGCCAAGGATGCGTCACAGCTTGTCGTCGGGTCCGTGGCCGACCGGCTGCTCGATATCCTCGGATTGCTGCTCATTGCGGTTGTCGGCGCGTTTCTCGCCTCGCGGCCGGAGCAAGGCGCGCAGCGGCAACTGCTGTGGGTATTGCTGGCGGGCGTGGTCGTGCTCGTCGTGTTGTTTCCCGCTTCGATCCTGCTCGATCGCGTCGTGAAGCACTCGCATCCGGCCGGCCGCATCGGTCGGTTGGCCGTGCGTGCGGCGTCCGCGACGGTCTATCTGGTGCGCCGGCCGGGCCGCCTGCTCCTGTGTCTGGCCATATCGATGGCCGTTCAGGCAACCTTTGTTGCGATCAATGTCGCCTTTGCTACGGCGGTGCAGGTCGAGGCTCCTCTAGCCGCCTGGTTCTTTGCCTGGTCGACCGCCAAGATTGTCGCGATCGCACCGGTCAGCCTGGGAGGCTTGGGCGTGCGCGAGGTGGTCATGGCAAGTCTCTTGGCGCCGTTTGGTGCGGACCCCGCGCAGGTGATCGCCATCGGATTGATCTGGCAAACGGTTCTTTATGCCAGCGGGTTCGTCGGTGTGCTGGCCCAATTTGTCTGGAATCCTGACGCGAGGAAGGTGGCCGACCGGTCCGCGGCTGAAACCGCAGTCGAGCGTTCGTCATGAGCACGGTTGTCGCGCCATCCGAGACAAGGCGCGCGAGCGCGGCGAATGGTGTCCCGAGAGTGACGGTTCTCGGTGCCGGTCCCGCCGGCGTAGGCGCCGCGTTTTTGCTCGCGAGCAGCGGAAAGGCCGACGTTGTCGCGCTGGAACGGCAAGCCGCTGTCGGAGGCAACGCCGGGAGCTTCGACCTCGAGGGCGTTCGTTGCGACTACGGCAGCCACCGTCTGCACCCGGCGAGCGAGCCGCATGTGCTGGCGATGATCCAGGGCGCCGTGGGCGAAGATCTGCTCTGGCGTCCGCGGCACGGCCGCATTCTGCTCAAGCAACGTTGGATCCATTTTCCGCTCAAGCCCTTCGACCTCATCGCCAGACTGCCCAAGGACTTCGCCGCCGCGCTCTTGTTCGATGCCGTCTGCAAACCCCTGCGGCGCAAGCCGCTCGGTGAAGAAACCTTCGCCAGCGTGCTGCGCCATAGCCTCGGACCGACAATCAGCGAGAACTTCTATTTCCCCTATGCGCGCAAGCTCTGGGCGCTCCCGCCGGAAGAGTTGGCGGTTACCCTCGCACGGCGGCGCGTGTCGGGAGATTCCTTCGGCAAGATAGTCCGCAAGATCCTGGTCCAGGTTCCCGGGTTCAAAGGTGAACGGACCGGCGGCTTTTTCTATCCACGACGCGGCTACGGCGAGATCAGCGAAGCCCTGCGCGCCAAGGCCGAACAGGCGGGAGCGTCGTTCGAGCTGGAGGCTTCGGTCAGCGCGATCGAACACCGGGACGGAAAAGTGCAGGCCGTACGCTGGCAGAAGAACGGTGTCGTGCATCGGCGGGAAACCGACACGGTATGGTCGACGCTGCCGATCACGACGCTGGTCCGGCTCATGGAGCCCGCGGCCCCCGTCGAGGTTCTCGAGGCGGCCAAGCGTATTCGCTATCGCGGCTTGATCTTGATCTACCTCGTTCTCGAGCAGGATCGGTTCACGGAGTACGACGCTCACTATTTCCCGGAGCTTTCCGTGCCGATCGCGCGGTTGTCGGAGCCCAAGAATTATTCGGCAGCCACCGAGCCCAAGGGCATCACCGTACTCTGCGCCGAGCTGCCGAGCGATCCGGGCGACACCTGGTGGTCGCTCTCCGATGACGAGCTGGGCGCGCGCCTGTGCGGTTGGCTGGAGGACGTCGGCCTGCCGATCGAGGCCAGGCTGCGGCGCACGCTGACGCGAAAGCTGTCCTACGCCTATCCCGTGTACGACCGCGGCTTCGAGCCGAACTTCAAGGTCATGGATCGTTGGGTGGGCGAGACGCGTGGCTTGCTGACTTTCGGCCGGCAGGGGTTGTTCGCCCACGACAATACGCACCACGCGCTCGCGATGGCCCATGCGGCGGTCGAATGCCTGCAGCGCGACGGAAGCTTCGACGACGGCAGATGGCAGCGATACCGAAACGTGTTCGAAACCCACGTCGTCGAGGACTGATGCGCGCCGGCGCCGACGAGGACGCGTTGCCGGTTCTCGCGTTTCATTCGATCTCTTCGGAACCGGGGCCGACCAGCATCTCCGCCACGACCTTCCGCATGCAAATGGACGTCTTGGCCGAGTCCGGCTTCGTCTCCATGACCTGTCAGGACTTCCTGGATTGGCATCAGGGACGCGCGAAGGGCGCGGCGAGGCGCGTGTTGATCACTTTCGACGACGGCTTCGCCGATTTTGCAACCGCGGCGTTCCCCATACTGCGCGAGCGCAGCTTCTCGTGCATGGTTTTTGTGCCGACGGGCAAGCTTGGACAACGCGAGGACTGGCCCGGCGCCAATGCATCTGCGCGTCCGCTGATGAGTTGGTCGACCTTGAGCGAGCTCGCTCGCGCCGGAGTCGAATTCGGTGGCCATGGCGTCACCCACGCCGATCTCACGCGCCTCGCTCCCGGTGAGCGCCGCCAGGAGATCGAACGCTCTGCCCAGGATCTGGCCGAGCGGACCGGCCGCCGCAGCCGCGGTTTTGCCCCGCCTTACGGTCACGTGAACGCAGCCGTGCTGGCGGATCTGGCACGGACCTACGATGTCGCGTTCGGAACGCGATTCGACCACGCGCGGCCGGCCCGCGATCTCTTCGACGTGCCGCGGATCGAGATGCATTATTTTCGCGAGGCGCGGCACTGGCGTGCCTTCGTGCGCGGCGATCGATCGTATTTCCTCGCGCGCCGCGCGCTGCGCGCGGTGAAAACCGCCGGCACCCGGCTCCTGAACGTCTAGCCTGCGGGACTTAAGTAGGGTCAGAGACGATTTTCTTGGAACGTCGGAGTTACTCCGGACCTGCTCGAAAGTCGTCTCTGACCCTACTTAAGGACGGCGCGGTCCGCGATCGAGCGGCGGAACGAGGGCTCGGCAAGCTCGGCTGCGCGCTCCCAGCTGAATTCTCGTGCGCGGCTCTCCGCATTCCCGGCGAGCCGTGCCCTGCGCGCGGGATCGCGGAGCAGGGAGAGAACGCAGGCCGCGATCGCCACGGGTTCTTCCGGTTCGAAAAACAAACCCGCGTCGCCGACGACCTCGGGGAGACTGCCGCGCCGGCTTGCCAGCACGGGCACGCCGCAGGACATCGCTTCGACGGCCGGAAGGCCGAAGCCCTCCCAGAGCGAAGGGAACACGAGCGCATACGCCCCGTTGAGAAGCTCGGCCAACGCCGAGTCGGCGAGATAGCCCGTGAAATGGACATGCCCGGCGAGAGCTGGATGTTCGGCGACGAAGCTCTCGAGCTCCGCGACGTTGTCCCAGAAGCCCTTTCCCGAGGTATCGCCGACGATGGCGAGATGGACGCCGCGATGTTGCGCGATGATCGTCGGCATCGCCTTGAGCAGCCCCAGAATATTCTTATGCGGATTCATTCCGCCCACGTGGACGAGGAGAGTCCCATCGGGGGGAATGCCGTGGCGCGCGCGAGCCGCGGCCGGAACCGCGGGATCGTCGATGATGTGGAAGATCGAATCGGCGGCTTCGGTCACGACATCGATGCGGTGCTTGGGGAAGCGCAGAATGTTTTCGAGGTCGGCAGCCGAGCTTTCCGAAACGGTCATCGCGCGCGTCGTCTGCCGCCGCGCCAGCGCGGTCTTGGCCCGCCAGAAGAGGTGATTGCGCCAGGTCGGAAACAGCAGCTGCGGCAAACGCTCCGCCGTCGCATCGTGATAGCAGACGACACAGGGCACGCTCGCGAAGAGCGGGAAGTAGGAGTAGAGCGTCGGGAAGAAGAAGACGTCGAACTTTTCCTTGCGGGCGAGCTGCGCCATGCTCCAGAAATACCGGAGGGACCGCGACGACTTGCCTACGGCAGATTCGTCGAGCGCGCGCCGGGTCGCGGCGCAAAGAACCGCGACGCCACGGGGCAATTCATCCTGCGGCGGCTGATCGAACAGCAACGTGTAGCGGAAGCCCGCATCGCGCGCCGCCAGAGCCGCGATGATGCTTCGAGTGAAGCGGCCGAACCCACGGTCGTTCGACCAGCTCGTGGCGTCGACACCCACATGGACGGCTCGGTCGGACACGCAACAGGCTCCTATGACGGCGGCCGCGGGCTTTTGCCGACGCTCGAGGCGAGGTAGCCCACGCATTCGCCGGCGCTCCAGCTGCAGGTGAGGAGCGCCGTCAGCGGGGCGGCGCTGACAAATTTTCCGAAAAGCCGATGCCGCTTCCAGATGGTTGCGGTCATGCGCGACATGATGAGCAGCGGCAGCAGGGGCGAGAGCGCCGCGTAGATGAGCCGCCGCGAGGGACTTAGCAGCGTGCCGCGCGTTGCAGCATAGGACCGACCCCAGACGAAGCGTTCGTTCAGTGCGTTGCCGAGGGTGAGATCGCTGCGGTGCTGATAGACGACGACGTCCGGATTGAGCGTGATCTTCCTGCCGGCGGAGACGAGCGCGCCGTTGACGACGACTTCCCGAAAGCTCGCCTCCCAGACAGAGCGCACCGATTCCAGCGCGGATCGCTTGTAGGCGGTGTTCGCGTCCGAAGCAAAAGACGACTCCCCGGACGGAACAGGATTCTGATACTTGGCGAAATCGCAGAAGTACACCGCCCAGTTGAGAGGCCGATCGATGCCGTTCTCGATGGCGCCGCCGACCGCCGCATAGTCCGCTCGGTGCGCAGAGACGATATTCGCGCACCAATGCGCCTCTGGCCGCGCATGATCCTCGAGCAGCGCGACGAGCGTGCCGCGTGCCAGGGCAAGTCCGCGCGCGCGCAGCGCATCGTGATGCTCGCGGCTCCCGGCCTTGCGCGCGGAGATCTCCGGATCGGTTGCCGCGATGAAGCGAACATCGGTAAAACGCGCCACGAGCGCACCGATGCCGTCCGTATTCTCGTGATAGGGGACGATGATCTCGATGGGCGGCGCGCCGATCTGCTGCTGAAGCGCCACGAGACACCCCTCGAGATGGTCGGCTCGCGCACGCGCTGTAGTCGTATCGCTCACGATGACGACGACGACTGAAAGGGCGGGATCTCTTGCCGCCGTCATGCCAGCCTAGCCTGCTTGCTCACTCGACCTTGGAGAGCGCATCTCCGGGACCCAGCACGCAGCCCACCCATTCGCCGGCGACAAAAACAACCAGGGCGGATCCTAGCAGCGGCAGCGCGCGAATAAACTTTCCCACACGGCAGCGTTTCCTGAACACGGTGAGGCTGATGCGCGCCAGGAGAAAAAACGGGACGAGCGGCGCGCCAAGGACATAGGCCCAGCGCTTCAGCGCGCTCTGCTTCCGGGCGCGCACGCCGGCAAAAGCTCGGCTGAAGAGATAGCGCTGGTGCAGATAATAGCCGAAGGAAAACGGCCCACGGTGATAGACCAGCATGTCGGGCACGGATAGGAACTTCATCCCTTCCGCCAGCAGCGTCGGGTGCAGCGTCATCGGCCAGTAGCCTTCATCGAGCAGTTCGGCGTGCGCGACGAGCACGTCTCTGCGGTACGCGATATTGGCGTCGTTCAGGTTGTCTGTCTCTCCGGCAGGCGCGGGCGGCAGCGCGCCGTTATATTCGAGGAAATAGACGACCCAGTCGGGCAGCCTGTCGTAGTCGAAGTCCGCGATCGGACCGCCCACGGCAGCATAGTGTCCTTGGGCGTGGGCTTCGAGCGCCTGGGCGAGCCAGTCGTCCTTGGCCGAACAATGCTCTTCGATGACGGCGATGTAGTCGCCGGCCGACTGCTCGACGCCGCGGCGGCGCAGCGCTGGAACCTTGCACAGGTCGGGCGCGTGAACGATTCGCGCCCAGGGGAAGTCGGCGGCCAGGCGGGCCGCGTAGCTCGCCGCGCCTCCGGCCACGACGATGACTTCGACGCCCAGCGCTTGAGCTTCGACCCGGACGGAGTCGAGACATTGATCGATAAACGGGGCGCCGACTTTCGATGCGATCACGACTGAAATCTTCGGCATTGCGCGCTCGGTTCCAGAACCTTCGACGATCGACCGCGAGGCTGACGTCC
>DASXQW010000119.1:0-20494 GCA_036506975.1 Casimicrobiaceae bacterium | reverse complement strand
GCCGCGGCCGAATGAATTCGGCCCTACGATTGCAGTTTCGTAGCCCGGGCTACTTGAGCCAATCCGAGCAGTCCCACCCCAGCAGCCGCTCGAGCTCGCGAATCTCCGCCTCGAACACCGCGACGAGATAACGCCGCTCTTCCTCGGTTATCGCCGTGTCGTAGTCGCGGGCGTGCGCGGTCTTTTGCGCGACCGGCGAAAACGGCAGGATGCCAAGGAAATCCGCGATCGCGGCGAGCACGGCGGCGGGCGACTCCAGGAGCTCTTCGCTCTTGAACGCGATCGTCTGTTGCTTGGGAAAGTAGCGCCAGAGTCGCTTGAGTTGCTGCGCGTACAATCCGCGATCGACGTAGGTGAAGCGCTTCGCCTGTTCCAGCGGCATCGTCCGTACCCGCTCGGGCTCCGCCCTGAGAGCTGCGAGAAACGGCAACGGATCGCGCCGATTCTGGCGCGCCATGTTCCACTGCGAAAAAGCCCGCGTCACCGGATTGCGCAGGACCATGATCAACTTCATCGCCGGGTTGTAGCGCGCGATGCGCTCGGCGGCCGTGGGCCAGTACAGATACGCCGGGGTCACCTCGCCCAGCAAGCGCTGGTAAGGACCGGGAGCGAAAGCCGCGTGATACGGACCGTAGTCGATCGGTTCCGATACAAAGTAGCGGTCGGTGTCGAAGAAATGCAGCTCCTTTCGCTTCGGGAGGCAGAGCTCCGAATGCTCGCGCAGGTAGTAGTCGAGCGCGGTCGTGCCGGCCTTCTGCGCGCCCGCGACGACGAAGCTCACCTTGTCCGGCCTCGGCATTCAAGACTTAGTAGGGGATGCCCAGCCGCCGGTAGACGAAGCCCAGCAGCCACGCCGGGCCGACGAGAAACGAGCGGAGGTCTTCGAGGAACGACGGCCGGCTGCGCTCGATCGCGTGCCCGACGAACTGTCCGATCCACGCGCCGACGAATACGGCCGCCGAGACGATGAGCGTGCGCTCGCCGAGCCACGTCAGCGCATACAGCATCACGGCCAGCACCGCTGCCATCCCGAGCGCGAGCGGCACCGACAGCCAGAGATAGAACGCGAGCGCGGTAGCGATCGCGGCGTACGCGGCGAGCGGCGCCGCCGACCACAGTAGCCCTAAGACGCTCCACATGATTAGCGGCACGCAGATCCAGTGCAATACCTTGTTCAGTGGATTCCGGTGCTGACTGCCGTAGCGCTCCAACAAACGATCCGCCTTGCCCACGTTCAGCCCCCTGCCCGCGCGACGCTCTTCCGCCCGAGCCACTGCCAGGCGAGCACGGCTGCAATGCCGGCGAGACCGATCCAATCCGCGGCCGGCGCCGGATAGATCAGCGCCAGGCCGCAGACGATCATCACCCATTGCTCGACGACCGAAAGGCGCCTCAGCAGCCACCGCTGCACGCCCGCGGCGAGCGCCGCGATGCCGACGCATGCGGTGAACGCGATCCAGGCCACTGTGGCCCAGGAGCCCTCGGGCGGAGCCTTCAGCAGCAGCCCGACGCCCGCGGGGTCGAGCACAAAGATGAAAGGTACGACAAAAGCCGGCAGCGTGTACTTCCAGGCCTGCAGCGTCGTCTTGTACGGATCGCCGCCGGTGATCGCCGCGGCGGCGAACGGTGACAGCGCGGTCGGCGGCGAGACCTCGGACAATACGGCGTAATAGAAGATGAACATGTGCGCCGCATAGTCCGGCACGCCGAGTTTGATCAGCGCGGGCGCCGCGATGACTGCGCAGATGATGTAGCTCGCCGTGACCGGAACCGCCAGCCCGACGACCCACACGATCAGTGCCGTATAGATTGCGGTCAGCAACAGGCTGCCGCCGGCGTAGCCGATGACGATCGCGCTGAACTTCAAGCCGAGCCCCGTCTTGGCCACGACCCCCACGATGATCCCGGCCGCCGCGCAGACGGCGGCGACGTTGAGCACCTGCAGCGAGCCGTCCTTGAGCGCCGCGATCAACCGCCGCGGAACGAGCGCAGATTCCCGATCGAGAAAGCTCACCGCGAAGGTCGCGACGGTCGCCCAGAACACGCTCGCGACCGGAGAGAAGCCCCAGACCAGGAAGACGAGGATCGCGACGAGTGAAATGAAGTGAAACCAGTAGCGGCGCGTCAACTGCCAGACCGTTTGCAACATCTCCACGGCCACGGCGGGCATGCCGAACTTGCGCACGTCGAGCTCGACCATGACGAACAGCGACAGGTAGTAGAGAACCGTTGGCACCGTCGCCATCAGGATCACGTCGAGGTAGCTGATCTTCAAGAATTCCGCGATCAGGAACGCTGCGGCACCGAGCACGGGCGGGGAGATGATCGCGCCCAGGCCGCCCGCGGCGAGCAAGCCGCCCGCAGCTTCCTTGCCGTAACCCGAGCGCGCGAGCATCGGGTAAGCGACGGAGCCGATCGTGACTGTGGTCGCGACCCCCGAGCCGGACGGACCGCCGAGCAGAAACGACGCCAGCACGACCGTGCGCCCGGCGCCGGCGTGCTTGCCGCCCATGGCGGCGAAGCTGAAATCGAGGAAGAACTTGCCGGCGCCGGAATGCTGCAGAAACGCGCCATAGATCGTGAACAGGATGATCAGCGACGACGCCACATCGACGGTAGTGCCGAAAATGCCTTCGAGGGTCTGGTAGAGGAAGCCGGACATGCTCGAGACGTCGTAGCCGCGATGCGTCCACTGGCCCGGCAGCCACGGCCCCGCGAAGGCGTAGACGAGAAACGCCGTAACCACGCCAGCGATGATCCAGCCCGACGTTCGCCGGACGGCCTCGATCACGAGGAGCACGAAGGCAACGCCGAACAACACATCGAGCGTCGTCGGCACGACGTTGCGATCCCAGATGTCGTCGCCACCGGCCAGGAGATACACGATGCTGGCGACCCCCAGGAGCGCGCAGGCGATGTCCCACCACATCAGCCGGTTGCGGTACCGCCGCGCGATCGGAAAGAGCAGGTAGACGAGCAGCAGCACGAAGCCGACGTGCACCGGACGCAACACCTGCGCCGGCACGATCTCGACCGCGGCATAGAGATGGAAGAGGCTCATGACGACCAGGAGCGCGGTCGTCGCGCGGTCCAGCCAGCCCTTGAACCGGCTGACCGCACCCTCCTCTTCCTCGATGAATTCCTCGGCCTTCTTCAGTCGCTCGTCGGTGACGAGCGGCTCGTCCGCCGGCTGCGCGTGCGCGTCGGTGTCGGACAAGTCGAATGCTCCTTAGATGGCGGCGCCGGGATGGCTTCTCGCGTTGGCAGCGCGCCCGACGCCGCGTCTGCCGGTCAGACGGCCGGTGACTACTCCACCTTCACGCCATGCTCCGCCAGGTATTTCTTCGCCCCAGGATGGAACGGCAGCGGCGAGCCGACCGCCTGATTCTTGAGGTCGATGTTTTCGGCCTCCTTGTGCACGGCGACCAGCTCCGGCTTCTTCTCGAACAGCGTCTTCACGATGTTGTAGGCCATCGTGTCGCTCATCTTGTCGCTGGTGACCAGAACGTTCCAAATGTCGATGATGACGGCCGGCTTGTCCATGCCGGGGTAGCTCCCCGCCGGAATCGTGCCCTTGGTATACAGCGGCCCGTACTTCTTGTTCATCGCATCGGCGTATTCCCCAGCGTCGAGCAGCTTCATCTTGATGCCGGGTGTCGCCGCGAGGTCGGTGAGCGCGGCGGTCGGCACGCCGCCGACCCAGAAGAAGGCATCGATCTTGCGGTCCTTGATGGCGTTTGCCGATTCCGACGCGCCGAGCCGCTCCTGCTTGAAGTCCTTCTTAGCGTCGAGCCCCATCGCCTCGAGCACGCGCAGCGCCACCACCTCCACACCACTGCCCGCAGAACCCGTTGATACGCGCTTGCCGCGTATATCCGAAAGCTTGTTTATCCCGGTCCCTTCCACGGTCACGATCTGCACGCGATTGGGATAAAGGACCATCAGCGTCCGGACATTGACTTTGCCGTCCTTGAACTTGTCCGTCCCGTGGGCGGCGTCCCACGCGGCGTCGACCATCACAAGGCCGACCTCGGCCTTGCCGGCGCCGAGGAGCTTCAGATTATCCACCGACCCGCCGGTCACTTCGGCGGTCGCCTGCAACCCGGGAACGTATTTCGACAGAATGTTGGCCATGCCGCCGCCGAGCGGGTAGTAGACGCCGCCGGTGCCGCCGGTCGAAATCGAGATGCGCGTCGTCTGCGCCAGCGCGAGGCTCGCGCCGAGCGCGAAGCCGCACACGACCCATCGCAGCAGTCTGGTCATATCTCCTCCAATAGCCTGATCCCGAGCGTACCCCGCAGCGGGCGCGCCGCGCCGTTGCTTGGCGCGGAGTTTACCTGAAACTCCGGCCGCAGTAAGCGACTGACGCGCGAGCCCCGCAGCTTCGCTCGGTCGTGACATCTCGCGCGGGAAGCTCGAACGACGCTCGGACTCCGGTTTTCGTAGGGCCGGATCTATTCGGCCAGCGCCGGGTGCGGATAAATCCGCACCTACGAACCCCGCCGAGGATTAGTCACGCGCCACGTATTGCGGTGACATTGCGCGCCACTTGCGCCCCGATTTCGTCGCAGCGGTCAGTGATTGCTAGCGTGATCCAAGCCTTAGTGCAGGCACCGGCTGCCGATTCACCACCGCCGGGCCGCTCGCGCTGCCCCGCCATCGATCTGGTACGAGCTTTGCGTTATGCCATGGCAAGGGCCGAAATACGGCTGCGCAGGCGAAAGCGACGAGTTGTACTGCACGACCCAAGCTGAAAATGGAGCTTGCAATGGCAATGACAATTCAGGCGGTGGAAACCAGTCTCGTACCCAACCGCTTCGTGTCGGAAGTCGAGGAATTTCGCGAGATGATCGCCGATCCGTCGCTTACTCTCGACGAGAAGAAGCGCGCCTACGGTCTCATCGTCAAACATGCGGCGCTGCTCGATCCGGAGGATGCCGGCTTCTGGCGTGCCGGCGTCGCGCTCAAAGTTGCGCTGTGCGCCTGGCTCGATTTCCAACCGATGCTGGAACACTGAAGAGCGTTCGGCCGCAGCAAGTCACTGCAATTCTCCAGGGTCGCGAGCCCTCCACGGTGCCGGATCAGGACCGAATCTGCCGCCGGCCTGATCGTTAGCAGCCTGTCGGGCTCCTAGCCCGCGCCGAGAAGCTCCGGCTTGAGCGGCACGCGCTTTTCCAGCGCGCTGACGCGCACCGGAAACTCGCCGAGCTTGCGATCGAGAAAATAGTTGCGCAGCGTGCGCGTGATGGTGCGAAACGCAATCTCGCTCCACGGGATATCTGCTTCGTCGAACAGCCTGACTTCGAGGCTCTCCGATCCGGGGCCGAAGTCGAGGTCGAGCAGGCGCGCGTGGAACATGACGTAGATCTGATTGATGTGGGGCAGGCTGATCATCGTGTACAGCGATCCGACATCGACCCGCGCGTGTGCCTCTTCGACAGTCTCGCGCTCGGCCCCGGCGAGAATCGTCTCGCCGTTCTCCAGAAAGCCCGCCGGCAGGGTCCACAATCCCCGCCGCGGCTCAATCGCGCGCTTGCACAGCAGCACCTGGTCAAGCCACACCGGCAGGCAGCCGACGACGACTTTCGGGTTCTGATAATGGATCGCGCCGCAGGCGCCGCAGATGTAACGCGGCAGCGTGTCGCCGTCGGGAATCCGGAATTCGGGCTCGGCGGAGCCGCACTGGCTGCAGAATTTCATGGGCGAATGAAGCTCTCGCGGTAATACTTGAGCTCGTCGATCGACTCGTAGATGTCGGCGAGCGCCTCGTGCTTGCCCTGCTTCACCCAGCCCTTCGCGACATCGGGCTTCCACCGGCGACACAGCTCCTTCAATGTGGATACGTCGAGATTGCGATAGTGAAAGTAGTCCTCGAGGGCCGGCATCCACCGCGCGAGAAAACGCCGGTCCTGGCAGATCGAATTGCCACACATCGGCGAGGTCCGTGGCGGCACGTGCTCGCGCAGAAATGCGAGCATGCGCTGTTCCGCCTGCGCCTCGTCCAGCGCCGAGGCCTTGACCTTATCGGTCAGTCCGGAGCGGCCGTGCGTGGTCCGGTTCCACGAATCCATCCCGGCGAGCGTCACATCGTCCTGGTACACGACGAGCACCGGTGCCTCGGCCACGGTAACCAATGCGACGTCGGTGACGACCAGTGCGACTTCGATGATGCGGTCGGTTTCCGGCTTGAGCCCGGTCATCTCCATGTCGATCCAGATCAAATGATTGGCGTCCTGCGGCATGGGAGGTGGCGTAGAATAGCGGTGTCGTGACGATTTGGTATTCTCGCATATCGTTGTGCTTCATCGCATGTACCTAAGGAACCTCTGAATAAGTCCCGCGTGGGGTTCTCAAACGGGCTGCCGCCGTCCGCGCCGAATCCCGGTTCATGACCGCCGCCCTGCTCACGTCGCTGTTTCTGATCGCGCTCGCCGTCTCGCTCGGGCTGCAGCTCTGGCTCGCGCGTCGGCAGCTGCGCCACGTTCTCGCGCACCGCGGCGCCGTTCCGGCGCATTTCGCCGGCCAGATTACGCTCGCCGCGCATCAGAAGGCGGCCGACTACACCGCGGCGCGCACCCGTGTCGCAGTCGTGGAATTGCTGCTCGATGCCGTCGTTCTGCTCGCGCTTACTCTGGGCGGCGGGCTGGCGCTGATCGCCGGCTCGATCGCCATGGTTCCAGTTCCTCTGCTCGCGCAGGACGTCGCGCTGATCGTCTCGGTCGCACTTCTGGGCGGCGCGCTCGCGCTGCCGCTGGCGTGGTATCGCACCTTCGTGATCGAGGAGCGGTTCGGCTTCAACCGCATGACGCCGAGACTCTGGATCGCCGATATCATCAAGGGCGCACTGATCGGCGCCGTGCTGGGCACACCGCTGGTGACGCTGGTGCTTTGGCTGATGGCGCGCGCCGGGACGCTTTGGTGGCTATACGCGTGGCTGGCATGGGTTGCATTCCAGGTCCTCGTGCTCGCGCTCTATCCGACCCTCATCGCGCCGCTGTTCAACAAGTTCGAGCCGCTCACCGATGCGCTCGTGCGGGAACGCGTCCTGCGCCTGCTCGCGCGCTGCGGCTTCGCCGCCCGGGGCCTGTACGTGATGGATGGATCGAAGCGCTCTGCGCATGGCAACGCGTATTTCACCGGCTTCGGGGCGGCGCGCCGGATCGTGCTGTTCGATACCCTGATCTCGCGGCTCGCACCCGAAGAAATCGAGGCCGTGCTCGCGCACGAGCTGGGCCACTTCAAGCTCAAGCACGTGCTCAAGCGAACCACGTGGTTTGCCGCGGGCAGCCTCGCGTTGCTGGCCCTGCTCGGCTGGCTGGTCGGCGAGCCCTGGTTCTACGCCGGGTTGGGCGTTCCGGGGTCCGCGCCTCGCTACGGCGTCGCGCTGGTCCTGTTCATGCTCGCCCTGCCCGCCTTCACCTTCCTCGCATCTCCCTTGGCCGCGATGTATTCGCGGCGACACGAGTTCGAGGCGGATCGCTACGCCGCGCGCAACGCGTCCGCACCGGCACTCATCACGGCGCTGGTCAAGCTCTACGAAGACAACGCCAGTACCCTGACCCCGGATCCATTGCATTCGGCGTTCTTCGATTCGCACCCGCCGGCGCCGGCGCGCATCGCCCGGCTGGAGCGTGCCGCGGCCTAACGTTCAGGATCCATCCCATGTCCTCCGAGCTTGCCGCGCTTTCCGCCCTCAGTTGCCGCGCCGGCGCCCCGCTGCTGGCCGTAACCGAAGTGATGCAACATCTCAAGGCGCTGCCGGCCTGGGAATACGCCGACGGCCGGCTCATCAAGATTTTCCGGTTCGCGAATTATTACGAGACGATGGCGTTCGTCAACGCCGTGGCATACGTCGCGCATCGCGAGGATCACCACCCCGATCTGTCGGTGCATTACAACCGCGCCGTTGCCTCGTACTCGACCCACGACGCGGGCGGCGTTACGCTCAACGACTGCATCTGCGCGGCGAAGATCGAAGCGCTCATCACGTGAGCCGCGGCGAACGACGGCGAGATTCCTCCGGCGCCGACGCGCCACATACCGAACCAGGGCTGGTTACGGCGGCGTGGCGGCGCCACTACGCGGTGAGGCTCGCCGACGGCCGTACGATCAGATGTCTGCTGCGCGGCCGCGGCCTCGGTATCGCCTGCGGCGATCGGGTGAGCGTCGCGCCAACGGCGGACGGCGAAGGCGCGATCCATGCGATCCTGCCGCGTGGCACCCTGCTGTTCCGCTCCGACGCGCATCGCGAGAAACTTATCGCGGCCAATGTCACACAGGTGCTTGGCATCGTCGCGCCCGAGCCGCCTTACGATGATGAGCTCGTGCAACGCTGGATCGTCGCCGCCGAGAGCAACGGCTGCGCTTTCGCGCTGATCGCCAACAAGAGCGACCTTCCCGGCTTCGCCAAGCTCGGTCCCCGGCTCGAAGCTTGCCGTACGCTGGGCTACCCCGTCGTGGCGGTTTCCGCCAAAGGCGACGTCTCGGCGGTGAGCGCCCTCGTCGCGGGCCACCGCAGTGTCTTCATCGGCCAGTCGGGAATGGGCAAGTCGACGCTGATCAACACGCTCGTGCCCGGCGCCCAGGCGCGCGTCGGCGAAGTGTCAGTCGCGTTGCACGCCGGGCGCCACACGACGTCGGAGACGACGCTGTATCCGCTCGACGACGACGCGTGGATCGTCGACTCGCCCGGAATGAAGGAGTTCGGACTCGCGCATCTTTCCGCCGACGCGATCATGCAGGGGTTCGTCGATCTGCGACCGTTCGCAGGCCGCTGTCGTTTCCGCGATTGCCGCCACGGCACCGAGCCTGGCTGCGCAATGCAGGAGGCAGCCGCGCGCGGAGAGGTCAAGCCGTGGCGCGTCGCCCTGTTGCAGCGCTTGCTCGCCGAGAGCGAACGGCGCGCGCAGACGTGGTCATGAGAATCATTTATCGAGGAAGCCAGAGGAGTGCCGTCGCGAGCGCAGGCGAAACAAGGCGCGATCGGGCGAGGAACCGGAGTGTACAAGGTAAGTACATGAGGATTCCGAGCCCGGAGCAACGCAGTGCCGCCAAGCGCAGCAGGCAATCCGATGGCTTCCTACGGTGCCCAGTACGCGAGGGTCAATAGCAGCAGCACGACGAGCCACACCAGCAACGCGCGCCACACCAGCCCCACCGCGCTCGGCATCATGTCGGCATCGGGAGCCTCGCCAAGGCCCAACTCCGGGCGAAATTCGGGCTCACCCGTCGGCCCGGTCACTTCCCCGCCGATCAGCGCACCGAGCGCGCCGGCGCCGCTGGCGAGCAGGATTCCGTCGTGCAGCGAGAGCCATGCTTTGGCCTGCGTTCGCCAGCAATAAATCGCGTCCTCGAAATCGCCGACAATGGCGAAGGTCACCGCGGTGAGCCGAACCGGCGCCCAGTCGAGCCAGAACAGCAGCCTGTGCACCGGCCGGCCGAATTGGCCGAGTTCGTGACCCATCGGGGTGATCGCATCGCCGCGCCAGCGCTCGGCGAGCAACACGGTGAGGCGATAGAGCATCGCGCCCGCGGGTCCGGGCAACACGAGGAACCAGAACAAGGTTCCGAAGACGTGCCGGTAGGAATCTTCCAGACCCTGCTCGATCGCAAGCTTCGGGATCTCTTCTGCGGTCGCCGCGCCGGCGTCGATGCCGCGCCAGGCGGCGAGGCGCCGTCGGGCTCCGATCACATCGCCCGCCTTGAGCGCGTCCGCAATCGCGGAGAACGCGTGACTGAAATGGCGGAATCCGACCAGCAGGTAAAGGATGAAGACGTTCCAGACGAACGCGAGCGCCGGGTGCAACGCTTCGAGCGCCCAATACCCGGCGGCGGCGATCGCCACGGGAGGCACCAGCGCCAGGGCGGCTGCGATCGCGCCTTGCTGCGCGGTTCCGGCATTGAAGCGTTGCTCAAGCACCCGCGCGTAGCGAACAAATGCGCGCTGCACGCCGCCGCGCCAGCGGAACGTCCGCCATTGCTCCAGCCCCAGCGCGATCACGATGGCGAGGAAATTCATCCCTTCAGAGACTTCTTGTTCACCGCGCCGGCGTCTGGGTGCTGAACGGCTTTACGTTTTCAACTCGTCGCGATCCCTGAATTCTTCAAGCGCCTCGGGATTGGCCAGCGCCTCGACATTCTTGACCGGCTCGCCGTGTACGACATTGCGCACCGCCAGCTCGACGATCTTGCCGCTCTTGGTGCGAGGGATGTCGTTGACCTGCACGACCTTCGCCGGTACGTGGCGCGGCGTCGTATTGGCGCGGATCTGCTGCTTGATACGGTCGACCAACGCCGGGTCGAGGACGACGCCGTCGCGCAAGCGGACGAACAGCACCACGCGCACATCGCCCACTTCGCCCGGCGGCCAATCCTGGCCGATGACGATGCTCTCCACGACTTCCTCGAGCTGCTCGACCTGGCGGTAGATTTCGGCCGTGCCGATGCGCACACCGCCGGGATTGAGCGTGGCATCCGAGCGACCGTAGATGATCATGCCGTCGTGCGCGGTGAGCTCGACCCAGTCGCCGTGGCACCAGATGCCGGGAAAACGCTCGAAGTAGGCGGCGCGATACTTCGCGCCGTCGGGATCGTTCCAGAAGCCGAGTGGCATCGACGGAAACGGCGCAGTGCAGACGAGCTCGCCTTTTTGCCCGCGCACCGGTTTGCCGCTCTCGTCATACACATCGACCTTCATGCCCAGGCCGCGGCATTGGAGCTCGCCACGCCAGACGGGGCGCGTCGGGCAGCCGAGCGCAAAACAGGAAATGATGTCGGTGCCGCCCGAGATCGACGACAGGCACACGTCGTTCTTGACGCATTCGTAGACGTAGTCGAAGCCTTCGGGCGCCAGCGGACTGCCCGTCGACAGAATCGCGCGCAGGGACGAGAGTGCGTAATCCTTGCGCGGAACGAGCGCAATCTTCTTGATCGCGTCGATGTACTTGGCCGAAGTCCCGAGATGGGTCATCCGCTCCGCGTCGGCGAAGTCCCAGATGATCCTGCCCTGATGCAGGAACGGCGATCCGTCGTAGAGCAAGAGCGTCGCCCCGGAGGCAAGTCCGGACGCGAGCCAATTCCACATCATCCAGCCGCAGGTGGTGAAGTAGAACAAGCGATCGCCCGGCTTGATGTCGGAATGCAGGCGGTGCTCCTTGACGTGCTGCAGCAGCGTTGCGCCCGCGCCGTGCACGATGCACTTGGGCACGCCTGTCGTCCCCGACGAGTACAGGATAAACAGCGGTTGATCGAACGGCAGGCGCTCGTAGGCTATCGGGGCAGAGGCGAAGGGAGCGACGAAATCGTCCCAACCGACCGCACGCGGCACATCCGCGATACCGCTTGCCGCAGCGGTTGAGTCGCGCAAGTAGGGCGCCACGACGACGCGCTGGACGGTCGGCAGGCGCTTGACGATCGCGGCGAGTTTGTCGAGGACGGGTTGCGGCTTGCCGTTGTACCAGTAGCCGTCGACGGTGAAGAGCACCTTGGGCTCGATCTGGCCGAAGCGGTCGACCACACCTTGCACGCCGAAGTCCGGCGACGCCGAGGACCAGATCGCGCCCACGCTCGCGGTGGCGAGCATGCCGATGATCGCCTCCGGAGTGTTCGGCGTATACGCGGCGACGCGGTCTCCCGTCTGCACGCCCGCCGCCCGAAGAGCCTGCGCCACGCGCGACACGCCGGCGACGAGCTCGGCGTTGGAAAGGCGGCGCTTGACCTTGTCTTCGCCCCAGAACACAAGTGCATCACCGGTGTCGTCGAGCGAGCGACCTTTGAGCAGATTTTCAGCGAAGTTGAGCCGCGCGTCCGGGAACCAGCGTGCGCCGGGCATCTTGTCGGCGTCGACGAGCGTGCGGCTGCCGGAATCGCCGACGATGCCCGCATCGTTCCAGACCTCGCGCCAGAACGCTTCGGGCTGGTCCGTGGACCACCGGAAAAGCGCCGTGTAATCCGGCAACACCACGCCGTGCTTCGCGCCGATGCGCGCCGCGAACGCGGTCAGGTTGGCATGGGCGACGCGATCCGGAGAAGGTTGCCACAACGGTGCGCTCATGATGGCTTCGCGCTGGCGGATGCCGGGGACGGCGCGGTCTCGGCAAAGTTGAGGAGCGCCCGCAACGGCTCGGGCAGCGGGACGGGCCGCGTTGTTTTCATGTCGATCCAGACCAGTTTCGCCGCGCCGTCGGCGTATTTCTTGCCGTCCATCCAGATCTCGTAATAGCTCTCCACGCTCGTGCGCCCCGGCATCCCGAGAAACATCCTGACCTCCGCCTTGCCCGGATACGTCAGCGGCGCGAAAAACGTACAACTCGCGTTGACGATCAACGGCCCGTCGCTAGCGTATGCGTCGCGGCCGACATGCCGCACGAATTCATGGGCCCAGTCGACCCGCGCCTGCTCCATGTAGCGGAAATACACGGTGTTGTTGACGTGGCCCATCGCGTCCATGTCGCCCCAGCGGATCGGTACGACGACGGTATGCACCAGCTTGCGATTTCGACTCATTGAGCGGGCAGGCGAAGAATCGCAATTATAATGGTAAGGAACCTCTGAATGAGTCCCGCGCGGATTGCGTTGCTGGCAAAATGCGGAGGATTGTGAGGCGCGCGACGAAGGTCGTAGTTTGACCCACGATGCCGAGGCGCGCGACGAAGCTTAGCGCCGCATTTTGCCGCAACCCGGAGGGACGGGGCTTTTCGGGCGGTCTGCTTTGTCGCGAGGCTCGCCAATGGGGCCTGCCATTGGCTTCGCCTCGCTTCGCGCATCCCATCCCGAAAAGCCGCCGTCGCAACCGTGTGGGACTCGTTCAGAGGTTTCATAGCCGTCGGAAAGCCGGAGGAATGGTCGTGCCACGCGAAGTCATGGAATACGATGTCGTCATCGTCGGCGCCGGGCCCTCGGGCTTGTCCGCCGCGATTCGCTTGCGGCAGCTCGCCATGGAGGCGGGGCGCGAGATCAGCGTCTGTGTGCTCGAAAAAGGCTCCGAGGTCGGCGCGCACATTCTTTCCGGCGCGGTGATCGATCCGCGCGCACTCAACGAAATGATCCCCGACTGGCAAGCGAAGAGCGCGCCGCTGAACACGCCGGTCACCGAAGACCGCTTCATGGTGCTCACGTCCGAGAAGGCGTTTCGCATGCCGAGCGGAATGTTGCCGCCGCTGATGAACAATCACGGCAACCACATCGTGAGCCTCGGCAACGTCTGCCGCTGGCTCAGCAGCCAGGCGGAGGCGCTCGGCGTCGAGATCTATCCCGGGTTTCCCGCAGCGGAAGCCCTCTACGACGAGCGAGGCGCGGTCCGCGGCGTGGCAACGGGGGATCTGGGAATTGCCCGGGACGGCTCGCACAAACCCGAGTACCAGCCCGGCATGGAGTTGCACGCAAAGTACACTCTGCTCGCCGAAGGCTGCCGCGGCTCGCTGTCGCAAGAGCTGATGGCGCGATTCAACCTTCGCGACGGCGTCGATCCGCAGAAGTACGGCATCGGCATCAAGGAGCTGTGGGAGGTGGCGCCGGACAAGCACCGGCGCGGGCTCGTCGTACATACGCAAGGCTGGCCACTCGACTCGCGGACCGGCGGCGGCTCGTTCATCTATCACTTCGAGGACAATCTGGTCGCGGTGGGATTCGTCGTGCATCTCAATTACGAAAATCCGCATCTCTCGCCGTACGACGAGTTCCAGCGCTTCAAGACGCATCCCGCAATCCGCGGCACGTTCGAGGGCGGCAAGCGCATCGGTTACGGCGCCCGGGCGATCAACGAAGGCGGGCTGCAATCGATTCCGAAGCTCGTCTTCCCTGGCGGTGCGCTGATCGGCGACGCTGCGGGATTTCTCAATGTGCCGCGGATCAAGGGCGTGCACAACGCCATGAAAACCGGGATGCTCGGCGCCGAAGCGGCGTTTGCTGCGCTCGGCGAAGGCCGCGCGCACGACGAACTGGCCGCGTACCCGGAGGCATTGCGCCATTCGTGGGTGTACGAAGACCTGTACAAAGTACGCAACGTCAAGCCCGGGCTCAAGTGGGGCCCGTGGCTCGGCACGTTGCACGGCGGCTTGCACATGTGGCTCAACGATCTGGGCCTGGGCGCGCTGGTTGGTTGGACTCTGCGCCATGGCAAAGCGGATCACGAGACGCTCAAGCCCGCAGCGGAGATGCCGAAGATCGAATATCCCAAATACGACGGCGTGCTGACTTTCGACAAGCTCTCCTCGGTCTTCGTGTCCAACACCAATCACGAGGAGAATCAGCGGGTGCATCTGCAGTTGCGCGATCCGTCGA
Organism: Casimicrobiaceae bacterium; assembly: GCA_036506975.1. GTDB lineage: Bacteria > Pseudomonadota > Gammaproteobacteria > Burkholderiales > Casimicrobiaceae > PALSA-1003. Next base: position 6,214 of record DASXQW010000119.1, on the reverse strand, counting down.
TCGCGGTCAATGTCAACCTGGCGCTCTACGACGGCCCGGAGCAACGCTACTGTCCTGCCGGCGTTTATGAATTCGTACCGGACGAGAGCGGATCAAGCGCTTCGCCCGCGAAGCGCTTGCAGATCAATGCGCCGAACTGCGTGCACTGCAAGACCTGCGACATCAAGGACCCGAAGCAGAACATCCATTGGGTGACGCCGGAAGGCGGAGGCGGCCCGAATTATTCGAATATGTAACTCCGGGCTTTCGTAGGGCCGAATTTATTCGGCCGCGACGTGGCCGCGAGCGCTGAGTGCCAATGAATTCGCACCTACAAGCCGCCCAGCCACGCCGCGCCTCTTACTCCGCTCGAATCGCCGTAGCGGTGCTTAACCAGACGGGTATCCACGCGGTCGGAGAACACCCACGACCCCCACAGCCCGGGCACGCTGGCGTAAAGGCGGTGCACGTTCGACATGCCGCCGCCCAGCACGATCACGTCTGGATCGAGGATATTGACGACGTGGGCGAGCGAGCGCGCGAGGCGTTCTTCGTAGCGCCGCATCGTCGCCTCGCACGCGGCATCGCCGATCGCCGCGCGGGCGCCGATGTCGTGCGACGTCAGCGCTTCCCCGGTGGCGCGCAGATGATCGCGCTCGATCCCCGGGCCGGAGAGAAACGTTTCGATGCAACCGGAATGTCCGGCAAAGCACGGATAGCCCGGGCGCTCGTCGTCCTTCGGCCAAGGCAGCGGATTGTGCCCCCACTCGCCGGCGATCGCATTCGGACCGGTAAGAACGTAGCCGCGGACGACGATACCTCCGCCGACGCCGGTCCCCAGAATGACTCCGAAGACGACCTCGGCGCCGGCAGCGGCCCCGTCGGTCGCCTCCGACAGCGCGAAGCAATTGGCGTCGTTCGTGATCGGGACTTCGCGTCGGAGCAGCGCCTCGAGATCGGACTTTATCGGCTTGCCATTGAGGCAGACCGAATTGGAGCCGCGCAACAAGCCGGTCGCGCGCGAGATCGACCCCGGCGTGCCGATACCCACGCTACCCCGGTCGCCGAGCTCGGTTTCCGCGCCGTGCACAAGCCCCGCGACTGCGTCGAGAATCGCGCCGTAGTCGTCCTTTGGCGTCGCGACGCGCCGGCGCAGCAATTCGTGGCCGTCTTGCGCGAGGGCGATGATCTCGATTTTGGTGCCGCCAAGGTCGATGCCAAATCTCAACATATTGTTTTGATTATCTTACAAACCCGAAAGACGCGCGCGACGCTGGCGAGGTCTTCGCGCTCGCTACACGACTCGGATGTTGCTACCCGCGACTATCTGTACGACTTGAATCGCCAACTTCTCATTCGCGCTACGCTCTGCGTGCTTACGCGCGTTCTCGCGTTCCCTGTATGAGTCACCGTCCGACATAGTTCGATTCTAGCAGCGAACTTTTTGTAGCGAATTTCCGAGGGGCGTTCGGACACTTCGAGTGAGCAAACTCCCCCGTGGCCCCTCGAAGAACACGGGAGGCCAGCTACATCCAGCGAAGGATCGCGTGGGTATCTACGAACGGACAGCCGGTCGGCGACGACGGCACGCCGCGACGGTTTCCGGTAATCCCATTGGGAACTTGCCGCACTGACGTGCCCGTGCAGGATGCGAATCGGGTGTTTGTATCGACCCGTACCGCCATGCCGTTGTGTAGGTCTCTCCTGTCAACCTGGGCAGTGATCTCCTGGCGGGCGACAGAGCAAACGTAATTCGCGACCTTGGTAGGCACCCTCACAGCGTAGGCGCCTCGGGGGCATACGGAAATCCCGCACGATTCGGCCCATGCGTAGCCCCGAGCGCGGTCTTTCATCTCGGCAAGGTAATGCAGCCAGCGGTCCAACTAACCGCAAATCCGTTCGAGCCGATTAATGGCTAGAAAGAAGCCCACTCCCAGAATGACAGACAGCGTCACTGTCTGCCAATTCCAATGTCTTGACATCGGTACTCTCCTTGCGTGATCGTACGCGCTCAGCTTTGCAAGCGTCATGGGAGGCGCAGCTGATGCCTAGTCGAAATCCCGTGGTTATTGCGGCTTGGATCGGTGCGGCTGCTGTAATTGCCGCTGCTCTAATCGCGCTTTTCCCGCAGTATTGGCGCAGCCCGGCAACCCAAGAGTCACCGGGTCACCTGATCCGCTTCGGCATTCCAGATAACGCGACTCTGGATACTGCCCGTCAGGTTGTCGGCGGCAAGCTCAACGTGTCAATCGTATTTTCTCCAGGCTGCTCCCAGAAAGCCAAGCAGGCTACGCTTGATGGTGCACAGATTGAGGGGGATTCCAAGGACCCCGCGGCCATCATTCGTGCCCTCCTGCCACGAGTCAAGGACAACACAATCCGATACGAAGTAAGTGAAATCGAGCCTTTGCGCAGGTATGAGATACGCTGCTTTTAGTGTGTTGGTTTTCGCGTTTTCTTTGATGGCGTGCAAGGCGCAGGCTGCCGGCTGCCAGTGCCCAGAAAAACCAGCTGGGCCCGGAGGCGGTGTCACCTGCGAGAAAGAGCAGATTGCAACCTGCGACCCGTCCGGGGGTGTTTGCACCTGCACCTGCGATTCGGCACCAAAGGGTAAGACCCGAAACGAGTACATCGCCCTAGTTCTCTCCCGAGCATTCAGTCAGCCGGTTCGAACCGAAGACTTCCCCAAGTACAGCGAAGCAATTAGTGCGTTTGACAAGGTACCGGGTAATGGGAAGCTGCAGCTGCGTCGCCAACCAGGTGAGCGCACGTTCGTCTATGTTGGACTCCCGGACTCGCTCGCTGAATATTTCAATTCAACAGGCCCGCAACTTCAACCACGGTAGGCCAGAGTACGGAAGGCGGTAAGCGGCTCCCGTCTCCAGCCTGAAAGTCAAGCAAATCACTGCGTTGACAACACACTAAACAACGTTAGTCTTCCGTGTCAACTGGGAAGGACCTCATGGCAGAAGGTAAATTCGTCGCGTATCACCGCGTCAGCACCGAGAAGCAAAGACGCTCTGGCCTTGGGCTGGGAGCGCAACAGGCAGCGGTGGCTGCGTACCTCGATGGTGGGCGCTGGGAGCTACTCGCGGAGTTCGTCGAAGTGGAAACCGGAAAGGGGGCCAATGCGCTCGACAAGCGGCCGCAGCTACGGGCGGCATTGGAACTCTGCTGGAAGAAGAAAGCGACCCTCGTGATTGCCAAGCTTGACCGACTGGCCCGCAACGTGCATTTCGTGTCGGGCTTGATGGGATCGGGCGTTCCGTTCGTCGCAGCGGATATGCCCCACGCAGACAAGGCCATGATCCACATGCACGCAGTCATGTCGGAGTGGGAGCGCGATGCGATCAGCAAGCCCACCAGGGAGGCTTTGGCAGCGGCCAAGGTTCGAGGGGTCAAGCTCGGGACGGCGGGACCGCGCAACCTGCGAAAGGTCAATGACCGACGCCACGCTTATGCAGCCGCCAAGGCAGAGAATCTCCGTGGCGTTCTGCTCGGACTCAGGGCGCGTGGCCTCTCGCAGCGAGCGATTGCGGCGGAACTGAATAAGCTCGGCGTCAAGGCTCCCCGTGGAGGCGCGTGGTACTTACCGACTGTACAACGCGTCTTGGCCCGCCTCGGGGCCGGACCGTCCGCGCTCGTGGCGGGTAAGATTAATTCGCCGTGAAGCAGCCACCAAAGGAAAGACTCCCGTGGCTGCAGCCCGAACACTTTAAGGGGCTGCAGACCCAGCTGAAGAAAGGCGGCATCACCTTCAGCGAGCGCATAGGGCACGAAGTTCGCGAATTCGAATGCCCAAGGATCGGCAAGAGCTACGGTGAGACTGAGGAATACTTGACGAGGCTGGCGGCCACTCGGTCTTTTTCAAAGATAGTCGTAAACCCTCGCAAGCCGTCCACGAAGGCCCTGCTTGCCAAATTAAGGGGCGCACAGCGCAGGGCTACCCCTAACGAGCGAATCGCGATCAATTCCGGATTACCGAATAGATATGACCGGTGTTGGAAATGCGACCTTGCATCGGGCTACGATGGCGAACGCCAGCGGTTAGTGGTCGTCGCCTACGACCCGGTTAGGGCGGTGGGATATGCTGGCATGAATGTGGCGCTGCTACATATCAGCGGCGAGCACGAAGTGACGCTTCACTTCACACTGGACCTGGTCTACGTGGTTCCGCAACGCCGAGGAAGCGGCTACGGGCTTGATCTATCGATTGCGTGTGGTCTGATTTGTCGCGACCTCTTGGAGGCTACTTACCGAGCCGTGCCAGCTGGAACCACGATAACGCCGTGCATCTACGCCGACTACGAATCTCCCCAGGGCGAAGCCTTTACTACGCATTTGCATAGCTGCTTAGCGCTTCTAGTCGACCGTCTCCGCGAGCACGTCAAGAGGAAGTCAATCCGTCTCGGCGACGTTGAGCTGGATGCGGGGTACTGACGTCTGGGAAGTCGCGGCGGGGAGACACTAGAGGCGAACCCGGCGTCGGCACCTCACCCGGCGCGTGCGTACTGGCGGCAGCTCAAACGCCTTCCTTGGGGCTTCCTATGGCGCACGCATATCTTGCGGCGTTGGTGCGCTTGCTGCGGCTTTCGTCTTGTCTTCGGTTTTGGCTTTGCTTCTGATCTTATCCCAGTTGTAGATCAACACTGCCGCAAAGATCCATCCAAGCTTGCCAATCATCTCGAAGAGCGCCGCAATTTGTGCCAGCACCGAGTCGTCCGGCGTAACCCCTAAGACCCTGTACAGCCCGATGAGGAACATAGCCATCCCCCAGACGAAAGCCACTGTCGCCAACCATCCGAGAAAGGCCGCCCTCAGAATTTTCATTTAGATAAGTCCGCCATGGCTTGATTGGTTACGCAATTCTCGTACCCGATGTTTGGACGCCCTTAGAGCCTTCGCATCAGTAGTTACCGGCCCTCGCCCCACTGTTCGATGCGGCGTAAAAAGTCCTTTCGCCTTATCGCGCTGCCAAGAGGCGCGCTTATTGCTGTGTTCTAAACACTTATGCACATCCCAGTCCGGGGAGCGGCAATTGGCTCCGAGCGGCGCTGACCGAGAGCACTGTTACTGCCGCTCTCGGTGCAAGCGTGACGCGTTACGTCAGTGGTTCGCCTACGGAAACGAGGATGCGAAGACGCACGACCGCGCTCGGTATCGCGCGCAGTGTTTGAGGCTAGGTTAGACCTAAAGGGGGAGGCGCTATGTTTTGCCCGCATTGCGGAACCGAGTTGGCGGACGAGTCCAATTTCTGCTTCAAGTGCGGCGAGCGTGTTCCGGCTCAGCCTAATCCCGCTACACCATCACCGATAGATATGCGCCAGGTTTCACCTATCGAACCCTCACATCCTCCGTCATATCCTCCAACGAGAGCCTCTGGCCGGACCCGGAGACAAAGCTTCTTTCTGGCTATGCTAGTTCTGCTGCTCATCGGTGGCTACGCATCGGTATTGATACCCGCCCTCGACGGGAAACAATACGCTACGAAAAGCGGTTTTGCCCTGATGTTTTGGAGTGGATTGACGTTTTGGTATTTCTGGAAAATTGAGAACCGTAAAACTTGGGTAGGCGCAATCATTGGTGTGGTAATTGGTGTGTTCGTTTCAATTCTTATTGTCGGACTTGGTACCGCGATCGGCGGAGAGGACACTGATTACGTATTGGCGCATACCGCGCCCTATCCCGCTATCAAGCAGCACTTTCCCGAAGCATATGAGGATATGCGACGAGAGTTGTCTACGGCCAGCAAGGGCAAAAAGCTCACTGTCGAAGCCATAATCGGAATACTCGGTACCAAGGTAGTGGCAGTGGGGGATGAAGCTGTCAAAACCACCTCCGATGATGCAATACTCCAACTCGGTGGAGCAAAGCTCAGTTGGTTTCGAGACGTTTCCAAGAAGAGTCCCGCCGACTGCTACCTCATGATGTCAGGAGAGTTGGCCACTGCCAATCCAGCTGCTTGGGTACGCGTACTCAAGTCAATGTCTTCAGAGACCAAGGTCCTAACTAAGCAAGCGACGCAGAAGGTGCTCGAGGACGTAAACACCCAGCGTAAAGTTACGGGCAGCGAGGCGGCGGAGGCCCACTTCGATAGGGCCTGTAAGAATTTCTGTGTATGAGCCGTTCAGTTGAAATTATCCTCGGGTCATCACGAAACGCTCTTCGAACTGTATCGCGAGCTGGGCTTTCGCGGCATGCCACTGGATCGGCGGGCTCTTCCACTTCGCGGTGA
>DASXQW010000118.1:0-61275 GCA_036506975.1 Casimicrobiaceae bacterium | reverse complement strand
CCCTGCCGCGGCGCGACGACATCGGTCGAATTCCTGCGCCACGTCCTGATCAACCCGCGGCCGTTTCGCATTAGACAAATGTGGTGCAGACGCACGCTCAGCGCAGTGTAGCCATCTTCGATCTGGGCGGGGTGCTGCTCGACTGGAACCCGCGCCACCTGTATCGAAAACTGTTCAACGGTGACGAGGCGGCGATGGAGCATTTCCTCGGCACGGTTTGCACGACCGAGTGGAACGAGCGCCAGGACGCCGGGCGAAGCTTCGCAGAGGCAACGCGCGCCCTCCTGCCACAGCATGCCGACAAGATCGAGCTGATCGAAGCTTTCGGCAAGCGCTTCGGCGAGCTAATCGCAGGACCCATCGACGGCATGGTCGAGGTGCTGGCGGAGCTTAAAGCGCGCGGCGTGCCGATCTACGCGATCACGAACTGGTCGGCGGAAACGTTTCCTCCGCAGCGCCAGCGCTTCCCGTTCCTGTCGTGGTTCGACGGTATCGTCGTCTCTGGGTTCGAGGGCGTGATCAAACCCGACCCGCGCATTTTCCGCATCCTGTGCGAGCGCCATGGCGTCGCGCCGGAATCGGCCGTGTTCATCGACGACGTGGCCGCCAATGCTGCCGCAGCGTCAGCGTTGGGCATCCACGGCATCCATTTCCGCTCCGCGGATCAGCTCCGGCGCGAGCTCGTCGCCCTCGGCATGCTGCCGCCATGATCGCAAATCGGGGCGGACTCGAGAATTCGCCGTGGCTTGCGCTGCCGGGCACGTTGCGGCGTACCTTCGCCCGGAAAAACGACCATGACCGCAGCTGCCGGGACGTCACTTTCAAGGGGAGAGTCCACCATGCGTCGTCGCGTCGCGCGCGCCACCCGATGGCTGGCACCCTTCCATCGGCGCTCGCCGGCGATGATCAATGTTTCAAGGCTGACTTGGCGACAGTCAACGTCGCCCAAGATCACCCAGCACCAGCCCATTCGCCTCCGCGCGCGCGAAATCCAGGAAGGCCCGCGCAACCGAGGACAGCTGCTTGCCTGCGGGATACACGAGATACCAGTGGTTTTCGAGGGGAAAGCCCTCAACGTCGAGGCAAAAGTATCGCGACGATTCCGGATCGAGCCCGAAAGTGTAGCGTGACATGATGGTGACGCCGAGGCCCGCAAGGATCGCCTCCTTGATCGCCTCGTTCGTGCCCAGCTCCATTCGGATCCGCGGAGTGAGCCCATGTTCGCCAAACAGCCGCATCGCAATCCGCCGTGCGCCCGAGCCTTCTTCGCGGATGAGGAATGGTTCCCTGGCGAGACGCTCAAAGGGGATGTTCTTTTCTCCCGCGAGCGGATGATCGTCGCGCGCAAGCACGACGAGCGGATTGGGCAATAGCTCCTGCGCTACCACTTCCTCGATCTCCGGCGCGTCGGCGAAAAGAAAGAGGTCGTCCTCGTTATTCGCGAGTCTCTCGACCAGCTTCTGCCGGTTGTGCGCCTGTATGGAGGTCTCCACGCCGGGGTGGAGCCGGACGAAGGCTCCGAGCAGCCGCGGGGCGAAGCACATGCCTGTCGTGCTCACGGCCAGCCGCAGCCGGCCGGATTCCAAAGACCGCATGGCGGCGAGCGATACTTCGAGCGTGGTGAACGCGCGGAACAGCTCTTGGCAACTTTCGTAGAGTCGCCGGCCGGCTTCCGTGAGGTACAAGCGCTTGCCCACCTGCTCGAAAAGCGGAATCCCGATCGTCTCGGAGAGCTTCTTGATCTGCACCGAGGCCGTGGATTGCGCCATGTGCAGCTCCTGCGCGGCTCGGCTGAAGCTCCCCAGCCGCGCGGCCGCCTCGAAAAGCCGAAGCTGCGGCAGCGTCCCGTGCCTGAGATAGCGATGGATGTTCGGTTGTGACATGGCGACTCCTCTTTCTGTTGTCGCGCCATGCCGCCGTGTCCGCAAATGCACGACGGCCTTCACCTCACCGATGAAGGCCGCCATTAGCACGCACCTTCACCCGCTGGGCAAAGGTCTCGCTTGCATTTTGTGAATGCCGGCACGGCCGGGGCGAAAGCCCGTATTGACGGCCGTGCCGCAGTAGCCGGTTCGGCTACCGTAGCTACTCCCCTTTGGAGGGAGCCCCGGCCAACTCGCCGGGGCGCGACCCCTTTCTAGCACTACCCGGATCTCACTTCAAGCCCCGTCCGGCAACCTGTGCCCGATTCCGGAGGTGGAACCATCAAGAAACGTAAACCCAACCATTACGATTTATTCGGCCGTCTTCGTTTTCTTGATGGATGCCTTCGCAAACTTCAAATTTTCCCGGATCGCATGTCCACCCATACTTGGTTCATCGAACCTTGCTGTTGCCCACGCGGCGAATGGCTGCCCGAGGTCCGGAAATCCAGAGGAGGCAGGCATGCACGACAGAGAAGCCCACTGTAAGCCGGTCGAAGAACTTGTCGCCAGCTATCAGACACGCCTCGATCGAGGCCTGACTACGCAAGAGGCTCAGGAACGCCTGCGGGAATTCGGCGCGAATGAATTGGCCAAGGAAGAGCGCACCTCGCCGATCGCGCTGGTCCTGGCCCAATTCAAGAACACGCTCGTCATCATCCTGCTCGTTGCAACGATACTGTCCGCGCTGCTGGGAGAGATTGTCGATGCGGCCATCATCTCAGTGATCGTACTGTTCTGCGCCGTACTTAGCTTCGTGCAGGAATACCGCGCCGACAATGCCCTCAAGGCGCTGAAGAAGATGCTCGCGCCCACGATCAGGGTCCTGCGAGACGGCGCGGAGGCACGCATTCCATCACGCGAGCTCGTCCCCGGCGACATCATGCTTCTGGAGGCTGGCGACCGCATACCGGCGGACGCTCGTCTTGCGGAGATTCACTCTCTCAAGTGCGACGAAGCCCCGCTCACGGGGGAGTCATTTCCCGTCGAGAAGACCTTGACGCTGTTGCCGTCCGACACGGCAGTCGGCGATCGCCGTAATGTTGTCTTTACCGCGACCACGGTGACCTACGGTCGGGGTAAGGCGATCGTGACGGGCACGGGGATGAATACGGAATTCGGCAGGATCGCCGCGCAGGTTTCCGCGGTAGGCGCGGAGAGGTCACCGCTCGAAAAGCGAACCCAGGAAATCGGTCGCTGGCTGGGTCTGATCGCGCTCGGCGTTTGCGGCGTCGCGATCGTGGTCAGCATCGCGCGAGCGTGGATGGGAAATGAACTCAATGTTGACCTGGTATTGACCATAACCATGTTTGCGATCGCACTCGCCGTGGCTGCGGTTCCGGAAGCGCTGGCGGCTATCGTTACCGGCGCGCTCGCGGTCGGGATGCACGAGATGGCGAAGCGCAATGCGCTTGTGCGGCGTATGCCGGCCGTGGAGACACTCGGATGCACGACGGTGATCTGCACCGACAAGACCGGCACGCTGACCAAGGGTGAGATGACAGCGCGCCGCATGTTCGCGGGCGGCCGCTCGATCGAGGTCAGCGGGGCTGGATACGCGCCTGCAGGCGGCTTCGATCCGCCGCTCCCACCGGACGACAACGCGGTACAGCTCATGTTGACGGGAGGGTTGCTGTGCAGCGACGCCGTCCTGAGCGACGACGCCGGGCGCTGGTTCGTCAAGGGTGACCCTACCGAAGGTGCGCTTGTCGTATTGGCGGCAAAAGCGAACCTGCAACAGCACGAGACTCGGATAAACGCCCCCAGAATCGCGGAACTCCCGTTCAGCTCGGAGCGCAAACGGATGGCCACCGTTCACCGCATGCCCGATGGCCGTCATCTCGCTTTTGTGAAAGGAGCTCCCGAGGTCGTGCTGGAGCGAAGTGCGTCGGTGCAGGGCCACGACGAGCAACAGCCGCTCACCGACGCGACACGGGCGCAGATCCTTGCCGCAAATGAGGCGATGGCAAAGGACGCGCTGCGTGTGCTGGCAATCGCATACAACGAAGTTTGCGTGGACGGACCTCATGAAGAGGAGACGGTCGAGCGCGACCTGATCTTCCTCGGGTTGATCGGCATGATGGATCCGCCTCGCGACGAGGCGAAGGAAGCGGTGAGGATCTGCCGTGAAGTACATATCCGCCCGGTCATGATCACGGGTGATCACAGTCTGACCGCGGTAGCAGTGGCTGCAGAAGTCGGCATCTACCGCGAGGGCGACATGGTGCTCACCGGTGACGACCTCGGCCGCGTGAGCGATCAGGATTTCGAGAAAATCGTTGACCGGGTGACCGTTTATGCGCGCGTGTCACCCATGGACAAGCTCAAGATCGTGCGTGCATGGAAGAATCGTGGCGAAGTCGTCGCTATGACGGGGGATGGCGTGAACGACGCGCCCGCGCTGAAACATGCCGACATCGGCATCGCCATGGGAATCAGCGGAACCGATGTTGCGAAGGAAGCGGCCGACATGGTGCTTGCGGACGACAATTTCGCGACGATTGTGCGGGCGATCGAGCGCGGACGCTGGATCTACGACAACATCAAGAAGTATCTGACCTATCTGTTGCGTGCCAACATTACGGAAGTAGTAGTGCTGGGGGGTGTCGTGATCGTCGTGGGACCTGAGCTGTTGCCGCTGCTGCCCGCCGCAATCCTCTACATCAACCTGGCCACCGACGGCTTGCCGGCCCTGGCCCTGGGGCTTTCCCCGCCCGACCGCGACATCATGAAGCGGCCCCCGCGCGACCCGTCCGAGAGTATCTTCTCCCGCGATGTGCGTCTTCTCGTGCTGCTCGGCGTCGTAGTCGAGACTCCGATCTTCCTTTGGGTCTACTTTGACAACTATGCCGACATCGAAGCCGCAAGGACAAAGATCTTCCTCCTCTTCGTTTTCGTCGAGCTGGTCATTTCCATGAGCTTCCGATCGCTGCGATACAGCTTGTTCCAGGCGCCCCCTCACAAGTGGCTCCTGCTCGCGTTGGCGTGGGAGATCGGGTTGTTCGGCGTGCTTATCCAATTCGCCATCGTGCGGGAGACGTTCGGAATCAGGATGCTCACCTGGGCTGACCTGGCAATGGCGCTGGCCATCAGTGCGTTTGTGGTGGTCGCCATCGAAGCGACCAAGGCATTCCTGAGAGCAACCACCATGGGCTCGGTCGCAAGACGCGCTGGGTCCACGCCCACGGCACCTGTTTCGGCCTCACGTGTCGCCAGAGGTGCGCAGCAAGGCGCAAGTCTGCCATCGAATTCGCAACGAATCGCAGGAGGGAAGACAATGCTGAAGATCCTGATTCCCGTTGGAGGCACCCGCAACGATCGGTTTGCCGTGCAGAACGTGATCAAACGGTTCATGAACAACACGGCGATGGAAGTGCATCTCGTCAACGTCCAGATACCCTTCTCCCCGTACGCCGCGCGTTTGTCGAGTCGCGAAAGCCGCGACGACTACCACCGCGAGCAAGCGGAGAAGGCGCTCACTCCGGTCAAGGAGATGCTGGACAAGTTCTCCATCCCCCACGCGGTGCACATGGGGGTGGGCGACCCGGCGAAAGTGATAACGGACACGGCTCGGCGCCTGCATTGCGACGAGATAGTGATGGCGACGGCGCGCAAAAACTCCCTCACGCGGCTGGTCGAGATTTCGGTCACCGACAGGGTCATCCAGCTCACGCCCGTGCCCGTCGAGATCATCGCGGGCGACTCGATGTCGAACTGGGAGCGTTACGGAATTCCGGCCGCGATCGGCGCCGTGGCGGCGTTGGTGCTGGCGATCGTGGACTGACTCGTTTTCCTTTGCGAGAGGGGTCAACGCCCACGCGCTGCGGGCTCATCATGCCTGCTGCTCGGCCGTCTTGACCGCAACAAACCGCACGTGCGGCTGAGCCGCCACCGCGCGGAACGCCAAAGCATCGCTCGAGCGCGCGCGCACACGTCCCAACGGGCGGCGAACCGGCATCAGCTTTGGCATTTGACGGCGTTCTCGATGCAGACCAATTGCATACCAATGGTGCAAATGGTATCTTGAGCCTGCCATGCTCCAAGCCGCAGACTCGCCTGCGTGACGCCTCATCAAGCCGCCACCATACGCTACGTCATTGGCATCGACGGCGGCGGGACAGCAACTCGCGCCCGATTGACGCGAGCCGACGGCGAGATACTGGGATTCGCCGAGGCGGGGCCATCCGCGCTGGGACAAGGAGTGCAGCAAGCGTGGAACAATGTCTCGCAGGCCATCGCACGATCGTTTCACGTCGCGAACGTTCACGCCTGGCGACCCGAAGAATGCGCGGTGGGACTGGGATTGGCCGGCGCGATCGTCCCGAAGCACAACCGAGATTTCATGCAGGTGGCGAACCGGTTCGGCGAGATCGAACTCGCGAACGACGGCTACACGGCGCTGTTGGGCGCCCACGGCGGCGGCCCTGGCGCCCTCGTTGCCGCGGGTACCGGCAGCATCGGCGAGGCGCTGCGCGACGACGGCGAGCACGTCTCGGTCGGCGGCTGGGGTTATCCAGTTGGAGATGAAGGCAGCGGCGCCTGGCTGGGTATGCGTGCGATGCGCGAGGCGCAACTCGCGAATGACGGCCGCAGCCCAGCCGGTCCACTGGTGCATGCCGTCCGGGCGGTCGCAGGAAATTCGCGCGAAGCGCTGCTCGCATGGTGCGAGCGCGCCGGCCAACACGCCTATGCAGCGCTCGCGCCGCTCGTCTTCGACACCGAAGCGACCGATACAAGGGCGGCGCAATTGCTGAACGATGCCGCCCGAGCGATCGACGGCATCGTCCTCGCGCTCGATCCGGACGGCCGATTGCCTCTCGTGGTCTCCGGCAGTATCGGGCAGCGCTTGCAAAGCCGCCTCGCGCGGTCGATCCGTGCGCGGCTCGTCGAGCCGGCGGGCGATGCGATCGATGGCGCACTGAGGCTAATTCGCGCGCGACTCGAGAAAACAGGACGTTTCGATGGCCGATGAGATCGACGGTTGCATCCTGACCCCGCACGGTTTCGTCGACGGCAGGCTCTCGCATCTGGGAGGCCATATCCGCCGCATCGAGGGAACGCCGGTTCCGGACGCGCGCGCGCGCGACGAGGCGCACACGTTTGTGCTCCCCGGGTTCATCGATTCGCACGTTCATGGTGGAGGCGGGCGCGACACGATGGAGGGCGGCGACGCGATCGACTGCATTGCACGGATGCACGTCCGGCACGGAACGACCTCGCTGCTCGCGACGACGATGACAGCGCCGCTGCCTGAACTCGAATTTGCGATGAGCGCAATTGGCGGGGCGTGCCGAGCGCGCCGCAGTGGAGCGGCGCGCGTGCTCGGCGTGCACCTCGAAGGCCCTTATATCAATCCCCGCAAGCTTGGTGCGCAACCCGACTTCGTGCGGCCCGCGTCGATGCCCGAGGTCCTCGCGTTGCACGCGCTCGCACCGATCGTGCTGATCACGCTCGCACCCGAGCTGTCCGGCAATCTCGACATCATTCCGGCGCTGCGCGCGGCCGGCTTCCGCGTGCAGATCGGCCATACGCTCGGCACGTATGAAGACGGCGTGGCGGCGCTCGAGCGGGGCGCCGGCGGATTTACGCATCTGTTCAACGCGATGTCCGGAATGCATCATCGCGAGCCCGGCATCGTCGGTGCAGCGCTCGCGCATGCGCGGCATGCGGAAATCATTCCGGACTTGCTGCACGTGCATCCCGGGGCTCTGCACGCGGCGTTGCGCGCGATACCCGGGCTGTTCTGCGTTACCGATTCGACGGCGGCGGCCGGCATGCCCGACGGCGAATACCGGCTGGGCTCGCATCGCGTGACCAAATGCATGGGCGGCGTCCGCTTGCCGGACGGCACGCTGGCCGGCAGCACGCTGACCATGGATCAGGCGCTGCGCAACCTCGTCGCGCTCGGGCTTTCGCTTCGCGAGGCATCGCTCCGCGTATCCACGCACGCCGCCGATTACCTCGGCCTCAAGGATCGAGGGCGGATCGACGAAGGCCACCACGCCGACTTCGTCGTGCTCGACCGTGACCTGCAACTGCAGCGCGTGCTTGTCGAAGGAGAGGACATTGATCTCGCGGATGCTTGACGAGGCCCGCGAGGCGCCCAGCGCGGTCGCTCGCCTCCTGGCTGCCGACCGCGACGTCTACGCATCGCTCGGTGCCGAACTGCGCGAGCGACCTCCCCAGTCGCTGCTGACGGTCGCGCGCGGCAGCTCCGACCATGCCGCGCATTATATGGCGTACCTGATCATGGCTCGGCTCGGCCGATTGGTAACGTCGCTCCCGATGTCGCTCATCACGCTGTATCAGTCACGGCTCCAGTGCGAGGGACTCGTCTCGTTCGCGTTCTCGCAATCCGGACAAAGCCACGACCTTGTCGTGCCGACGCGTTTTTTCCGCGACGGTGGCGCGCGCACCGTCGCGTTCGTCAACGACATGGCTTCGCCGCTCGCCGATGCCGCGCAATGGACTTTCGACCTGCACGCGGGTGTGGAGACCAGCGTCGCGGCGACGAAAAGCTACATCACGCAGCTCACCGCCGGCGCACGCGTCGTCGTCGCGTGGCAAGACGACCCTGCTCTGCAGCGCGCGCTCGATACCCTTCCCTCTGCCCTCGAGCGTGCGACGCAACAGCATTGGCAGCGGGCGGTCGATGCGCTGGCGGGCGCAGATCGATTGTTCGTGATCAGCCGCGGGCTGGGGCTCGCCGTCGCGATGGAAGCGGCGCTCAAGCTCAAGGAAGTGTGCGGAATCCAGGCGGAGGCATTCTCCGGGGCGGAAGTGCGACACGGACCGATGGCGCTCATCGACGAGGGCTATCCCCTTGTCGTCTTTGCACCGCGCGGTCCCGCGCATGCGGGGCTGGTCGCGCTTGCCGCCGACATGCGACAGCGCGGCGCGCGCGTGCTCCTCGCCGCGCCTGCAGCGACGCCCGGCAGCGAGTTGCCGCTGGTCGAGACCGACGCCGAGGATCTCGACCCGATTGCGGCGATCCAGAGTTTCTATCCCATGGTCGAAGCGTTGGCGCGCGCCCGGGGCGTCGACCCGGATGCGCCACGGCACCTCGCCAAAGTGACGCTGACGCGCTGACCGCGATCATGATCCGGCTCGCAGCCGCTGCATACGCGACAAGCCGTGCGAAGTCGTTATCGCCCGTGAAGATCGTTCGGGCGAAGCTTTCGTTCTCGCTGTTGCTGACAGCGTGCATCGTGCTGGCATCCGGACCGGCGCCCGCGGCTGACAAGGTTCACGTCGAGTTCTGGACCATGAGCCTCAAGCCGAAATTCACCGCTTACTTCAGAACGCTCGTGACCCGCTACGAGACCGCGCACCCGAACGTCGAGCTCGAATGGGTCGACGTGCCCTGGGATGCGCTGCAGACCAAGCTCACGGCGGCGATCGTCGCCGGCTCCGCGCCCGCGCTCGCGCAGTTGAATGTCCCATGGGCGTACGACTATGCGCTGCACGGTGCGTTGCGCCCGATCGACGATCTGCTCGGCGAGGACCGCGCGAACTACACCGACGGCGCCATCGCCGACTTGACCTTTAAGGGCAAGGTCTACGGCTTTCCGCACTACAACAGCGTCAACGTGATGGCATACAACAAAGCTCTGTTCAGGCAGGCCGGTATCACGCATATCCCCACCACGCGCGACGAGCAGCTCGCCGTCGCCAAAGAGATCCGGGCGCGCACCGGCCAGTACGGTTTCTCGCCCGCGCTGGGCAAGATCGCCGGCCTGTTTCTGGAGGAAGGGCTGCCGCTGATCGAAAACGGCAGGGCGATGTTCAACTCGCCCGCGCATGTCGCGTTCATCACCAAGCTCGCCGAAGCGTACAAGGCCGGCGGACTGCTGAAGGACAAACTGTTTTCGGAGGACAACTACCCGGCATCGATCGACGCATACAAATCGGGGCGCATGGCGATGCTCGAAGCGCCGCCGAGCGCATTGACTCGCGTGCGCGACGATGCGAAGGATATCTACGCCGTCACCGACGTCGCGCAGGTGCCGATTGGAGGTCCGGGCATCGCGGCCGGCGGGTGGCTTTTCCATTTCGCGATGCCGAGGGGGACGACGCAGAACGTCGCACGCGAAGCCGCGCAGTTCGCGAAGTTCCTGACCAACGACGAAAACCAGCTCGAATTCGCGAAGCTGGCGGGAGCGTTTCCGACGGCGAAAAAGGCCGTCGCCGATCCCCACTTTCAGAACCTGCGTACCGACGCCGGCGCGTATGAAAAGGCGATGGCGATTGGCGCCAAAAGAATGGACGTTGTGCGCACGCTGTACGTTGCCGGCGTGCCGGGTTTCGAGCGGCTCAACAAGCGGCTGCAGGACGCCGTCGAGGCCGCGATCATCGGTCGCAAGGATGTAAAAATTGCGCTCGACGAAGCGGTCGCGTTCTGGAACAGCAAGCTCGGGCCATGAGCATCCGCGTGGCCGATGTCGCTGCCGCAGCCGACCGCAACGGTCGTTTTCGAAGCACGTTTTGGAATCGCGCTTCGCCCGCGCGCTCGCGGCAGGCGCAGTCGCCCTGGCTCTTTCTTGCACCGGCATTGCTGTTGCTGGGCGTGTTCACCTTCTGGCCCGTCCTGTGGGGCAGTTACCTCGCGTTCACCGAATATAACTTCCTGACGCCGCCCAAGTGGGTCGGCTTCGCGAACTTCGAGGACCTGCTCGACGACCCGGTGTTCTTCATCAGCATCAAGAACTCGTTGCTGTACCTGCTGATCGTGCCGGCGATCCAGCTTGGTGCAATCGTGTTGGCGGTGCTGGTCAACAATGCCCTTCCTGGGATCAAGCTCTTTCGCGCGGCGTTCTACGTGCCGGTAGTCACGTCGGTGTCGGTGGTCGGCATCATGTGGGGCTGGATGTACAACGAGCAGGGGCTGATCAACGCGGTCCTGCAATGGCTGCACGTCATCAACGACCCGATAGGCTGGCTCAGCGACGACCGGCTGGCGCTTTTTTCGCTGATGCTGGTGACGCTGTGGCGCGGCCTCGGCTGGTACATGGTGCTCTATCTCGCGGCACTGCAGGCGATTCCGAGCGACCTCGAGGAAGCCGCCGTGCTCGACGGCGCGTCACGCTGGCAGCGGTTCTGGCAGATCACGATCCCGATGATCATGCCGACGATCCTCCTTTGCGTGGTGCTCTCCACGCTGTCGGCGATGAAGGTCCTGGAAGAAGTGCTCATCATGACCAAGGGCGGACCAGTAAGCTCGACGTACACCGGCCTCTACTACGCGTACGATCAGGGCATCCGGGCGTTCAACTTTCCGCGGGCGCTCGCCGCGAGCCTCGTTGTGAGCGTTTTCTGTCTCGCGATCGCGTGGCTCAACTTCCGCTTCCTCCGACCGCGCCACCGCTGAATGATGCGATCGGGCAATGGATCGAATGCGCGCGTGATCGAGGCCGGACCCGAGCCGCGCCCGAGTGCCGCACCGGAGCATGGCGGCACTCCGTCGGCGAAACGCAGGTCGATGGCGGCGCGGCACCGGATCCGCATAGCGCTGCACTATGCGATGCTGCTTCTGATCGGCCTCGTCTGCGTTTTCCCGTTCCTGTGGACGCTGTCGGTCGCGCTCGGCACCGAAGGCAATGTCTTCGCGTTTCCCTCATCGTTGATCCCGCACGCCATTTCGCTCGCGAACTTCATCGAGGTGTTTCGCGTCATCGAGCTCGGGCGTTATTTCTGGAATTCGGTCTGGATCACTTTCTGGACCGTCGTCTGGACGATCCTCGTATGCTCGCTTGCGGCGTACCCGCTCGCACGCTACCGGTTTCGCGGCCGACGGCTCGTTTTCACCGTGATCCTCGCGACGCTGATGCTGCCGACCGAGGTCAACTTCCTCGTCAACTTCATCACCACGACGCAGCTTCGGCTCGTCAATACTCACCTCGGAGTAATTCTGCCCACAGTGGCCGGCGCGATCGGAATTTTCATGATGAAGACTGCATTCGAGGAGATTCCCCAGGATCTGCTCGATGCCGCGCGCGTCGACGGCGCGTCGGAGCTTCATATCTTCTTCCGCATCATGTTGCCGCTCGCGCTCCCGCAAATCGGCGCGCTGACGATCCTGACCACCGTGACGACGTGGAACAACTTCCTGTGGCCGAGCGTAGTGCTGACGAAGAGCGACCTGATGCCGCTCGCCGTCGGCATCCTCGAGCTGTCGGGAACTTTCGGCAGCTCGACGCGCGTCATCGCGGCGGGCGCCGTCCTGACGATCGCGCCGGCGCTGATCGTGTTCTTCTTCACGCAGCGCTTTTTCATGCGCGGAATGGAAGGCGCGATCAAGTGATGAGTGATCGCGATCGCGTTGCGCGCTTGACAGTTGAAGTGAAGGTCACCGGCTTGCACGATGCGCGCACGGCCGACCGCTGACGATTTCCATCCCGGCCAGCTCGTCATGGTCGGCATCCGGGGCAAGGCGCTCGACGCCGCGCAGGCGGCGTTCCTGCGTCGTCATCGCATTCGCGCCGTCGTGCTGTTTCGAGACAACCTCGGCATCGAAGAGGAGGTGCGCGCGCTAACGGCCGAGTTGCGCGAGGTGATGGGATCGAAGGCACTAATCGGCATCGACCAGGAAGGCGGCGCGGTCGTGCGCGCGACGTTCCTGCCTCAGCCGCCCGCCGCGATGGCGCTCGGAGCAGCCGGCGATGCGTCGCTCGCGCACGACGTGGGCGCCGCAGTCGCCCGCGGCATCCGAAGCATCGGCTTCAATTGGAATTTCGCCCCCGTGCTCGACGTCAACAACAACCCGGACAATCCGGTGATCGCCGAGCGCAGCTTCTCGGCGAATCCCGAAGACGTCGCGCGCCTCGGTGCCGCATGGATGCGCGGGGCGTTGAGCGAACGCGTCGCGTGCTGCGTCAAGCATTTTCCCGGACACGGCGACACGCGCGTCGACTCGCACCTCGATCTGCCGGTCGTCGACAAGTCGAGGGAATCGCTCGACGGGCTTGAGCTTGCGCCGTTTCACGCACTCCGCGATGGAGCGCCGGCGATGATGACGGCGCACATCGTCTACCCGAAGCTCGATCCGCGGCATCCGGCGACACTGTCGCGCGCGATCCTCGGCGGCGTGCTGCGCGATGAATGGCGCTACGACGGCGTGGTGATCACCGACTCGCTGGCGATGAAAGCGATTCACGACCGCTACGGCCACGATCGGGCCGCCGTGCTGGCATTGCAAGCCGGCGCCGATATGGTGATGGCGCTCGGAACGGCCGACGAGCAAGCTGCGGCGATCGACGCGATCCAGGGCGGGCTCGCCCGCGGCGAGCTGGATCGCCGGTCGTTGTTGCGCGCCCGCGCGCGTCTCGATGCGTTGGCGGGACGCTTTCCCGTCGATCCGGGCGCGTATGCTAGCGAAGCACGCCGCGCCGACGAAGAACTGATGCGTCGTGCCTGGGCACGCGGCCTCACCGCAATCGGCGGGGCAAAGCCGCCGCCGCTCGATCACCCGCTCTGCGTCATCACGCAGCGCCGCGTTCCGGGCGACGGCGTAGCGGAGCCCGGATTATCGGGCGATCGCGTCGCGATGCTGTTCGATCGTTTCGAGAAGGTCGACGTCGTGCAAATCGACGAACTGTGCGCATTGGACTGGACTACCGTTGCCAGCGACAGCCGGACAACCGTGCTCGCGTCCAACGCTCGCGCGCGCTACGGTGAACATGCGCGCGCGTGGCGCCCGGATCTGCATCTGGTGCTGTGGAATCCTTTCCAGGCGCTCGACGTGGGCGCGCCGGCGATTGTCACCTGGGGCTACGCAAACGGCGCACTCGACGCGCTGCAGGCGTGGCTCGAAGGCCGCGGCGATGCACCCGGGCGGGCTCCGGTGCCGATCGCGCCTGCCTAAGCTCCTAGAACGCACTCAACTCCGCGACAAAGTCGTAAGTGTCTCCGCGATAGAACGATTGCGATAGCTCCACCGCACGCCCGTCGCGCAGATAGCCGAGCCGCTCGACGGATAAACCCGCATCGCCGGCTCTTGCTTTGAGGAGCTTCGCCTGCTCCGCGCTGAGCAGCATCGAATGCAGCCGCTGCAACGCGCGCACCGGGCGGTTGCCTGCGCGCTCGAGTGCGTCGTAGAGCGAATCCTGGACCGCGTCGAGCGATGGCAGGAAGGCTGCGACAATCGTCGCGAGCTCGATCGACATCGGCTCGTCGTCGGCGAAGCGCAGCCGATGAAAGCGATACACCAGCGTGCCCGGTGAAAGCGCGAGCTTCATCGACTCTTCCGGGGTTACCGTGCCTTCCGAGCGCTTGAGCCAGGCGCTGCGCGGTATGCGCCCGCGCGCGCGCATGTCTTCGGAGAACGACGTCAACTTGGCGAAATTCTTGTCGATGCGCGTGCAGACGAAATTGCCGGAGCCCTGACGGCTCACCAGCAATCCTTCCGCCGCGAGGCCATCGATCGCCTTGCGCACGGTGATCCGCGACACGCCGAGATCCTCGGCGAGCTGCCGTTCCGAGGGCAGCGCGTCGTCCGGTCCGAGGATCCGCTTCTCGATCGCCTCCCTTAAGCCCCGCTGCAGCTGCTGATACAGCGGCAGACTGTCGCTCGGGTCCAGGTTGCCGAGGACTTGGGCAAGCGACGTCATCGGGACGTCCCTCGGGCGTGCGGCACGATAGCCCGCGCAGGAGGGGCCGGTTGCTCACCCAAAGCCTGAACATCCATCCAATAAAGCACTGAAAACGTTCGGCTGGTGTCTGCGGAGGATACCAAAATCAT
The DNA here is from genome assembly GCA_036506975.1 of Casimicrobiaceae bacterium. Lineage (GTDB taxonomy): Bacteria > Pseudomonadota > Gammaproteobacteria > Burkholderiales > Casimicrobiaceae > PALSA-1003. Next base: position 46,617 of record DASXQW010000118.1, on the reverse strand, counting down.
ACCAGTTCATCCCTCACGGGCCAGCCCGTCCAAAGCGCCTCAGCCCCGCTTGTGCACTGCAGGAGCCGCCGCTTCGGTGTGGCGCCGGTGCAACATCGTACCAGCATTGTTCAGGGATTGGTAGCATGTTTGGACCAAGTGGTAGTATAGTGGCATTGATAGCCGCCGAGAAGCGAGGACATGACTCTAGCGGCAGTTCGCAAGATCTTAGCGTCGTAATTCTGCAGGCGAATCCTACCAAGGGGAGGCTCATGAAGCTGAAGAAAACACCGATCGCATCGGCCGTCGCAGTCGCGCTGATGAGCGTCGTCACGCCCGTGCACGCGCAGCAGTCGGCTAGCAGTTCCGCCGACACGCCTAAGAGCCAGGCACAACCCGACGCCACAGCGGCCCTGGCGGCGAAGAAGAAGGCGAAGAACGCTACGAACCCGTCCGCCACAAAAGACGCCGAGGCATCCGCCGACGAGAGGACCGGGCAAGGGCAACCGCAAGTTCTCGCGCAGGCCACCACACCGCCACCTGCGACGACGCCTCCGACGGTGCTTCCGCGCGAAACGATTACCGTGACCGGCTTCCGCTATTCGCTGGAGCGCTCGCTCGAAACGAAGCGCAACGCCGATTCGGTCGTCGACGTGGTGACGGCCGACGACATCGGCAAACTCCCCGACAGGAACATCGCCGACGCCGTACAGCGCGTTCCCGGCGTCACGATCAGCTCGGCGGCGGGAGGCGAGGGCGGCTTCGACGAAAACGACCGCGTGAGCCTGCGCGGCACGAACCCGAGCCTGACCCAGACGCTCGTCAACGGCCACCCGATCGCGTCGGGCGACTGGTTCGTTCTCGACCAGGTCCAAACCGTCGGTCGCAGCGTCAGCTTCACGCTGCTGCCCTCCGAGCTCGTGAGCCAGGTAATCGTGCGCAAGAGCGCAACGGCCGATCTCGTCGAAGGCGGCGTTGCGGGCAACGTCGACATCATCACGCGCAGGCCGCTCGACTTCCGCAAGCAATTAACCGCCGCAGCGTCGTTGGAGGCGGTATACGCGGACTTGCCGAAGAAGACCGATCCGCAGTTCAGTGGGCTGATCAACTGGAAGAACGAAGCGGGCACGATGGGCGTCATGCTGCAGGCCTTCTACCAGAAGCGGCATCTGCGCCGCGACGGACAGGAGATCCTGGGGTACGCGCAGATCTCGCCGACCAGTGCGCTGGCGGCCGCGCATCCGGATCTCGCGAACGTGTCGTATCCGACGCTGATCGGCTCGGCGTTCTTCGAGCAGGTGCGCGAACGCCAGGGCGGGTTGCTCGACGTGCAAATCAAGCCGACGCCCGATCTGATCGTCGACTTCAGCAGCTTCTATTCGCACATGAGGGCGACGAACTACAACCGCAACTGGATGTTCTGGGGCTCGCACGTGATCAACGGCGGTGCGGGCGAAATGCCTACCTCTTACACGGTGACCAACGGGACGCTGACCTCCGCCGTGTTCCCCAACCTCGGGTCACCGGGAAACAATCACCAGTACGCGATCGTCGACGAGATCTTCCGTCCGGGCACGTATTCGGAAACTTCATTCTACGACATCGATGTGAAATACCGCGCGACCAATCGCCTGACGTTCAACGGCCAGCTCGGCTACACGCGCGGGGTCGGCAAGACGCCGAAGCAGGACGTGTTCGAAGGCGACGTATTCAACACCGGCGCCACGTACACGATGCACGGCATTTCTTCCGCGACCGACGTGAGTTTCCCAAATGGCAATCCGTCGAACTTCGCGGGCACGTCGCTCGACTGGATCTTCGGCGCGAGTCCCGCGAAAACCGAGGACAAGGAAACGTACGGCCAGATCGACGGCATGTATCTGCTGGGCATGGGCCCCTGGACCAGCGTCAAGGCCGGCTTCCGTGCCGCGGAGCACAAGCGCAATACCGAGCAGGTGGCGCAAGGCCCGAACTTCGCGCTCGACCCCTTTAACCCCGCGAACCTGCCGCGGTGGAACGGCGAGACCTACCCCGGCAACTTCGCCAGTGGCATCGGCGGCAACTTCCCGCGCCAGCCCTGGATGATCAATCCGGGCGAGCTCGAGCGCTGGGGCGACCTGTATTCGAATCGCGATCCAGTCACGCGTCGTTACTGGCCGGGCGAATTCGCGCTCAAGGAGACGGTCACAGCCGCGTACGCGATGGCTAATCTCGACGGACCGGGCTGGAGCGGCAACTTCGGCGTGCGCGCAGTGCGGACAAAGGAGCGCGTGCTCGTCAACGTCGCGATCCCGGGCGATATCTGTGCGGCGCTCGCACCGTGCCCGCAGGTGCCGGGGGCGATCACGACGTCCGCGTTCGGCTCGTTCTACCAGCAGCCGGTCGAGCACACCTACACCGACATCCTGCCGAGCGCCAACCTCAAGCTCGATCTGTCGAAAGATCTGGTGGCTCGTTTCGCGGTCGCCCGCACGATGGCGCGTCCGGATTTCAGCGCGCTGGGCGGTTCGATCACCGCCGACGACACCACGCACACCGGCAACGGCGGCAATCCGGACTTGAAGCCGATCCGCTCGACGAACGTCGACGCGACGCTCGAGTGGTATTTCGCGCGGAATTCACTGTTGGCGGGGGGACTGTTCTACATGGACCTGTCGAACTACGTCGGCTTCGGCAACCACCAGGTCAGCCTGCTCAATATCCGCACCGGCACCTTCGACACGTACACGATATCGTCGCCGACGAACAGCAGCGGCAAGGTGAAGGGTTTCGAGCTTTCGTATCAGCAGGAGCTTCCCTACGGCTTCGGTATCCTGGCCAACTACACTTACGCCGATGCGAAGGAAACGGGCAACCGCGACCTAGTGGGTGCGTCGAAGAACACGTACAACATCGTCGGCTTCTATGAGAACTACGGGTTCAGCGCGCGCCTCGCCTACACGTACCGCTCGCACTTCTTCGTGGGCCTGGACCGCAGCACCGCCGAGTACCAGGACGATACCGATAACCTGGCGGCATCGCTCCGCTACCGGATCAACGACAACGTGACCTTGACGTTCGACGTGCTGAACCTGAACAATCCGACGCTCAAGTACTACGGTGCGAACACCGATCAGCCGCGCGCGTTCTACAAGAACGGACGGCAGTACTACGCGGGCGTGAAGGTCGCATTCTGACGCGTCGGCGGATCGACCGACCCACCACCTCCCGTTGGGACATGGCGGAGCAGCGCGCTGCTCCGCCGTTTCTTTGTGCACAATGCGGGCATGCGACCGGATCGGCCATGGCTGCCGAGGCGCCGGGATAGCGAGCGGCGCCCGCTGCCGCGGTTTACGCGCCTGATCGTTCTCCTTTCGTCCGGGCTGGCGGTCGGATTGCCGGGATGCGCCGTACCGACCGGAGATGAATCCGCTTCTTTCGTCCAGCGGCTACGCGGGTCAACGGCGGCGCACTTTGTCTACAGCCCGTACAAGCACGTCCCCATCGCGCTGGCGCCGGACAGCGGGACGATCTCGACCGCGGTCACCGGCGCGCCAACACCGATCGTTGCGAACGGTCGCTCGACGCTTCCGCCCGGCGTGACGGCGTTGACGCTGGCGTTCGCGACCGGCGAATGCGGCGCCGAGACATGGGATGGGACGGATCCGCGCCTGCTGGAGAAGGGGGCTCTGCGGGAGTTCGTTCGGGCGGGGATCGACTACATCATTTCCACCGGCGGCGAAGCCGGCGTATTCACCTGTGCAACGGATACCGGGATGGAAGCGTTCCTCGCGCACTACGCCTCGCCCCGCTTGCTCGGCTTCGACTTCGATATCGAGCGGGGGCAGTCGACAGAGATCGTTGCCTCTTTGGTGCAGCGCATCAAAGCCGCGAAGGAACGGCACCCGGAACTCCGCTTCAGCTTCACCCTCGCGACCTGGGGCGCCAGCGACGGCAGCGGGGCGAGCTTGAACGACGACGGGCAACGCGTGCTGCAGGCGATCCGCGACGCCGGGCTCACCGACTACTACATCAACCTGATGGTAATGGACTACGGGGAAGCAACGCTTCGGAATTGCGTCGTGTCCGCAGGTGTTTGCGATATGGGGCAGTCAGCGATCCAGGCGGCGCGGAACCTGAACGCCCGCCTTGGCGTACCAATGAGCCGCATAGAACTGACCCCGATGATAGGAGTCAATGATGTCGTGGCCAACGTTTTCACGCTCGAGGACGCACGGGTCCTCGCCCGGTTCGCACGCGAGAGCGGCGTCGGCGGCGTGCATTTCTGGTCGCTCGACCGGGATGCGCCGTGCCCGGCCGGCGTGTCGGGCGTATCATCGATTTGCAGCGGTTTGACAGGCGTACCGGGCTTCGGATTTACCACCGCGTTGCGCGACACCCTGCGCTGATCGGGAACCAGCAAAGCAGGTTTACTCAACGGACCTTTTGAATGGAGACAGCCATGCGTGCCTTATCGATGTGCGTATTCGTGCTGCTCCTGGCCGGCTGCGCCACCCAAAGCGAGCGCGCCGCCCAGGTGGAGCGCGACGTCGACGACATGATCCGCGTTTATGGGCCGGGCTGCGAAAAGCTCGGCTACAAGGGCGATTCCGACCAGTGGCGCGATTGCGTCGTCAAGCTCGCGACCAAGGACAACCTCGAGCGCTACAGCCGCGATTACTCGGTCAGCTGCATCGGCCACCGCGGATTCTTCCAGTGCAGCCGATTCTGAGCCTGTTCAGCGCTGCAACTGGGTGACCAGGAACGCCTTTACCTGCTTGGCCAATTCCGGCGAGATTTCGCCGAGCACTCCGCGCACGTGGAGAGGGATGTGTTCGACGGATTCCGCGCTGGCGCTGAACACATAGTGGTCGAAGATCGTTTTCCATACCTGTCGGTGCTCGGCCGGCAGCTGTTTTAGCGTCAGCAGGCAATGCAGCAGGCAATTGAGCGCCGTATCCGTGCTGCCGGTCGCGCCGACCTGCCCCTTCCACCAGTAGTTGACGAGCATGTTGTATTTGGCGAGCGACTGGACGTGGTGCCACCAAAGCGTCGGGATATAGATCGCGTCGCCCGGTTCGAGCTCGGCCACCAGTGCCGAAGCGAGCGCGTCCCTGAATCGTGGAAACTGCTCGAAATCCGGATTTGCCAGCGAAACGAGACTGATGGGCGTGCCCGTGGGCGCATGTCCCAACGGCCCGATGTAGAGATTCGCGATCTGCTCCGGCGGAAACAGCGTGAAGCGCCGCGTGCCGCTAACGACGCACGCGACGTTGTTCGATTCGTCGAAATGCGCAGGGGTCGTGACCGCATTACCGAGCCAGATTCGCGGCTGCACCGATTCGTCGAGGATGCTCAGGCGGTTTTCGTTTGCAAATCCCGGCAGGCAATCGGCGATCAGCGCGCTCTGCACGGCGAGCGACGGACGGCCCTCGAACTTCGCATATCGGAGCAGCTTGTCGCTGACCTCGCTAATCGAAGCCTTGCTCCGAGAGAAATTGAACCCGCGCATGTCGTCGCTGTAGAACAGGCGCCCGTGGACATGTGGCGGCATCATCATCACATCGACCGCACCGCCCTTGAACGCGCTCAAGTATTGGCCGATCGATTGGATTGATGTCCGGGCACGTCGCACCGCCGGCCAGTCCGCGACCAATCCGCGCAGCACGGCCGGCCGGTATCCCGGAACGATTTCGTCCCGAAACGTCGCGGCGTCGACGTCGCGGTATTCGGAGATCCGGCCCGGTTCGGTCGTCGAAGTTTTCATGGCATGCGGCCCAAACAAGCGCCCAACGATGCTGCCGCAGGGCGCGCTCCGGGTCAACAGGCCGCTCCCCGGCTCGGCCCGAGGAGCCTCGCGAGCGTGACCGGGTGCGTGCCCGCCGTGACGGCGCCGATCTTGATTTGGATGCTGGCCTAGTTCAATCTTTGTACTGCGTTTTCCGCGCGTCCGCCATCGCGATCGATGACCGGGCCCAAGACCCAAGCCGTTTTGACGACCGAGACCTGGAAGACCCATGACCGCACCGACCGATCGAGCGCCGACCGCGACGCTTTTCAACTATTCGTACTCGGTCAAGCAGCCCGATAAACCGACAAACATCCCTCCGGCCATCAGGAAGATCGTCATCGTCGGCGGGGGATCGGCCGGGTGGATGACCGCAATGATCCTGGCGAATGCGCTGATTCGACACGGCATCGAGATTTCCGTGCTCGAGTCACCCATGGTCGGCATCATCGGTGTCGGCGAGGGATCCACACCCTGGCTCAGAGGGTTCTTCGACAGCCTGGGAATCGAGGAATCCGAATGGATGCCGGAGTGCAACGCGACCTACAAGTGCGGCATCACGTTCGACGGCTGGTCGACCAAGCCGGGATTCGAGAGCTATTTCCACCCGTTTGCCTCGATGCTCGACAACCTGACGATGACGCAGTTTGTGCACAACTCGCAGGCGCGGGTGAACGGCGCTGATGTGTGCGCGCATCCGAACCGGTTCTTCATTGCATCCTACCTCGCGCACAACAACCTTGCCCCGAAACCACAGCGGACGTTTCCTTTCGATGTCTGGTACGGCTATCACTTCGATTCGGTGCTACTCGGCCAGTATCTCCACAAGAAGGCGTTGCAGCGCGGCGTCAAATATACGAAATGCCATGTCACCGGGGTGCAGCTCAATGAGCGCGGCGAGATCGCGTCCGTTTCGATCCAGGACGGCGAACCGGTGACAGCGGACATTTTTGTCGACTGCACCGGCTTCGCCGGGATCCTCATCCAAAAGGCGCTCGGAACGCCGTTCGTGAGCTTCTCGAACAATCTCTTCAACGATGCGGCGATCGCGATGCCGACGCCGATCGGCGACGACATTCCATCGCAGACCATTTCGACTGCGCTCAAGCATGGCTGGCGGTGGAAGATTCCGCTCACCAGCCGGTATGGCAACGGTTACGTCTACAGCTCCGCCTTCTGCTCGGCCGATGATGCGGAACACGAGCTCCGCGAAGGTCTTGGAGCGCTCGATTCGGATACGCCCGCGCGCCACCTGAAGATGAAGATCGGGCGGGTGACGACGCACTGGAACAAGAACTGCCTCGCGGTGGGCCTGGCACAGGGTTTCATCGAGCCTCTGGAGGCGACCGCGCTCTTGTTCATCCAGCGCACCGCCACGACCTTCGTCGAGTTTCTCGAAGCGGGCGACTTGAGTGAGGCAGCGCACGAGCGGTTCAATCAGCGCGTCAACGACCACTTCGAAGGCACGCGCGATTACATCGTCACGCATTACAAGACCAATACCCGGCGCGATACCGAGTATTGGCGGGCGAACGCCGCGAATACGAACCTGTCGGATTCGCTGCGCCAGCTCTATGGCCTCTGGATGTCGGGCAAGAGCATCGCCGCCGACGTCGGACGACAGGCTATCGGCAAGGGTTATCCCGTCTTTTCCTGGTATTGCATCATGTCTGGCATGGGCATTTTCCCCGACCCGAAGGACTTACGCCCCGCCACGCCGCCGGACAATCCCTACAGCATGGAAGAGATCGACAACCTGCTGCAGCGCAGCGCACTGAATTTCAGGTCGCAACGCGACGTGCTGATGAACATTCCACAGAAGGTCCAGGAGCGATCGCTGCAGATCTACTTCTGGTAACCGGTGAGCCGAGCCGCCTGAGGTATAGGTTGTTACTTGTCCGACAAGTTCGGTGTGATATCCTACTACTTAGAGGCCGCGCGGCGCGCGCACGGTGCCGCTCGGCAAACCCCTTAATCCCCGACAAGACCGGAACCTTGCGCAGCCCGTCCATCAAGAATCGGCCCCGGGACAGTCTCACCGCGCAGGTGTTGCGGGAGCTGGCGGCCCGCATCGAGCGCGGGGAATTGAAGGCCGGCGACCGTTTGCCGACCGAGCGCGAGCTGGTGGCGAGCTATCGCGTCAGCCGTACGGTCGTGCGCGAAGCCATGTCCAGCCTGCGCGCGTCGGGTCGAATCGAAACCCAGCAGGGGCGCGGCGCGTTCGTGCGCTCTCCTCCGGTGTCGTTTCGCTACGCGCTGGATGCGCCGGACCGGGCCAAGGTGGGCGATGTCTTGCATATCATGGACTTGCGCATCGGGCTCGAATCCGAGGCCGCATCACTCGCGGCCAAGCGGCACAGCGCCGCGCAGCTCAACGATATCCATGCGGCGCTCAAGAAACTCGAGACCGATATCACCTCGGCCGACGCGTCCGTAGCTTCTGATGTTCAGTTCCATCTGGAGATCGTCCGCGCTACTGGCAACGCCTATTTTGTCGATCTTTTCAAGCAGCTGGCCCCGGTCATGATCCCCAGGGCGCGCGTCGATTTGTTCAAGCACGATCGCAAGGCCAAGGTCCAGTATCTCCAGCTGATCCAGCAGGAACATGCACAGATCTATCAGGCGATCGCGCGTCGCGATGCGGAAGCCGCCCGCGCTGCCGTTCGCCTGCATCTCGCCAACAGCAGGGAACGGCTCCGCGCAGCGCTGGAACGAACCGCGGGACCCGACGCGCGCCGAGCGTCGAAATCGGCGACACTGCGTCCCGCCGGAAGCATACCGGCGTAGCCTAGGAAGGAAAAAGGCATGTAATGCAAGACGACCCAAGGGTTTCGCAAGCGGTGAAAAGCAGGGATCGCGGGTAACGACCAACCAGCAAAGGAGGAAGTCATGAAGCGTCGCGAATTCGTAAAGCTCTGCGCCTCGTCGCTCGCCGTGGGCGCGGCGAATGTGCCGGGCGTGTCGTCCGCGCAGGAAAAGATGGTCTGGAAGGCCTCCGACGTTCATCCGCTCGGTTATCCGACGGTCGAGGCGATTGTGCGGATGGGCAAGAAGCTGGAGAAGGAAACCAACGGCCGCATTTCGATCCAGATGTACCCGCTGATGCAGTTGGGCGGCGAGAAGGAGATGATCGAGCAGGCGCAGGTGGGAGCGCTGCAGATCGCGCGCATCTCGGTGGGCGCCATGGGCCCGGTGGTTGACGAGCTCAATGTCTTCAACCTGCCGTTCATCTTCCGCGACGAAGCGCACATGCGAAAGGTGATCGACGGTCCGATCGGCCAAGAGTTGCTGGACAGGGTCACGGCCAGTCCGCAATCCCGGCTGGTGGTGCTGGGCTGGATGGACGCCGGCACCCGCAACGTCTACTCGAACAAGCCGGTCACCAAGCCCGAGGATTTGAAGGGCATGAAGATCCGGATGATGGGCAATCCGATCTTCGTCGAGACGATGAATGCGATGGGTGGCAATGGCATTTCGATGGGCTTCAACGAGTTGTTCGGCGCGCTGCAGACGGGCGTGGTGGACGGCGCCGAGAACAATCCGCCAACGCTGCTCGCCCAGAACCACTACACGGTCAGCAAGGTATACAGCCTCACGGGCCACCTGATCATTCCCGAGATCTTCGTATTCTCGCGCCGTACGTGGGACGGCATGTCCAAGGCCGATCAGGACCTGCTCAAGAAGCATTCGCGCGAGGCGCAGTTCGAGCAACGCCAGCTGTGGGACGCGTACACCACGGAGGCCGAAACCAAGCTCAAGGCAGCCGGCGTCCAGTTCGTCCCGGCCGACAAGGCGGCGTTCTACAAGGCGACGCAACCGGTCCGCGACAAGTACGGTGCCAAATACGCCGCGCTGCTGAAGCGCATCGAAGATACCAAGTAGCCGCTACCGCGAAAGGCACGCGGCCATCCCGGCCCGCGTGCCTTTCTCCTGCTGGAGCACGCAGCAATGAGCGCGAAGCAACGCTACCAACAGGCGATGGAATGGCTGTACCTCGCCTGCATCGTGATTTCCGGTACCGCTCTGGTGATGATCACCCTGATCATTCCGCTCGGCGTGTTCATGCGTTATGTGATGAACAACCCGTTATCCTGGCCGGAGCCGGCCGCCGTCATCATGATGGTGATGTTCTCGTTTCTCGGCGGCGCTGCCGTGTATCGAGCCAACGTGCACATCGCGGTGGAGGCGTTGCTCAACGCGGTGAGTCCGCCTATGCGGCGCGCCATGCTCTGGGGAGTGGACCTGTGCATGGGTGCGACCGCGCTCTTCATGCTCGGCTACGGCGTGCAACTGTGTCTGGTCACGCGGTATTCGACGATGGCCGAATTCCCGGTGCTGTCGCAGGGCCTCGTGTATCTACCGATTCCGGTCGCGGGTCTGCTAACGCTGCTGTTCGTCATCGAGAAAGTCTGGGTGGGTGAGCCGCCCAAGACGTCGTTCATGTACAGCGACCAGGCCGTTGAGCTGGAGTAGCGATGGACGCTCTCGTGCTGCTGGGCTCGTTTACGCTCTTGTGCGCACTCGGCGTGCCGGTCGCCTACGCGCTCGGTCTGGGCGCGATCATTGCCGCATTCTGGGTGGACATACCCCTTGAAGCGGTGATGCTGAAGATCTCCGACGGTACCGACGACTTCGCGCTGCTGGCGATCCCGTTTTTCGTGCTCGCCGGCGCGATCATGGCCGAGGGCGGCATGGCCGCGCGTCTGATCAACCTCGCCAAGGTATTCGTCGGCTTCATCCGCGGCGGGCTGGCGCTGGTGAACGTTCTCGCCAGCACGCTGTTCGGCTGCATCTCGGGATCATCGGTCGCCGACACCGCGTCGATCGGCTCGGTGATGATTCCGCAGATGATCAAGGCCGGCTACCCGCGCATCTTCGCCACCAACGTGACGATCTGCGGTTCGGTCCAGGCGCTCCTTATCCCGCCTTCGCACAATGCCGTGATCTACTCGCTCGCCGCCGGCGGCACGATCTCAGTCGCGCACCTCTTTCTCGCCGGGATCTTCCCCGGCTTGCTGTTCGGTCTGTGTCTGATCGGGCTCGTGCTCTGGACCGCCCACAAGCGCGGCTTCCCCAAGGGTGAGCCCACGGCGCTCAAGGACGTACCGAGGATCGCCATCGATGCGCTTTGGGGCCTCGTAACCGTCGTCATCATCATGGGTGGCATCCTCTCCGGGGTGTTCACTCCGACCGAGTCCGCGGCGGTGGCCTGCGTCTACGCCTTCCTGGTGACGCTTTTTGTCTACCGCGACTACAAGTGGCGCGACCTGCCTCATCTCATCCACCGCGTGGTCAAGACAGTTGCGATGGTGATGATGCTGATCGGCTTTTCGGTCGCCTTCGGTTACATGATGGCGATCATGCAGATTCCCGCGAAGGTGACGCAATTCTTTCTTACCATCTCGGAGAACAAATACGTATTCCTGCTGCTCGTCAATATCCTGCTGCTGCTGCTGGGCACCTTCATGGATCTCGCGCCGATGCTGCTGATCTGCACGCCGATCTTCATGCCGGTGATCCTCAAGCTGGGTATCGATCCTGTGCATTTCGGAATGATCATGATCCTCAACCTCGGTATCGGCTTGATCACGCCGCCCGTCGGACCGACGCTCTTTGTCGGATGCGCAATCGGCAAGGTCACGATGGAGCAGGTTTCGAAGGAGCTATGGCCGTTCTACGGCGCGATGTGCTTCGCGCTGCTACTCGTAACCTATATTCCGGCGATCTCCTTATGGTTGCCTAGCCTGTCCAAGCTCTAGCGCTTTCGGCGCCCGAGCGTCGAATGTCTCTCGGCGAGCGCCGAGATTGGGTCGACGCGCGCAGGGTTGCCGTAACCGACGGAATGGCGTACCTTTCTCCACTGACGCTAGGGGTCCCCTCGCAAGGCGGTTACGTGAGGCGGTGAGAACACACCCTTGGTACCTGTGCGGATAATGCCGGCGCAGGGAAGCGTGCTCCGCTCGAAGTTTTCTCGCACCGCTCCCCGCCCCGACGCTCCGCAGTTGCTTAAGGAGCGCCATGAACGCCAACGACAAGTTTTTCGCCCGCGACGCCCACGTCGACAACGCGGCCGTCCAACCGCTGCCGAATTCGCAGAAGATATTCGTCGAGGGCTCGCGACCGGACGTGCGCGTACCGATGCGCGAGATCGCGCAAGGCGACACGCCCGCGTTGTTCGGTGTCGAAAAGAATCCGCCCATCGTCGTCTACGACACCTCGGGCCCCTATACTGACCCCGTGGCGACGATCGACATTCGCAAGGGCCTGCCGGCGCTGCGCGTACGCTGGATCGAGGAACGCCGCGACACGGTCGAGCTCTCGCAACTCTCCTCCGCGTACGGCCGCGAGCGGCTCGCGGACACGTCCTTGTCCGGCATGCGCTTCGATCTCAAGCGCAAGCCGCGCCGCGCGCATGACGGTGCCAATGTCACGCAGATGCACTACGCGCGCCGCGGCATCGTCACGCCGGAGATGGAATTCATCACCATTCGCGAGAACCTCAAGCGCGAGGCGATGCTGAAGACGCTGCCCGAGCTGGTGACGCGCCAGCACGCGGGACAGAGCTTCGGTGCCGCGATCCCCGACTTCGTCACGCCCGAGTTCGTGCGCAGCGAAGTCGCGCGCGGCCGCGCGATCATTCCCGCCAACATCAACCACCCGGAAACCGAGCCGATGATCATCGGCCGCAATTTTCTGGTGAAGATCAACGCCAACATCGGCAATTCCGCCGTTTCCTCGTCGATCCAGGAAGAAGTCGAGAAGATGACCTGGGCGACGCGCTGGGGCGCCGATACGGTCATGGATCTCTCGACCGGCAAGAACATCCACGAAACGCGCGAGTGGATCATCCGCAACTCGCCCGTGCCCATCGGCACCGTGCCAATCTACCAGGCGCTGGAAAAGGTCGACGGCAAGGCCGAAGAGCTGACCTGGGAGATGTACCGCGACACGTTGATCGAGCAGGCTGAACAGGGCGTGGACTATTTCACCATTCACGCCGGCGTGCTGCTGCGCTATATCCCGCTCACCGCCAAGCGCATGACCGGGATCGTCAGCCGCGGCGGCTCGATCATGGCCAAGTGGTGCCTCGCCCATCACAAGGAGTCGTTCCTCTACACGCGCTTCGAGGACATCTGCGAGATCATGAAGGCGTACGACGTCTCGTTCAGCCTCGGCGATGGCCTGCGTCCGGGCTCGGGTTACGATGCCAACGACGAGGCGCAGATGGCCGAGCTCGCCACGCTGGGCGAGCTTACGCAGATCGCATGGAAGCACGACGTGCAAACGATGATCGAAGGCCCGGGTCATATCCCGATGCATCTGATCAAGCACAACATGGACGAGCAGCTGCGGCTCTGCGGCGAGGCGCCGTTCTACACGTTGGGCCCGCTCACGACCGATATCGCGCCGGGCTACGATCACATCACCTCCGCGATCGGCGCGGCGATGATCGGCTGGTACGGCACCGCGATGCTCTGCTATGTCACGCCCAAAGAGCATCTCGGATTGCCGAACAAGGTCGACGTCAAGGACGGCATCATGGCGTACAAGATCGCCGCGCACGCGGCCGACCTCGCCAAGGGCCATCCGGGCGCGCAGATCCGCGACAACGCGCTCTCCAAGGCTCGGTTCGAGTTTCGCTGGGAGGACCAGTTCAACCTCGGGCTCGATCCCGACAAGGCGCGCGAGTTCCACGACGAGACGCTGCCGCAGGAAGGGGCCAAGCTGGCGCACTTCTGCTCGATGTGCGGACCGCATTTCTGCTCGATGAAGATCACGCAGGATGTGCGCGACTACGCGGCCAAGCTCGGCGTCGACGAAGTCGCCGCGCTGGAAAAGGGCATGGAAGCGAAGGCCGTCGAGTTCGTGCAGAAAGGCAGCGAGATCTACAGCAAGGCGTAGCCCTAAGCGCAGGAAAGCGGGCCGCGGGCCTTACTCCCGGCTCGCTTCGTTCCGCCTGAAAGCCTCCCAACCAGCTCCGGTAGGCCGCGGCTAATAGCGCATATCTCCGGGATCAACTTCAAAGTTGGCTGAGGGAAGCGCCGCACAGGTTGCCCGGCAGCGCGTCAACCACGCGTCGGCGGGAGATATCCGCGTCGGTGTTTCCGGCTGGCGCTACCCGCCGTGGCGCGGTGCGTTCTACCCCGAAGGTTTGGCGCAGCGGCGCGAGCTGGAGTACGCGTCGAGCGTGCTGCCGTCGATCGAGCTCAACGGCTCTTTCTATTCCCTGCAGCGCCCGGAGAGCTACGCGCGCTGGTATGCGCAAACTCCACCGGATTTCGTTTTCAGCGTCAAAGGCCCGCGCTATATCACGCATATCTTGCGGCTGCGCGATGCGGCGACGCCGCTTGCCAATTTCTTCGCGTCGGGCGTTGCCAATCTCCGTGAGAAACTCGGACCGTTTCTCTGGCAGCTGCCGCCCACACTCAAGTTCGAGCCGGCGTCGATCGAGGCGTTCCTGTCGTTGCTGCCACGCGATACCGACCAGGCGTCGGCGCTAGCCCGCCGTCACAACGCCAAGGTGAAAGGCCGGGCGCAGATCGTTTACGGTGCCAACCGTCCGTTGCGACATGCGCTCGAAGTCAGGCACGAGAGCTTCGTTGCTGCCGGACTTATCGAGCTGCTGCGCAAGCATCGCGTCGCGTTTGTCGTCGCCGATACCGCGGGCAAGTGGCCCGAATACGAGGATGTGACCGCCGATTTCGTCTACATTCGCCTGCACGGCGCACACGAGCTCTACGTCAGCGGCTACAGCGAGCGGATGCTCGATCGCTGGAGCAAGCGCATCCGATTGTGGAGCGCAGGCGCGGAATCACGCGACGCCAGGCGCATCTCCAAGCGCTCCGCGCGCCGGGCTTCGTCGCGCGACGTCTACTGCTACTTCGACAATACCGCCAAGGAGCATGCGCCGCGCAACGCGCGGAGGCTCGCGCGCAAGCTCGGCGTGCGCTGGCCCTAAGCAGTAAGGTCGTTGTCGGATGCAGGTGGCGGCCGCCGAGCGGAATCGGGCTACGGCGCGCGAGCCCTGCGGGCGCGAAAAACGACGGCGCCGTAGATCACGACGTTGAGCGCGACAAGCGCCGCGCCGAGCACCATCTGCACCTCGTGTGTCAGCGCTTCCGGATAGAGCAGAGCGACGATGTAATGCTCGACGAAACCTCCCGCGTAGCCTGAGTCGCCGGCGGCGCGGCGCAATGCGACTTCGAGCGGCGTGAGCGGACAGACGCGCCCGGTGAATTCGACGAAAGCCGCCCACGCCAGGGCGGGCAGATGCAGCCAGGCGAATCCCGGGGCGCGCAAAACCAGAAGCCCGCCGAGCAGCGCGAAAAGCACGAACGCGAGGTGAATAACCAGGACGGCGTCGGCAGCAATCCGCTCAAACATTGGGCGTACTTCGAATCAGCCGGGTCTGGAACCGATCCGACTCTTCCCGTCTTTCTTCAACGGGATCGGGAAAGGCTCGAAGTGGAATGCGACGCAGCTTATGCGGACGCGTTGATGCGTACCGGCACGCGCCTGCGACCCCAGGCCCGCTCGAACGCGTCGTAGCGCCCGGGTAGCCGCGTCGCGCAGTGCATGCAACGCCCGTCCGGCGTCAGCGAGTAATCGAGAATCTCGTACCAATCACGCACGATCACGGGCTTGGCGCAGCCAGGGCAGAACGTCGTCCCGCCTTCGCGGTCGTGCACGTTGCCGGTGTAGACATAGCGCAGGCCCTCGGCCAGCGCGATCTTGCGCGCACGACTCAGCGTCGAAGCGGGTGTGTGCGCGATGTCCAGCATCTTGTAGTCGGGATGGAACGCGGTGAAGTGCAGCGGCACGTCGGGCCCCAGCTCGCGCATGACCCACTTCGATTCGGCCTCGATCTCAGCGTCGGAATCGTTCTTGCCGGGGATCAGGAGCGTCGTTATCTCGAACCACACGTCGGTTTCGTGCTTGAGATACACGAGCGTGTCGAGCACGGGCTGCAGACGCGCGCCGCAGAGCTTGAAATAGAACTCGTCGGTGAAGCCCTTGAGGTCGACGTTGGCGGCGTCCATCTTGGCGTAGAAGTCGCGCCGTGCCTCGGTGCCGATGTAGCCCGCGGTCACCGCAATCGCCTGGATGCCGAGCTCATGGCACGCGTCTGCGGTGTCCATCGCATATTCGGCGAAGATCACCGGATCGTTGTAGGTGAACGCGATGCTCTTGCAGCCTCGCGCCTGCGCGGCGCGCGCGATCATCTCCGGCGTGGCCTGGTCCATGAGCGTGTCCATCTCGCGCGACTTGGAGATGTCCCAGTTCTGGCAGAACTTACACGCGAGGTTGCAGCCCGCGGTGCCGAACGAGAATGCGCTCGAGCCGGGGAAGAACTGGTTGAGCGGCTTCTTCTCGACCGGATCGATGCAGAATCCCGATGAGCGGCCGTAGGTCGTCAGCACCATCGCCTCGCCTTTGCGCTGGCGGACGAAGCAGGCGCCGCGCTGGCCATCGTGCAGCCGGCAATCGCGTGGACACAGGTCGCACTGGATGCGGCCATCGTCCAACGTATGCCAGTAACGTCCCGGATAATCGATCATGAATGCTCTGCTGCCCTCGAAAGCTCGCTCTCCTTCCACTTGGTCACCTGGTAGAGCGCAACGTTCAACCGCGGGCTCCAGAAGTCAACAGGCAACCCCGCCTTGTGCTTGAGCGCGGCGAGAAATTCCCGCGGCTCCGGGAGCGCTTCCCAGACTTGCGGCAGGAATGTCGCCCGGTGCTCGTCGAGCTCGAGGGTGACGCCGTCGATGCCCGGGCGAAGGCGCGCCCGCAACTCATCCTCGGTGTCGAAGCGCGCGCTCTCCAGAGGCGAAAGGAGCGAGACCTCGACCCATGTCGCTTCGAATTCGTTCGACGTCAGCGGCGGGAAGCGCGGGTCGCGGAAAGCCGCGGCGACTGCGTTTTCACGCACGTCGAGCCCGACGTCCCGCGTCGCTCTGAGGCTTCCGATGCAACCGCGCAATTCTCCGCGATAAAACAGCGTGACGAACGTCGCCCCGAGCCGCAGCAGCGCCGCGCGATCGGGCCCGCCGTTTGCGAGTCCCAGCTCGGCGGCAATCGCAGCCCTCGCGATGCCGATCAGGGTGCGGCCGAGCTCGTCATCGCGCATCGGCGGTCTCCGCGAGCGCCTCCGCGGCTTGCCTTTGCCGCGGTCGCTGCCCACGGTCGATGAATGCGAACGCAGCATAGCCGACGACGCGCGACTTGTCTCCTGCGGTATCGCCCGAATTGCGCAGGTCGATGAGCTCAGGGAAGAGGTTCCGTCGCCGCGCGCAGAGCGCGAAGCCGTTGATCGGCGTTGCACCGCAGGCCTGCTCGTGATCGAGAGAGGAGTCGAGCGCGAGGATCGCGGCCGCGGTGCCGCGGTCGAGCTGGCGCGCCGCTGCATACGGGTGATAGTGCGAAAGATCGGAGCTGACGACGATGAGGGTCTCGGGCCCGCCCCAAAGGCAGTCGATAACCGCGGCCACCTCTTCGGCGGTCGCGTCGCCTACCGCGAAGGGCACGATCCGGAAATCGTCGAGCACCGTTTGCAGGAACGGCAGCTGCACCTCCAGCGAGTGCTCGAGGGCATGCGCCGCCTCGCTTGTCTGAACCTGCGGCAATTCGAGCGCCCGCGCCGCGGCGTCGGTGTCGACCGCAACGCTACCCAGCGGAGTCGCGAATGCGTCTGCCGCGGGCAGCGCAAGACCGCGGATCGGCACGCGATGCACCGGACCCAACAGCACCACGCGGCGGATCGTGCCCCGCCCCGCGGCGATCCGGCGGTAGGCCGGCGCCGCGACCGGGCCGGAATAGACGTAACCGGCGTGCGGGACGATGATCGCCTTGGGCAGCGGCGCGTCAGTGTCCGGCTCCGGACGCGCCTCCGCCAAGTAGCCGCGCACTGCAGCGCCAAGCACCGCAGGCGTTCCCGGGTAGAACATGCCGGCCACTGCGGCCGGTCGCACCATATCCACTCGCAACCTCGCGTCGATCACCGCCCCGCTGGGGACCCCCACAACTTTCGGAACGGGGGGATTATTGTCGCGCGATGGCGCTTACTTTGCTACCGGCGGCACAACCCTTGCGATCGGCTTTGTTGCGTAGCCTTGGTTGAGCCGCAGGCGAAGCCCGGGGCGAGACTGAATGTCGTGGTGGTCCCGGGCATCGCTCCGCTCAGCCCAGGCTACTTGGCCGGCGGCACCACTTTGCGATCGGCCATGTGCCGTAGGTATGCGAGCAGCTCGGCCAACTCGCGATCGGGAAGCGTCTTGCTGTCGAACGCTGGCATCTTGGCGGCCGGCCACCGGTGCAAGGCCTGCGGGTCGCGAATCAGCCGCCGGAGTGCGTCGGGGCGCATATATTCGGTCGGGTTATAGGGAACGTTGAGATCCGGCCCGAGCGTCGCGTCTCCGCCGCCGTTCAGCGTGTGGCAAACGATGCAATGCTTCTGGAACATCACGAATCCCGCCCGGATCGGATGGCCCGCCGGAAGCTTTACCGCCGGTGCGATCATCGGAAAGCGCTTGGCGAGCGATGCGACCGCCTCGATCCTCACAATCTGATACGGCCACTGCTCGGGCGTGATCGCGCCCTTTTCCGGGCGAAGCCAGACGAGATAGAACGGCCCGGCGCTCCCCGTCTGCCCCGCCTTGAGCGGCGGCCACGGCGCATCGGCGGGTTCGACCGCGAGATAGGCGACGGCGCCGCCGTTGTGCGTCACCAGCGCGGCCGCGGGCATGGTCGCCACGAAACCGTCGGCGGCGACGAAACGAACGTTGTCGTCGATCGCGGCGCCCTCGAGCAAGGCCGCGAACGGAATTGCGCGAAAGGTCATGCTGCGCTTGTAGGCGACGTCGGCGGGGATCGTCACCGTCGTCGCCGCCGGCAGCGCGAGCAGACCCGCCCCCGTGTAGATTGCGGTGCGTCCGCCGGTTGCGACCGTCAATGCAGGCTCGGCGGCCGCTGCACTGGCGACGGCGTGCAGCAGCAGGCCGGCAAGCCAGAGCCGACGTGTGCGTCCACCGAACAATCGCGCGAGTCGCAGCGTCATTCCTCGTGTGCGAGTGGACGCACGATGTAACCGCCCGACTTCCCGTCGCGCTCGAGCGCGAGCACGCCGCGCCGCTCGGCTTCCTCGAGCAGCCCGTTGAACGAGCGAAATCCATAATACGACTCGGCGAACCCGGGCTTTCGCCGCTTCAGCGCCTGCTTGACCATCGACCCCCAGATCTTTTCTTCGGCGCCGCGCTCGGCGAGCAGCGCCTCGACCGTCGCGGTGATGAGCTCGACCGCCTCCTGGCGTCGCTCCTCCTCGCCCTTCTTCGCCGGAGGATGCGCCTCGCCCGCAGCCTGCGACTTGGCCGGTTGCTTGCGTGCCGCGGGCCTTTTCTTCTCGCGCACCAGATCGTCGTAGAAAATGAACTCGTCGCAGTTGGCGATCAGCAGGTCGGACGTCGAATTCTTGACGCCGACGCCGATGACCACCTTGTTGTTCTCGCGCAGCTTGGAGACGAGCGGCGAGAAATCCGAATCGCCGCTGATGATGACGAATGTCTCGACGTGCGCCTTGGTGTAGCAGAGGTCGAGCGAATCGACGACCATGCGGATGTCGGCGGAATTCTTGCCCGACTGGCGCAGGTGCGGAATTTCGATCAACTCGAACGATGCTTCGTGCATCGGCGCCTTGAACGCCTTGTAGCGCTCCCAGTCGCAGTACGCCTTTTTCACCACGATGCTGCCCTTGAGCAGCAGCCGTTCGAGCACCTTGGCGATGTCGAACCGGTCGTACTTGGCATCCTGTACGCCGAGCGCGATGTTCTCGAAGTCGCAGAACACCGCCATGTTGGTGACTTCGGGTGTGTTGGGCATGAGTGGGATCCGGGCGTTTTACGACGGGCCGCGTAGCGCTAAAATGCGCGCTTTGGGCCGTACGATAGCAGCAACGGCCCTGAGTGGGTATGACCAATCTGACCGCCGCCGGCCAAGCGGGTCGTGCGGCTTCGTCGAGGAGAACGCAATGAAGCGCTTCGTCGCGCTCGCTCTGGTCTCGCTACCGCTGGCCGCGCTCGCCGCCGGCACGTTCACGCTCGAAAGCGCCGAGGTCAAGCCCGGCGCGACGATCGCCGCCGCGCAGGTGTACAAGGGCTTCGGTTGCGACGGCAGCAACGTTTCGCCATCGCTTGTCTGGAAGAACGCGCCGGCTGGCACCAAGAGCTTCGCGGTGACCGTGTACGATCCCGATGCGCCGACAGGCAGCGGTTGGTGGCATTGGATCGTGTTCAACATTCCCGCCGACGTGACGTCGCTACCTGCCGGCGTTGGCAATCCGGCGAGCGGCCAGACCCCGAAGGGCGCAGTGCAGTCCAGGACCGATTATGGCAAGCCTGGCTACGGCGGTCCCTGTCCGCCGCAAGGCGACAAGCCGCATCGCTACATCTTCACCGTCCATGCGCTCAAGGTGGATAAGATCGAAGCTGACGAAAACGCGAGCGGAGCTCTGGTCGGATTCATGCTCAACGCCAACAAGCTCGACAAGGCGAGCTTCACCGCGACGTATGGACGGAAGTGATGCAGCCGTCCGAGAATGGACGGAAATGATGAGTTCCAAGCTTCCGGCGTTGTCGCTGCTCGAGACCCGCGTGCTCGGCGTGCTGGTGGAAAAGCAGCGCACGGTTCCCGACACGTACCCGCTGACGCTCAACGCGCTTGCCGCCGGCAGCAGCCAGAAGACGAGCCGCGATCCGGTGATGAGCGTGACGGAATCGGAGGTGCAGGCAACCGTCGATCGCCTGAGGTCGTTGTCGCTTGTCGAGGAATCGAGCGGTGGACGCGTAATGCGTTATGCACACAACATCGAGCGCGTGCTCGACGTGCCCTCGCAGGCCGTCGCGCTGTTGGCGACGCTCATGCTGCGCGGCCCGCAAACGGTCGGCGAACTGAGGATCAACAGCGATCGGCTGCACCGGTTTGCCGACGGCTCGGCGGTCGAGGCCTTCCTGCACGAGCTTTCCGGGCGCAGCGCGGGCGCGCTCGTCGCCGAGTTGCCGCGCCAACCCGGCGCGCGCGAGAATCGATGGGCGCACCTGCTTTCGGGTGCTCCGTCGACGGCGACAGCACCCGCCACCTTACCGCAGCCACCCGCCGGCAGTGTCGTCACGCCGGCCGAGCTCGCCGCGCTGAAGGACTCCGTGCGCCGGCTCGAAGACGAGCTCGATGCGCTCAAGCGCCAGGTCGCGATGCTGCGCGAAGAACTCGGCCACTTGGGGTAGTCGGTCGTGCTCCCGCCCGCGAGCGCCCGCGGCCGCCAACGTGTAAACTGATCGCGATGCAGCCCCGGAGAGTCGGTTCCGGTATTGCTGCCGCCAGCCCTTGGAGGAGCCAGAATGCGATTTGTCAAGCTGCCGTTGCTACTTGCCTGGACTACCGCCTTCGTTGCGATCGCCCAGGCACAGGTGCCCGCCGGCTATCCGGCCGATTACAAAGCCATCATCGACGGCGCCAAAAAGGAAGGCAAGGTCGTCGTGTATTCGACGACCGACGCCAAGCTTGTCCAGCCGCTGATCAAGGACTTCGAAGCGGCTTTCCCGGGCGTCAAGGTCGAGTACACCGACATGAACTCGACCGAAGTCTACAACCGCTTCATCAGCGAGAACGCGGCCAACGCAACCTCGGCCGACGCGGTCTGGAGCTCGTCGATGGACCTGCAGATGAAGCTCGCCGCCGATGGACTCGCGCTTCCGTATAAATCTCCGGAGATTCCGGCGCTGCCCGCATGGGCACACTGGAAAGACACCGTCTACGCGACGACCTTTGAACCGATCGCGATCGTCTACAACAAGCGCCTGGTCGCCGCCGACGAGGTACCGAAGACTCACGCCGATTTCATCAAGCTCCTCAACACCAAGGCCGACAAGTTCCAGAAGAAGGTCACCACTTACGATGCCGAGAAATCCGGCGTGGGCTTCATGCTCGTCAATCAGGACGCGAAGCTCAATCCCCAGTTCTGGGACCTGGTCAAGGCAATGGGTGCGCGTGGCGTCAACATGCAGAGCTCGACCGGAACGATGATGGAGCGCATTTCCTCCGGCGAAAACCTGATCGGCTACAACATCCTGGGCTCCTACGCGCTTACCCGCGCCAAGAAGGACCCATCGATCGGCATCGCGTTCACGACCGATTACAACCTCGTGCTCTCGAGGCTCGCGTTCGTGGCCAAGAACGCGAAAAATCCAAATGCGGGCAAGGTCTGGGTCGACTACCTCTTGTCCAAGCGCGGACAGACGATCACGGCCGAGCAGGCAGAGCTGTATTCGATCCGTACCGACATCACGGGCAAGGACTCGGGCGTCGCTTTTGCCAAGGAGCTCGGCAGCGCGGTCAAGCCCATTGCCGTGTCCACGGACCTGCTTACCGGCCTCGATCAGACCAAGCGGCTCGAGTTTCTCAAGCAGTGGCAGACCGCGCTCGGACGCAAATGACGCATTTGTCCGAGAGCAAGAGGCGAAGCCTCGCAGCGATCGGAGACAAATGCGTCATCCCGGGCAAGCGTCAGCGAGGCCCGGGATCCAAGTTGATGGCGCGATAGTGTTGACGCAGCAAACTTGGGCCCCGGCCTGCGCCGGGGCGACAATTAGACAACGCGTCGCGACATAATGACCTCACGTAGCTTCAGCCTCCCGCGCACCGCGGTGGTTGTGATCACCGCAGTGGTGATCTTCATGCCGCTGGGATTGATCTTCTGGCAGAGCTTCCTCAACGCGCCGTTCTTTAATCCGGCAAAGCACCTAAGTCTCGACGCCTACGCATTCATCTTCGAGGACGCCGATTTCTGGTCTGCTTTTCTGAACTCGTTCGTGATCGCCGCCGGCATGGTGCTGATCGCGCTCCCGCTCGGCGCTGCGCTCGCGTTCCTGCTCACCCGCACCGACCTCCCGGCGCAGCGCACGATCGAGGTGCTGGTGCTCATTCCCGTATTCGTCTCGCCGATGGTTCTCGCCTTCGGTTACGTGGTCGCCATGGGGCCGGTCGGGTTCTATTCGACGTGGGCGAGTGCCATTTTCGGCGGCGTGCCGTGGAACATCTATTCGCTGACGAGCATCGCGGTCATCGCGGGCCTCACGCACGTGCCGCACGTCTACCTTTACTCGTCGGCGGCGCTGAAGAGCCTGGGCTCCGACGTCGAGGAAGCCGCGCGCGTGGTCGGCGCCAATCCGCTCCAGGTCGCGTTGAACGTGAGCCTGCCGATGACGATGCCGGCGCTCTTCTACGCAGCGGTGCTGGTGTTTTTCCTGGGCTTCGAGCTCTTCGGCCTGCCGCTCGTTCTCGGCGACCCCGAAGGCCACCTGGTGCTGTCGACGTATCTGTTCAAGCTGACCAACAAGCTCGGCACGCCTTCCTACCATCTAATGGCCGCGGTCGCGGTGTGCATCGTCGCGGTGACCTTTCCGCTGGTGCTGCTGCAGCGGTGGCTCCTCAAGACCGCCGGCAAATACGTCTCGGTCAAGGGCAAGGCGACTCGGCAAAAATTGCTGCCGCTTGGCGGCTGGAAATGGGCCGCCCTTGCGATCGTCGCCTTGTGGCTCGTCTTCACCATCGTCGTACCGATTTCCGGCATCGCGCTGCGCGCCTTCGTCGAGCAGTGGGGCGAGGGCGTCAAGCTCGTCGACGTGCTGACGCTCGACAACTTCCGCGGCGTCTTCGATCAATCGGATCAGGTGCGCGCGATCGTCAACACGCTGCTGATCGGCACCGTCGGCGGCGCGCTCGCCGTCGGCTGCTATATGGCGATCGGGCTCGCCGGCCATCGCCAGCGCGGAGGCGTGGCCAAGATACTCGACTACATCGTGCTGATTCCGCGCGCGATCCCCGGCATCCTCGCGGGCCTCGCGTTTCTGTGGATTTTCCTCTTCGTGCCAGGCCTGAAGGAGCTGCGCAACTCGATCTTTTCAGTATGGCTTGCGTACACCGTGGTCTGGCTCGCCTACGGCATGCGCCTTATCTCGAGCGCGCTCTTGCAGATCGGGCCCGAGCTGGAAGAATCGGCGCGCACGGCCGGCGCGTCGAGCCGGCGCGTGCTGACCGACGTCACGATTCCGCTGATCCGCTTCGGGCTGCTGGCGAGCTGGCTGCTCGTGTTCATGATCTTCGAGCGCGAGTACTCGACCGGCGTGTATTTGCTCGGTCAGGGAACCGAGGTCATCGGGTCGATGCTCGTCTCGCTGTGGGGCGCCGGCGCGATCGACCAGGTCGCCGCGCTGTCGCTTATCAACATCGCGCTGGTCGCGGTCGGCCTCGCCGTCGCGCTGCGCTTCGGAGTCCGCCTCCATGAATAAGCTCGTCGTCGAAAATCTCCACCTGCAGTACGGGGACAACCCGATCCTGAAGGGCGTATCGATGACCTTGAGCCCGGGCGAAGTGGTCGCCCTGCTCGGCGCCTCGGGCAGCGGCAAGACCACGCTGCTGCGCTCGGTGGCGGGGCTCGAACAGCCAGGCCAGGGAAAGATCGCGATCGGCGACTCGGTGCTCTACGACAGCGCGGCGGGCGTCGATATGCCGGTGGAGCAGCGCAGCCTCGGCCTGGTCTTTCAATCCTACGCGCTATGGCCGCACAAGACGGTATTCGAGAACGTCGCCTATGGCCTGCGATTGCGCAACATCTCCGGGGCCGATATCGACAAGCGCGTCACCGAGGCGTTGAAAAACCTGGGCCTCGGGCATCTGGCGCAGCGACTGCCGCACCAACTCTCGGGCGGACAGCAACAGCGCGTCGCGATCGCGCGCGCACTGGTCTACAACCCTCCCGTCGTGCTCATGGATGAGCCACTGTCGAATCTCGACGCCAAGCTGCGCGAAGAAGCGCGCGCGTGGCTGCGCGAGTTGATCGTCCGGCTGCATATTTCGGCGCTGGTCGTCACCCACGATCAGACCGAAGCGATGGCGATGTCCGACCGCATCCTGCTGCTCAACTTCGGTGTGATCGAGCAGCAGGGAACACCGGAAGAGATGTACAACCGGCCGCAGACGCAATTCACCGCCGAATTCATGGGCAGCAACAACCATTTGCCGGGCAAAGTCTCGCAGGTCGTCGATGGCCGCGCGCTGCTCGAAGGCGAAGGCTGGCGGCTGTGGGGGGTTACCCGCGGCGAGCTCAAGCCAGGCGACACCGCCACCGGCATCATCCGCCTCGAACGCACGCAGATCGCCAATGGCGCGGCCGACAATCGGGTGCGGACCGAATTGGTCACGGGCATGTTCCTGGGCGACCGGCGCGAGAATCTTTTCAAGCTCGGCGAGCTGCGTTTGCGCTGCTACGGCAATGCACCGGCCGATGGCGAGTGCTGGCTCGAGCTGCCCCGCGAGTCGCTCTGGGTATTCCCCGCTGCGCCCGCCTGACACGCGTTGCGTACATTGTTGCAATGACGACATGATGGGCTTGTCGATGCTCAATAAGAAGATCTGACCGGGTTACAATCGCGAGGCCGGACGAACCTTTCTCCGTCCGGCCTTTTTGTTGCTCGCGCTGACTCCCGATGACCGACGCCAACCTGCTGATCGCTGCGATCCTCGGCGTCGTCGAAGGCGTTACGGAGTTCCTTCCGGTCTCCAGCACCGGGCATCTGATCGTCGCCGGGTCACTGCTCGACTACACAGGCGAGAAGGCGAAGCTCTTCGAGATCGTCATCCAGGCCGGCGCGATACTCGCTGTGTGCTGGGAGTACCGAGTGAAGCTGCTCGCGGTCGCAGCCGGCATCTTTCGAGACCGCGGCGCGCAACGATTCGTGCTCAACCTGCTGATCGCGTTTCTGCCCGCCGCAATCCTCGGGCTCGCCTTCGGCAGCGCGATCAAGGCGAATCTCTTCGCGCCGGCGCCTGTGGCCGCCGCGTTCATCGCCGGCGCGCTCGTCATTTTCTGGGTTGAATGGCGCACACAACGCCGTCCGGACGCGGTGCGCATCGACCGAATCGACGACATGCGCTGGCCCGACGCGCTCAAGGTCGGCATTGCGCAGGCGTTCGCGCTCATCCCCGGCACGTCGCGTTCGGGCGCAACGATCATCGGCGCCATGCTGTTCGGCCTGTCGCGCACCGCGGCGACCGAATTCTCGTTCTTTCTCGCCATCCCGACGCTCTTCGCCGCAACCGGCTACGAGTTCGCCAGGAACCGTCATCTGCTCGCCGCAGGCGACCTGTCGATGGTCGGCGTCGGATTCGTCACTGCGTTCGTGAGCGCGTTTTTCGTCGTGCGCGGGTTGCTGCGCTATGTCGCGCACCACGACTTCGTACCATTCGCGTGGTACCGGATCGCGTTCGGACTGGTCATTCTCGGGACGGGATACGCCGGCCTGGTACAGTGGAGTTAGACAGAGTGTCCGATGACGCGCCCTCGCCCGGCGCGCCGTGGGTCGGGCCGGCGATGGCGATCGTCGGCGTGCTCGGCTTCTCGTTCAAGGCGATCCTGATCAAGCTCGCCTACGCCTGGGCGCCGATCGATGCGGTCACGCTGCTCGCGCTGCGGATGATCTACGCGACACCCTTTTTTCTGCTCATGGCTTTGTGGTCGACGCGAGGTCGCGGTACGCCCCCGATGGCACGGAGAGACTGGATTGCGATACTTTGGCTCGGGTTCATCGGCTACTACCTCGCCAGCCTGGTCGATTTCATGGGCCTGCAGTATGTGACCGCGGCGCTGGAACGGCTGATGCTCTACCTCTACCCGACGATCGTCGTCGTGATCTCGGCGATTTTCCTGAAGCAAAGAATAACCGGCCGCATTCTGCTCGCGCTCGCGCTTTCCTATGCCGGCATACTGCTCGTGTTCGCGCGAGATCTTTCGCTCGCCGGCGATTCGCACGCGCTCTGGCTCGGCGGCGCGCTGGTCTTTGCCAGCTCGTTCTTCTACGCGCTCTACCTGGTCGGCGCCGGGCCGGTGATTGCGCGGCTCGGGAGCCTGCGCTTCATCGCGCTGGCGATGCTCACGTCGGCGCTATTCGTGTTTGCGCAATTCGCCGCGACGCGACCGGTTTCGGCGCTGACCATGCCGATACGAATTCACTTGCTGACGCTGGCAATGGCAGTTTTCTCGACGGTGCTGCCGACGTATCTCATTGCTGAGGCGATCAAGCGCATCGGCGCCAATCGCACCTCGCTCGTCGGCTCGCTCGGTCCCGTATTCACGATCGGACTCGGCTTCTGGATCCTCGGCGAGCCGCTGCACTGGATCCAGCTCGGCGGCGCCGCGCTGGTGCTTGCCGGCGTGACCCTGGTCACGCTCAAGCCGCGTGTCGCAGCTCGCTCGTAGTACGTCAGGATCGTGCCCGTCTGGCTTGACTATTGATGTTTGATGCATTAGCATCTGATGCATGCGCACCACCCTTGATATTGCCGACGACGTCCTGCAGGCCGCCAAGGAGCGCGCTCGCCGCGAAAAGAAAACTGCCGGCGAGGTGATTTCCGAGCTCGCGCGCAGGGCATTGACTGCGCCCCCGGATGCGCCGGGCGCACGGGAACCGAAGGCGCGCTACGGGTTCCGGCCCTTCCCGAAGCGAGGTGGAATCGTCACCAACGAGCTGATCGACACGTTGCGAGAAGACGACGCCTACTAAGGACCTAATCCGCGCGCTGTTGGACGTCAATGTCCTGATCGCGTTGCTGGATGCCGATCACTCACTGCATGTGCGCGCGACGAAATGGTTCGTCGTCCATGCGCGCGCCGGTTGGGCATCCTGTCCCATAACCGAAAACGGCTGTATGCGCATCATGTCGCATCCGGCGTATCCGAATCCGGTGCCGGTGCGCGCAGTAATGGAACGGCTTAGGGAAGCCGGCGCAAGTTCCGTCCACGAGTTCTGGCCGGATGACTTCAGTCTGCTCGACGCGCGTGTCGCTGATTCGGCGCGAATTCACGGACCACGCCAACTCACTGATCTCTACCTGCTTGCGCTCGCCGTTCGGCATCGCGGGCAGTTCGTCACGTTTGATAGCGCGGTTTCCCGGGATGCCGTCAGGGGAGCCGAGCGCCATCATATCCTCGCGCTATAGCTGCCAGCGATCGGGAATTTTGGCCGGCATCTGTGCTGTGACAGCCGTCGATCGACTCGATGATCGCTCATCGCGAGCTCGTTACGGCCGTCCGAGGAACAGATAAAAGCTGCTGTTGCCGTCCGCGGCGTGCCCGTAGCCGAAATACAACGGTCCGATGGGCGTGTCCGCGCCGAGGAACACGCTGGCCGACTTGAGCACGCCGGTCGGCGAGCCCGGAACGAGCGGCGCGCCATATTTCCCCGCCTCCAGCGAAAACCCGGCGTAGACGCCTTCGAGCAGCTTCTGCCGTATGACCTTGTTGTAATACATGAGACGCCCGAACGTTAATCTCTCCGTGATGAGGGCGCCGGTCGGATAGCCGGATTGCTGCAGGAAGCCACCCCACTGGAACAGGTCGTAGCGCGGCAGGGCGTCATTGCCGAGCTTGCCGCCGCCCTTGAGCCCGATGTTGAAGGTGTGGTCGCCGAACGACCAAGCGGCGATGCCGTCGGCTTCCCATTTGGTATACCGCGCGTCGGCGCCCAGCGCATCGCTCGAGGCGAACAAGTGCGCCGAGCCCGCTGCGCCGCTGCGCGGAAAGATCGCGCTGTCGAGCTGATCGACGATGAGCCGCGAGGTAAACGCCCCCTGCCTGATACGGCCAGGCGGAGGCGCGAGCTCCGGCGGACCGGTGTTGAGCGAGGCCGCGAGCGTCCCCGCGATCGCGCCGACGCGCAACTCGCCGTAGCGCGTGAATTGACCGCCCACGTCGAGCCCGGCACGCCCGTAGCGGACGTCGTAGCTTGCCAGGCGCTGATTGCCTTGGAACAGGTCGACGACGCGTCGTTGTAATTCGATCCGCGGCGCGACAAAGAAGTATTGCCGCGGGTTGAGGGGCTGGTAGAACTCGCTCGTGAGCGCCGCGGTCTGCCCGATCTGCAGATCGTTGCGCCATTCGGCGCCGAGCGAGTTGATCCATGTCCGGCGATAACTCGCCAGCAGATTGAAGAACGTGTCGCCTTTGAGGTCGCTCGAGAATCCGAGGCCGAAGCGGAGGTAATTCGGACCCCACGATTTTTCCACTGCGTCTACCGCGAGCACGCGCTTGCCCGGCTCCTCGATGATGCGATAGTTGACGTGCTCGAAATCGCCGGTGCCGTAGAGCCGACGCATGTCGGCATCGAGCACCCTCGGATCGATCGGCTGACCAGGCCTGGTCTCCATGACTGCCTTCGCCTCCTCCGCGTTGACCCGCTGCAGATTGGTGAAGCGGATTTCGTCGATGGGTCTCGTGTCTGCCGCCGCGACGAGGAGCTGGCGCGCGCGCACCGCCCCGTATTCCTCCGGCGGCAGGCTCAAGCGAGAAAGCCGGTCGGCGACTTTGCGCGCGGCGGCTTCCCCGATTGGAACGGTCTTCGGCAGATGATCGAAATCTGCCGATGAGAAATCGCCGAGCTCGGGCAGGATCAGAATGTCGGTGGCTTTAAGCGTCGCCAGCGACAGTTGCACGTTCTGCTCGGTCAGGATATTGATGACCTGACCGCTTACGCCAAGGATCGATTTCAGCTGCTCGCGCGGCGCAAGCGGCGTACCGAGATTCACCGCGATGACGACGTCGGCGCCCAGCGAGCGCGCGACGTCGACCGGCAGGTTGTTGGTGAGCCCTCCATCGACGAGGATCTTGCCTTCAAACTCCGCGGGCGCGATCGCGCCGGGAACCGACATGCTCGCCCGCACGACGTTCGCGAGCTCGCCGTCGGCGAATACGACCGCCTTGCCCGTCACCAGATCGGTCGCGACCGCGCGGAACGGAATCGGCAACTCATCGAACTTGCGATAACCCTTGGCCTTCGCCAGGTAGCGCAGCACGGTTTCCAATTGCACGCCGGAGACGAACCCCTTGGGTAACTCCAGGTTCCAGTCGCGCAAGCCTATCTCGGGGCCGACGAAATCCAGGCGGTCGTCGAGCTTGCGGCGGATCGTCTGCTCTTGCCGCGGCGGAGTCTCCTTGAACAGGAGCTCGGTGGAGATGCCCTGCAGGATCTCCTCCATCTCGGCGATCGTGGTTCCGGTCGCATACGACGCGCCGACCAGCGAGCCCATGCTGGTGCCCGTGATGCAGTCGATCGGCACACGCAATTCCTCGAGCACCTTGAGCACACCGACGTGCGCGGCTCCGCGTGCGCCGCCGCCGGAGAGCACGACGCAGATCTTGGGACGTGGGGTGTCATGCGCGACCGGATTCGTCTGTGCGGCCGCACCGGCAGGAACAGGCAGCGCGTAGAGGAGCGCGAGCACCAGGCTCGCACGAGCAAGCTCACGAACAGTCAGGTTCATTGGATTGATCCCTTGTAATACACGCCGCTCCAGGCGCCCGAGATTGTGCATGACGCGAACGAAACGCGCAGTCGGCACATCCTCGCCGCTCGGAGCGGCGCTGCCTTCGAAACCCTGACGCCGCTCCGGCTGAAAGGAAGCCCGGCAGGCTTCGACGGGAACCTGTCGGCGCC
The DNA here is from genome assembly GCA_036506975.1 of Casimicrobiaceae bacterium. GTDB lineage: Bacteria > Pseudomonadota > Gammaproteobacteria > Burkholderiales > Casimicrobiaceae > PALSA-1003. The sequence continues at coordinate 16,338 of DASXQW010000118.1, read as the reverse complement.
GGGCCTATCTATAGATCAGCGCCCGGATGCCTGCCCGTGTCGCGTACGACTCCGGGCGCATCTTGCGCCTGCTATGCTTTCGGTCATGACGCGACGCTCCAGGCCGTTGGCCCGCAGCTTTCGCGTCGTACGCCACATCGCCTGCCGCCGGAGAGCACTATGACCCCAGACCTATACGCCACTGCGCGAGAGCAGATGGTCGCCGCCATCACCGCCGATACCATTTTCGCTTGCGCGAGCATCGGCAAGGCGGCGCTCGGCGAGCGCGTCATGGCCACGCTCGGTAAGGTGCCGCGACACGAGTTCGTCCCGGTCGAGCTACAGCCATTCGCGTATGCGAACGTCCCGCTGCCGATCGGATTCGGCAAGACGATTTCGCAGCCGTTTATCGTTGGGCTCATGACGGATCTCCTTGCCATCGATGCCGGCGATGCGGTCCTCGAGATCGGCACCGGCCTCGGCTACCAGGCCGCGGTGCTCGCGGAGCTCGCGCAAAAAGTCTACAGCGTGGAAATCCTCGAAGAGCTCGCGAACCAGGCGAAACAGCGCCTGCGCCAGCAGAAGTACACGAACATCGAATTCAAGATCGGCAACGGATATTACGGATGGCCCGAGCACGCGCCCTACGACAAGATTATCGTCACCGCCGCGCCGGACCTCATTCCGCCGCCGCTCATCGAGCAGTTGAAACCCGGCGGAAAGATGGCGATCCCCGCCGGCCTGGCCGAGGCGCAGCGTCTCCTGCTGGTTGAAAAGGACGTCACCGGCGCCATCACGACGACCGAAGTACTGCCCGTGCGTTTCACGCAGCTCGAAGGGACCGAATCGGCCTACTCGCGCGCCTCGTAGCATCGTTGTACCCCGTCCCATCCATCAGATCATGTCCGAACGCATCGTCATCCACGGCGCTCGCCAGAACAACCTGAAGAACCTCTCGCTCGAGCTGCCGCTCAACGAGCTCGTCGTGGTGACCGGGGTGTCCGGGTCCGGCAAATCCTCGCTCGTCTTCGACACGCTGTATGCGGAAGGGCAGCGTCGCTACGTCGAGACCTTCTCGCCGTACGCCCGCCAGTTCCTCGACCGGATGGACAAGCCGCAGGTCGACCGCATAGAGGGCATTCCGCCGGCGATCGCCATCGATCAGACCAATCCAGTGCGCACGTCGCGGTCGACCGTCGGCACGATGACGGAGCTCGCCGATTACCTGAAGCTCCTCTACGCGCGCGCCGCAGAGCTGTATTGCCGCGGCTGCGGCCGCAAGGTCAGGCGCGACACTCCGGAAACGATCTACGACGCGCTGGCCGAGGGGAGCCGATCGGCCGGCGACCCGCGGCTCGTCGTCACATTTCCGGTCACCGTGCCCGACAATTTCTCGGAAGCGGAGATCGTCCAGCTGCTCGAGAGGCAGGGCTACTCGCGAATCCACGCGCGGAGCGCTCACCTCCTCGAAGTCGTCCAGGATCGGTTCCGCATGGGCAACACGGAACGTGCGCGCGTCATCGAGGCGCTCGAAGCCGCGCTCCGGGTGGGCCACGGGCGGGTCAACGTCCACGCCGTCCCGGACGAATCGTCGACGACGGGGCCGACCGGGTCAACTGAGCGCTCCGCCCGCGCGGACATCCGGCGCTTCTCGACCGACCTGCACTGCCCGGATTGCAATATTCGCTACCGGGACCCGGCGCCAAGCCTCTTCTCGTTCAACTCTCCCCTTGGCGCGTGCGAAACCTGCCGCGGCTTCGGCCGTGTGATCGGCATCGACAACGGGCTCATCGTTCCCGATGCCGCGAAGACGCTTCGCGCAGGCGCGATCAAGCCATGGCAGAGCGCGAGCTTTCGCGAGTGTCAGGACGACCTCGTGAAGTACGCGAAAAAGCGCGGCGTCCCGCTCGACGTGCCGTGGCGCGATCTCGACCAAGCGCACCAGCGATGGATGTTGGAAGGCGAGCCCGAGTGGAAGAGCTGGGAGCGCTCCTGGCCCGGGACGTGGTACGGCGTCAAGCGCTTCTTCGCCTGGCTCGAGACCAAGGCGTACAAGATGCACATCCGGGTGCTGCTGTCGAAATACCGCGCATACACGCCCTGCGAGGCTTGCGGCGGCGCACGGCTCAAGCCCGATGCCTTGTTGTGGCGGTTAGGAACGCTCGAAGACAGTGGACGCGTGCTCGAGGGCGGGTCGCGCTTCCGCCCGCGCGGCATCGCGCTCGACGAAAACACCTTCGCGCACCTGCCGGGATTGAGCGTGCACGACCTGATGCTGCTTCCGATCGATCGCGCGCGAGATTTCTTTGCGCATGTGCACCTGCCTGCGCCGTTCGACGAGGCGACCGATCTGCTGCTCGGCGAAATCCGCGCCCGGTTGCGCTACCTCTCGGAGGTGGGCCTCGGCTATCTCACGCTCGATCGCCAATCCCGTACCTTGTCCGGCGGCGAGGTTCAACGCATCAACCTGACTACCGCGCTCGGCACGTCGCTCGTCAATACGCTGTTCGTCCTCGACGAGCCGTCGATCGGCCTGCATCCGCGCGATATGGGCCGCGTGATCGGCGCCATGGAGCGGCTGCGCGACGCCGGCAACTCGCTGGTCGTCGTCGAGCACGATCCGCAGATCATGCTCGCCGCGGACCATGTGCTCGACATCGGGCCCGGGCCCGGCGAGCACGGCGGGCGTGTCGTATTCTTCGGCACGCCGTCGGAGCTCATCGGCAATACCCAGTCGCTTACCGGTGATTATCTCGCCGGGCGCAAGCGCGCGGATCGGTCCGCGCCGATTCCCGTGCCGGTCAATGGCGCCAGGATCGAGCTCGCTGGAGCCTCCGATCACAATCTTAAGAACATCGACGTTGCGATTCCGCTCGAGCACCTGGTGTGCATTACCGGCGTGTCGGGGTCCGGCAAGTCGACGCTCGTGCAGGACGTGCTGCACGCCGCGTTGCTTCGCGCCAAGGGCAAGCCCACCGAAGCCCCAGGCGCGCATCGGGGCTTGCGTGGACACGACCTGATCGACGATGTCGTACTGATCGACCAGGCACCGATCGGCCGCACGACGCGCTCCAACCCCGCGAGCTACGTCGGCGCCTTCGACGCGATCCGTAAGCGATTCGCGGGCTCGCCGCTCGCCAAAGAGCGCGGCTACACCGCGGGCACGTTCAGCTTCAATGCCGGCACCGGCCGCTGCCCCACCTGCGGCGGCAACGGCTTCGAGCACGTAGAGATGCAGTTCCTGTCGGATGTCTATCTGCGCTGCCCGGACTGTGACGGCAAGCGCTATCGCGCCGACGTGCTCGACGTGAGGCTCGAAGGCAAGTCGATCGCCGACGTGCTCGACATGACGGTCGGCGAGGCGCGCGCATTCTTCGGCGGCGGGCCTGATATCGATGCCGCGCTCCGGTCGCTCGCCGAAGTCGGTCTCGACTACCTCAGGCTCGGACAGCCCGTGCCGACGCTTTCCGGCGGCGAAGCGCAACGCCTGAAGCTTGCCGGATTCTTAGGCACGGCAAGCCGCTCGCCCGTGCGTCCGCGCGCCAACGACGGCGGCACGCGCGGCAAGCTGTTTCTGTTCGATGAGCCGACGACGGGTTTGCATTTCGACGATGTCGCGCGACTTCTGGGCGCGCTTCGCAAACTCGTCGCGGCTGGACACACGCTGGTGGTGATCGAGCACAACCTGGACGTGATTCGCGCCGCCGACTGGATCATCGATCTCGGTCCCGAAGGCGGCGATGCCGGCGGTCATGTGGTCGTCGCCGGCACGGTGGCCGACGTGATGGCATGCGCCGCATCGCATACGGGCACGGCGTTGCGAAACTATGCCGCTGCGCCCGGCGCAGCGGTCGTGCGCAAGATCGAGGCGCGCGAGCCGCCACGGCCGGCGGCCGGATCGCAACGCCGCAACTCGATCTGCATCCACAACGCCCGCGAGCACAACCTGAAGAACATCGACGTGAACATCCCGCGCGAGCGCTTCACGGTCGTCACCGGGGTGTCGGGCAGCGGCAAGAGCACGCTCGCGTTCGACATCCTGTTCGCGGAAGGACAGCGCCGCTATCTCGAGTCGCTCAATGCCTATGCGCGCCAATTCGTGCAACCCGCTTCGCGTCCGGACGTCGACGCGATCTTCGGCATTCCGCCGACGGTGGCGATCGAGCAGCGCGCAAGCCGAGGCGGACGTAAGAGTACGGTCGCCACGCTGACCGAGGTCTATCATTTCCTGCGGCTGCTCTACGTCAAGATCGGCACGCAACACTGCCCGGATGACGGCGCCCCGATCGCGCCGCAGAGCGAGGAAGCCATCGCGGCGAGCTTGCTGCGCGAGTACGCCGGCCGCGAAGTCACCCTCCTCGCACCGCTGGTGGCTGCCCGCAAGGGTTATTACACGGACCTCGCGAAATGGGCGGCGCGCAAAGGCTTTGCCGAGCTACGCGTCGACGGCGCCATGCTTCCGACGGCGCGCTGGCCGCGACTCGACCGCTTCAAGGAGCACTCGCTCGAGCTTCCGGTGGCCAGCCTCGTCGTCGGTCCTGACACCGAGCGCGCGCTGCGCGAGGCGCTTTCGCGCGCGCTCGAGTTCGGAAAGGGGATCGTCAACGTGTTGCCGGGTAGGGTCAGAGACGACTTTCCACCAGCGTCCCAATCTAAGGAAGGCGGTACAGGGAAAGTCGTCTCTGACCCTACTTTTGTTTTCTCCACCAAACGCGCCTGTCCCATATGCAGTCGCAGCTTTCCGGAGCTTGACCCGCGCCTGTTCTCGTTCAACTCCAAGCATGGCTGGTGCACGACATGCTTCGGCACGGGCTTGAAGCTCCGCGGCTTCGACACCGAACAGACCGGCGAGGAAATCTGGTGGAACGAGTGGTACGGAGACGACGAGCGGATCTGCCCTGCGTGTGACGGTCAAAGGCTCAATCCGCAAGCGCTCGCCGTGCGCTTTCGCCAGCAGTCGATCGCCGATCTGACGCGGCTCTCGGTCAGCGAAGCACGGCGATTCTTCGCGGAGCTGGATTTGCACGGCCGCGAGGCGGCCATCGCGCGTGACATCGTTGCGGAGCTCGAGTCGCGGCTCGCCTTTCTCGCCGACGTCGGCTTGGGCTATCTCACGCTCGACCGCTCCGCGCCCACGCTTGCGGGAGGCGAGGCGCAGCGCATTCGACTCGCGTCGCAACTCGGCTCCAATCTGCGCGGGGTGTGTTACATCCTCGACGAACCGACGATCGGCCTGCACGCGCGTGACAACCGGGTGCTGCTCGACACGCTGGCCAAGCTCCAAGCGAAAGGAAACACGCTCGTGGTCGTCGAGCACGACGAGGACACGATCCGCCGTGCCGATCACGTCATCGATCTCGGTCCGGGCGCGGGCAGTCGCGGCGGAGCGATCGTGGCGGAAGGCACGGCCGCCGAGCTCATGAGATCGCCGCACTCGATTACCGGCCGGTTCCTCGCGCGTCCGCTTGCCCATCCCCTCGTGGCGCCGCGCATCACCAGCGAGCGGAGCCCGGCCATCGTGGTCTCCGGCGCGCGGCTGCATAACCTCAACAACGCCCGCGCCCGTATTCCTCTCGAGCGGCTCAGTGTGATCACCGGCGTATCGGGCAGCGGCAAGAGCACTCTCGCGCGCGATGTGCTCTACGCGAATCTGCTCGAGCTCGTCGGCAACCCGCGCCGGCGGAAGCCCGTGGAGCTCGTTGGCTGCAATGATCTTGCCGGCTGGGAGGCGCTCGAGCGCGTGCTCGAGGTCGACCAGACACCGATCGGCAGGACGCCGCGCTCCTGTCCTGCCACCTACGTGGGATTCTGGGACACGATCCGGCGACTGTATGCGGAGACCAACGAGGCGCGCATGCGCGGATTCGGGCCGGGCCGCTTCTCGTTCAATACTCCCGGCGGCCGCTGCCCGGAATGCGAGGGTCAGGGGGTCAAGACCATCGAGATGAGCTTTCTGCCCGACGTCAAGGTCGCCTGCGAAGCCTGCAACGGAGCGCGCTTCGCGAGCGAGACGCTCGCCGCAACCTGGCGCGGCAAGTCGATCGCCGACGTGCTCGCGATGAACGTCGACGAAGCCGTCGACTTCTTCGCCGCGCATCGGCGGATCCATCACGCGCTCGCGCTGTTGCAGGAAGTGGGCCTCGGTTACCTCACGCTGGGGCAGCAGAGCCCGACGCTCTCCGGCGGCGAGGCGCAGCGCATCAAGCTGGTCACCGAGCTCGCGAAGGTGGGAAGAAGCAGGGTCAGACCCGACTTTCAGGCTGCACGCCGGGGCCACACACTGTACGTGCTCGACGAGCCCACGGTCGGCTTGCATATGGCGGACGTCGAGAAGCTCATCCGGGTGCTGCATCGACTCGTCGATGCAGGCAACACCGTCGTCGTGATCGAGCACAATCTCGATGTGATTGCCGACGCGGACTGGATCGTAGACCTCGGCCCCGAAGGCGGCGCTGCCGGCGGGCGCGTCGTCACGCAGGGAACCATCGACGCGATAACGTCGCGGCCCGCGGGCTCGCACACCGCCACGCTATTAGCCGAGTTTCTCGAAAGGCGGCAACCACAGACCGCCGATCTCATCGCCGATGAGCGAGTCGGCCCGCTGCCAAGTCGAAAGTTTGGGTAACGCCGCATCCGCGACCCCTTACAATAGCGGGTCCTCGGCCGACTGCGGCGCCGAGAATGTCCGACTCTTCGCAGGAGACTTCGATGCCCCCCGATACGATTGAAAGAAGCGCGCCGCTTGCGCTCAAGGATTCCGCGTTGCTGAAGCAGCAATGCTACATCGACGGCCGCTGGGCCGACGCCGATGCGCGCACGACTCGCGACGTCATCAATCCCGCTACCGCCATCCGAATCGGCACCGTACCGGTCATGGGCGCCACTGAGACGCGGCGCGCGATCGATGCCGCGAACAAGGCGTGGCCGGCGTGGCGCGCCAAGACGGCCAAGGAGCGCAGTGCGATCATGCGCAAATGGGCGGAGCTGCAATTGGCGCACGCGGAAGACCTCGCACTGATCCTGACCAGCGAGCAAGGCAAACCGCTCGCCGAATCGAGGGGCGAGATCACCATCGGCGCCGGCTACACCGAATGGTTCGCCGAAGAGGCGAAGCGGGTGTACGGCGACGTCATCCCGACGATCGGCAATGACCGGCGCCTGGTCGTGATCAAGGAGCCGGTCGGCGTCTGCGCGGCGATCACGCCGTGGAATTTCCCGTCGTCGATGATCACGCGCAAGGTGTCCCCGGCGCTCGCCGCCGGCTGCACCGTCATCATCAAGCCGGCGCAGGCGACGCCGTATTCGGCGCTGGCCCTCGCCGAGCTTGCGGCACGCGCCGGCTTTCCGCCGGGCGTGCTCAATGTGATCACCGGCCAGTCATCCGCGATCGGCGGCGAGATGACGTCGAACCCGATCGTGCGCAAGCTTTCGTTCACCGGCTCGACCGAGACCGGCCGCGCGCTGATGAAACAGGTCGCATCGACCGTGAAAAAGCTCTCGCTCGAGCTGGGCGGCAACGCGCCCTTCATCGTATTCGATGACGCCGATCTCGACGCCGCGGCCGAAGGTGCGATTGTGTCCAAGTATCGCAATACCGGGCAGACCTGCGTGTGCGCGAACCGGTTGTTCGTGCACGAGAAGGTCTACGACGCCTTCGCCGCCAAGCTCGCCGAAAAAGTGCGTGCACTCAAGGTCGGGCCCGGCACCGAGTCCGGCGTCGCGCAGGGCCCGCTCATCAATGCGGACGCGCTGGCCAAGGTCGAGGAGCACGTCGCCGACGCCACCGCGCATGGGGCGAAAGTCGCGGTCGGCGGGAAGCGGCACGCGCTGGGCGGCACATTCTACGAGCCGACCATACTGACCGAAGTCACCCCGGAGATGAAAGTGTTTCGCGAGGAAACCTTCGGCCCGGTCGCGCCGTTGTTCCGCTTCTCATCGGATGCCGAGGTGATAGAACTCGCCAACCGCACCGAGTTCGGGCTGGCGTCGTATTTCTACTCCCGCGACATCGGGCGGATCTGGCGCGTCGCCGAAGCGCTCGAGTACGGAATGGTGGGAGTGAACACCGGCTTTATCACGACCGAGGTCGCGCCTTTCGGCGGCGTCAAGCAGTCGGGAATCGGCCGCGAGGGTTCCAAGTACGGCATCGACGAGTACATCGAGGTCAAGTACATCTGCATGGGTGGTGTCGACCGCTGAAGCGCGTTGCAGCAGACACTCCGGCGAGTAAGGCAGGGGCCCGCGCCCGAGCGTGGATAACGCTCGGGCGCGGTAGCCAGGTTCCTCAGGCTTAGCGACTCGCCGGTGCAACCGGCTCCGGCACTGCAAGCGCGTTGCCGGGCGGCACGGAAGCGTATGGGCGGCGTTCCGCGTCCGCGCGGGCATCGCTCAGCTTTGCCAGCATGCCGATCGTCGCGACGAGCGCCGTCGCGGTAGCCAGCACTGCGGCGACGCGCGCGAGTCGGTGCGCCAATGCACCCGCCAACACGCGTTCGATGCCTCGCCACAATGGCGAGCGCACCGCTGCGCGGCGGCGAACGCCATTGAGCCATTGCCGATATGCTCTCATCGCACTCTAGAATGTCGGTGCCGGTTCCGAAGACTCGCCTGTCGGCGCAGGGAACCGCGCGGGAAAGTAATCGGTCGCTGCCTGTTGCGCCGTCCCATCGGCGGCATAGGCCTGTGCCGTGACGGCCGCGACGGTCTGCTCGTGCGGGACTGCGCTTGCCAACCGGTGCTCGGTGGCGAAAACGACAGACCCGAGCACTGTCACCACTGCGGCAATCTTCAGCGCCGTGATGATCTTGGTCGAACCCGAAGGTGTTTCGTTGAGCATGGTTCACTCCTCTTGTAACTGGTTACGCGGCGGAGGCGGTTCGCCTTGCGCGCCGCTTTTTCCCGGTGGCCCCTTCATTGCGCCCTGTACCACCGGACATGCCTAATATAGGCGCGCGCGGCAGCGGCGCGAACCTGAGGATTCGAGGGAGCCAGTGCGGAAAATTCACGGCGGGCCGCGTGCGAAGCGCGTACCCCGGGACGAGCCCGCGTGTTTATCCGGGCGAATCCCGCGGCCTTCGGACGCTGCGCGGCCCCGGGTATCGGGCGGAGCGCGGAACCGGCCCTACCACCCGGGCGGCGGCTTCTTGAGGATGGTGATAGTCCGATCGTGGATCGTCAGGTAGCCGCCGGCGACGAGGTCCTTGAGCAGGCGGCTGATCATGTCGCGTGAGGCGCCGATGCGCTCGGCGATATCCTGCTGCGTGAGCTTCTCCGGCACGACCTGTTTTCCGTCCTGGTCGATGGCGAGGTCGAGCAGCAGCTTGACCAGCCGTCCGTAAACGTCGGACAACGCCAGACTCTTCACGTTCTCGGTCGTCAATCGCACGCGCTGGATCAGCTTCTCGATCAGGTGCAGCGCGAAGTCGGGATGGGCCAGGATGAATTCGCGAAAGCTCGCACGAGTGACCATCGCGCAGGCCGTCGGCTCCAGCGTCACCACCGAGGCCGAGCGAGGGCTGCCGTCTAACGACATCTCGCCGACGTATTCGCCTGGGCCGTGAAACGCGATGACGACTTCGCGGCCGGCCGGGTTGCTCGAATAGACTTTCACCCGTCCGGAAAGGACGATAAAAAGCGAATCGCCGACGTCGCCCTCGTTGATGAGAATCGTGTTTTTGGGATAGTTGCGAGCGACGCCGGTGGCGGCAATCGCGCGCAACGTATCCGGAGCGAGAGGTGCGAGCGGATCGACGGAGGTAACGGACCTGGCCATGGGCGCGCTCTTCGCGTGCAGGCCAATCGTAGCACGCGCGGCGAAATCGCACATCGCCGGCCCGGCTCGGTGCAAAGGCACCGGCGCAGCATGTGCCTAAGGCGGGGACGACACTCACGGAGCGCATTCCCCGCGCGGAATCACCAGAGCCAATCCGGATGGAGAGGCTGTGCTGCTATTTCGAGAACTCCAACTCGTGCGCCGGCGCGGAGTCTTCGAGCTTGCCCGCGCCGTAGTATTTATCACTTGCCTTGAAGATGTGGCGGCGCCACTTCTCGGGCGCTAAGTTCCATTGGATATCCACGCAGAACTTGCCATCGCCGGCGACGCGCCAAGTACCGTCCCGGAGCTGGAGCGTGCGCGCCCACTCTTTCCCCGAGCTATCCGACGAGGCCACGAAAGTCCCGTCGGTCTTGTTTTCCCAACGGCGTGTGCTGCCCGCGTCGATGCGGCTGACAACCAAGCCCGGTCAATCGTACTTGCGCAGATCCTCGATTACCTTGCCGTCGTTGGCAAGCTCTCCGGGCGCGTGAAACGCGACCTCGCCGCGCAGCTTGGTGATCTCGCGCATCGAAGCGACGATCGCGTCGGCGCTGGCCGAGCGGTTGCCCGGCACCTCGACGTGCAGGATCATGCGATCGCCGCCGTCCGGATTGTCCACGACGAGGCGCGCCTTGCCGATTTCCACATGTCGTCGCGCGATTTCGGCCACTTGCGACGGATGCACGAACATGCCCTTGACTTTGGTCGTCTGATCGGCGCGACCGAGCCAGCCCTTGATGCGCCGGTTGGTGCGACCGCAGGGTGACGCCGCGGTCAGCGACGCCGGCAGTACCGCGGAAAGATCGCCGGTGCCGAAGCGGATCAGCGGATATTCGGTCGTGATCAGCGTAGTGACGACGACCTCGCCGACTTCTCCCGGCTCGACTGGATCGCCCGTGCCGGGCCGCACGATTTCGACCAGCACGCCTTCGTCGACGATCAAGCCTTGCCGCGCTTGCGACTCGTAGGCGATCGTACCCAGGTCCGCGGTGGCGTACACCTGATACGCGACCACGCCGCGCGCGACGAGCGCGTCGCGCAGGCTCGGCGGAAACGCCTCGCCGGATACGAGAGCTTTCTTGACGCTGGGCAGCTTGATGCCGAGCTCGTCCGCCTTGTCCAGGATGATCTTCAGGAACGACGGCGTCCCGACGTAGCCCGCCGGAGCGAGCTCCGCCATGGCGTGCACCTGTTGCTCGGTCTGCCCGATCCCTCCCGGGAAGACGGTGCAGCCCAGCGCATGCGCGCCGGTTTCGAGCATCGAACCCGCCGGCGTGAAGTGGTACGAGAAGCAGTTGTGCACGAGATCGCCGCGGCGAAAGCCAGCCGCGAACAGCGGCCGCGCGAGGCGCCAGTAATCGGCGGCGGCGCCCTCCGGCTCGTAGATCGGGCCGGGCGAAGCGAAAACGCGCACTGCCTCGCCCCAGCGCGTCGCCGCGAATCCGCCGAAAGGCCGCGCCGCTTTCTGCAACTCGAGGAGCTCGGCCTTGCGCGTGACCGGCAGCCGCGCGAGCGCCGCGCGCGTGGACACTGCGGCCGGATCGACATCGGCGAAAATTCGCGCATATGCCGCCGTGCGCGATTTGGCCAGCGCGATGCGCGCCGGAAGCGCCGCCAGCTGCGCCCGCTCGCGAAGCTCCGGATCGCGCGTCTCGAGCGTGTCGAAATGCTCACTCACGTCAGGTCCGCGGAAAAGTCACTGTGGGTCGATCGTGAGAAAAGCGTCGCGAGCAGACCCGAATGCCTCATTTGCCAACTGAGGGCCCGCAGCGAGGCCCGAGATAGTACAGATGAAGTACAGCGAGGGCCGAGCGAGGACACAACGAAGCAGTCGGGCCGCGCAGCAGCTTTTCACCGATCGATCAGGCGAGCCAGCGTTTGCGGCGGCGATAGTGCTTCACGTCGCGAAACGATTTGCGTCCGGCCGTCGAGAGGCCGAGATAAAATTCCTTGACGTCCTCGTTCTGCGCCAGGTCGGCCGCCGCCCCGTCCATCACAACGCGGCCGTTTTCGAGGATGTAGCCATAATCGGCGAAGCGCAGCGCGACGTTCGTGTTCTGCTCCGCGAGAAGGAAGCTCACCTTCTCCTTCTGGTTCAGGTCGCGGACGATCTCGAATATCTCCTCGACGATTTGCGGCGCGAGTCCCATCGACGGCTCGTCGAGCAGGATCATCGACGGTTGCGCCATCAGCGCGCGCCCCACCGCGGTCATCTGCTGTTCGCCGCCGGAGGTATAGCCCGCAAGGCTCGTCCGCCGCTGTTTCAAGCGTGGAAAATAGCCGTACACCTTCTCGAGATCGGCCCTGATTTCGGCTCGCGACGCGCTACGCGTGAATGCGCCGGTCAGCAGATTTTCGTCGACCGTCAGGTGCGGAAAGCAATGCCGGCCTTCCATCACCTGGCAAATGCCCAGCTTGACCAGCTCGTTCGGCGTCAACCGGTCGACGCGCCGACCCTTGAACTCGATCGTCCCCTTGGTGACATCGCCCCGTTCGGCGCGCAGCAGATTGGAGATCGCCTTCAGCGTCGTGGTCTTGCCCGCACCGTTTGCTCCGAGCAGCGCGACGATCCTGCCCTGCGGCACTTCGAGCGACACGCCCTTGAGCACGAGGATGACGTGGTCGTAGATGACCTCGATGTTGTTGACCGAGAGATACGACTTGGCCACGCCAGGCGCTGCGGTCGTCGCGGTATCTGTCGCTGCCGTCATGGATCGAAATAGTGATTACGCGCGGGCAAACCCATCTTCTCCTCTCCCCCGGAAAGGGGAGAGGGAAGAGAGTATCTAACGCTCGCCGCTCACGCTTCCTTGCTGCAGTCGCGCGGAGTGATGTTCTTTTCCTTGGCGTACGCAGCCGCGGATTGCTCGACCATTCCTCGCACCAGCTCGCGATCCGGCTGGATCCAGTCGGTGATGACGTTCCACTTGCTGCCGTCCCACTGCAGGAATTTCACCGCGCCGCCGCCTTCGTGATCGACGCAGCTCACCCTGAGCGGCTGCATGAAGCCGGTCGCGCCGAGCTCCTTGAGGCGTGCGTCGCTGATCTGCAGGTTCTCGATGCCCCATCGGACCTGCTCGCCGGTCAGCGGCTTCTTGCCATACTTCTCCTGCGCCTTGCGGATCGCCTCGACGGTGACGATGCCGAAGACGACGCCACGGTTGTAGTAGATGCTGCCGATCCGCGTCTGGTCCTCCATCTCGCCCTTGCCCTTGGCGTAGACATACTTCTTGATTTCCTGGATCACTGGAAAATTCGCGCCCGCGACATTGAAGCCGGCGGCGATATAGCCCTTCGCCGCGTCGCCTGCGGGAATCGTGTCCTCCTCGGCACCCGACCACCACACGCCAACGATGTGGTCGCGCGGAAAGCCCACCTTGGCGGCGGATTTGAGCGCGACCGGATTCATCACGCCCCAGCCGCGCAGAATCACCCAGTCGGGCTTGATCTGCCGGATCTGCAGCCATTGCGCGCCCTGCTCGTTGCCAGGATGCGCCACTGCGATGTGCGTGACGGTGAAGCCGTACTTCTTCGCCTGCGCATCGAGGACCGGGATCGTTTCCTTGCCGTAGGCCGAGTCGTGATAGATGTTCACGATCTTCTTGCCCTTGAGCTTGTCCATCCCGCCTTCCTTCATGCCGATGAACTTGATCTTGGCGGTGTTCTGTGACCAGTAGTTGGTGATCAGCGGGAAGACGTACGGGAACACGCGGCCGTCGCTCGCGTCGGTGCGCCCGTAACCGATCGAGAGCATCGGGATCTTATCGACGGCGACCTTCTCGATCAGCGAGTAGGTGATCCCCGTCGACAGCGGATGGATCACCGTTGCGCCGGTCGGGCCCTTCTTCTTTTCACGCTCGTAGCATTCGACGCCGCGAGCGTTGTTGTACTCGGTCTCGCATTTCTCGTAGGTCAGTTTGACCCCGCCGACGCCGCCGTCACGGGCATTGAGCATGTTGATGTAATCGATGAAGCCGCCGAAGATACCGGAGCCGCCGGGGGCGTATGGGCCGACCCAGTACCCGTTCATCGGAATGAACTGCTCGTTCTGAGCGGAAGCCGTGGTCACAACACCGGCCAGCGCCAAGCCCAACAGGGCCGCCTTGACTGCCTTCATAGCCATACCTCCTAGGAAACGTCCTCTTACGAAGCGAAGCGGACCAAGCATTTGCCACAACCTCTCGGTTGTCAATAATGGGCCAGGTCTTTGGCCAACACCGTCATCCCCGCGACAATTCCGTCTTTATTGCAATGCATCATCAATGCGGGAACGGCCACAGCCGGAGCTTTTCCTTGCCGATCTGCCACAGCCGCGCGAGGCCATGTGGCTCGACTATCAGGAAGAAAATGATCAGGCTGCCGAAGACGATGAGCTCGAGGTTCGACATCAGCCCCGGCGGCAGCTGCACGCCCAGCGCCAGCTCGAGCGGATGCGCGATCGTGTTCAGGAATATCGGCAGCAGCACGATGAAGGCGGCACCCAGGAATGACCCCAGGATGCTGCCCGCGCCGCCGATGATCACCATGAACAGCACCCGGAACGACAAATCGAGGTTGAAGCCCTCGGGCTCGACGGTGCCGAGGTAGGCGAAGGCGTACAGAGCGCCGGCGATGCCGCAGTAGAACGAGCTGATCGCGAATGCCAGCAGCTTGGTGTAAAGGATCCTGATGCCGATCACTTCGGCGGCCACGTCCATGTCGCGCACCGCCATCCAGGCGCGGCCGATCGAGCTTCGCGTCATGTTCTTCGCCGCCAACGCCAACACCGCAACGATCGACAGGACCAGCATGTACTTCGCGACCGGCGAATCGAACGAGTAGCCCAGGATCGTCATTTTCTGCGCATTGATGACGCCCGACGTGCTGTGGTTCGAGAACCAGCCGAACTTGGTCAGCGCCCAGACCACGAAAAATTGTGCGGCCAGCGTGGCCACCGCAAGATAGAAGCCCTTGATGCGCAGGCTGGGCAGTCCGAACACGATCCCCACCAGCGCCGCGCAGACGCCGGCCAGCACGAACGCGACCAGCAGCGGAATGCCCGGCACACGGAGCATGAAGTTGTACGCTGCAAACGCGCCGACGGCCATGAACGCCGCGGTTCCGAGCGAGAGCTGTCCGGCGTATCCGGTCAAGAGATTCAAGCCCAGCGTCGCCAGCGCGAATATCAGCAGCGGCACCAGAATCGCCGACAGCCAGTATTCGTTGGCGATCAGCGGCACCACCAGGAACGCGACGACGAGCAAGATCGCGACCGCGATCCGATCCTGGCGGATCGGAAAGATCTGCTGGTCCTCGGCGTATGAGGCCTTGAACTGGCCGGCTTCTCGGTAAAGCATCAGGAACCTTCGTCTTCGGCCGCCATGCTTCGTCGCTCCTCGCTCGCGATCCTCACGTACTGTCGTGTACGCTCCGGTCGCGAGCTCCGGGGCGCCTCGCCTGACGGCCGAATACTCGGTTCCGACGGCTGATGGTCCCGATTCATGATCTACACACGGTCGATGCGCTTCTCACCGAACAAGCCTTCCGGGCGGAAGAGCAGGAATATGAGCGCGAGCACGTATGGGAACCACCCCTCCACGCCGCCGCCGACGTAGGGACCGAAATAGACCTCCGCCAGCTTTTCGCTCGCCCCGATGATCAGCCCCCCGACGATCGCGCCGGGGATCGATTCGAAGCCGCCGAGGATCAGCACCGGCAAGGCCTTGAGCGCCAGGAAGGTGAGCGCGTACTGCACGCCGTTGCGCGCCCCCCACAGCATACCCGCGACCAGCGCGACAAACCCGGCGACCGCCCAGACGATGCCCCAGATCTGCTGCAATGGAATGCCCACGGCAAGCGCCGCCTGGTGATCGTCAGCGACCGCACGCAATGCCCGGCCGATGCGGGTGCGGCTGAAGAACAGTCCCAGCGATGTAACGAGCACCGCGGCGATGCCGGCGGCGGAGACGTCGAATTTGGAAATGTTCATGCCGGTCGCATCGGTGATCCATTGCCACGGCTCGTCCTGGATCCCGATATCCAGCCCATGCGGCTGGGCGCCCCAGAACAACTGCGCCAGGCCCTCGATGAAGAAAGTGAGCCCGATGGTCGCCATGAACAGCGTGATCGGCGGCTGATTGACCAGCGGTCGCAGAACGACGCGTTCGATCAGCAAGCCCAGCACAACCATCGCTGCAAGCGTGGCCGGCAGTGCCAGCCAGAAGTGGAACCCGCGCTCGACCAGGCTCACGCAGGTGAGTGCTGCGAAGAACACCATCGCGCCTTGCGCGAAGTTGAACACCCCTGATGCCTTGTAGATCAGCACGAACCCGATCGCCACCAGCGAGTACATGACTCCGGAAAGCAACCCGCCGATCAGGACTTCGAGGAAGAATTGCATAACCGAACGTTCCCTTCTTGCCAGTTCAACCCGCGCCCAGGTACGCCCGGATCACGACGGGATCCGCGCGAACGTCGTCCGGAGTTCCTTCGGCGATCTTTTCGCCGTGATCCAGCACGACGACGTGATTGGAGATGTCCATGACCACGCCCATGTCGTGCTCGAT
>DASXQW010000117.1:0-23328 GCA_036506975.1 Casimicrobiaceae bacterium | reverse complement strand
CGACGAAACAACTGTGGGGCGAAAGCGCCCGCGACACCGTTGCCGCAGTCGACCGCGATCCTCATCGGGCGCGCGAGCGCGACATCGCCGGCGATGCGGTCGAGATACGCGGCGGCGATGTCCCCGCGGCGGTAGCTGCCGGCGCCGGTCCTGAGCGCACCCGCTTCGATGCGCGTCTTGAGCGCCTGGATGTCGTCGCCCGCGAGCGTGTCGCCGGCGATTACCATCTTGAGGCCGTTGTAGTCCGGCGGATTGTGGCTGCCGGTCACCACGACGCTGCACCGTGTATCGAGCTCGTGCGCCGCGAAATAGCTCATCGGTGTCGTGACCAAGCCGATGTCGATCACGTTCGCCCCACTGGATTGAATCCCATCGGCAAGGGCGCTACAAAGCTCAGGGCCAGAGAGTCTGCCGTCGCGGGCGACAACGATCGTGTCGCGACCGCGCTCGAGCGCAAGCGATCCCAGCGCCTGGCCGATGCTGCGCACGACCGGCGGCGTCAACGTCTTGCCGACGACGCCGCGGATGTCGTAGGCCTTGAAGATCTCGGCGGGAAGCTCAGGCACTGCGCACCTCACTGAAATACGTTACCAGGCGCTGGGGCAGCCAAGGGGGGCGGCCGGGGAATCGCTCTCCCGGAAATCCGGCGTGGCCGCCGTCCTCGGGTTGCTCGAGCGTTATCGCGGTGCCGGCTTCCGCGCGCGTGGGGAGCGAGCTTGCCGGAATGAACGGATCGTTGCGGGCGTTGAGCACGAGCGTAGGTACCGCCACCGCCTTGAGCCAGGGCTTGCTGCTGGCCCGGCGCCAGTAATCCTCCGTGCCGGTGAAGCCATGAAGCGGCGCGGTGACGACGTCGTCGAAGCTGTACATCGAATCGACGCGGGCGATGGCGGTAGCGTCGAGCGTCCCTGGAAACTGCTGAGCCATCGCCATCGCTTTCGGCACGAGTGTCGCGCGGAAGTGCCTGGAGTAGATGCGGTTCAAGCCTTGCTCGATGGCGATCCCGGCGGCGGTGAGATCGAGCGGCGCCGACACGGCAGCGGCGGCAGCGACGATCCTCGCGGCGCGATGCTCCTCCCGGCCGAGCCAGTTGAGGAGCGCGCTGCCTCCCAGCGAAACCCCCACGGCAAACAGCGCTGCGTCCGGCACCCGTGCCCGGATCGTCTCAAGCATCCACGCGACCTCGGTGTAATCACCGGAGTGGTACGCGCGCGGGCGACGATTCGGCTCGCCGCTGCAGCCGCGGAAGTGCGGCACGATGCCGCGCCAGCCGATCGTCGAGAGATGCGCCATCAGCGCCAGCGCGTAGTGTGATCGCGAATTACCTTCGAGACCGTGGAATAGAACCACGAGCGGCGCGTTGTCTCTTGGCTCCAATGCTTCAAGCCAGTCGAAATCGATGAAGTCACCGTCAGGCGTGTCGATCCGCTCCCGCCGAAAAGCGACTCTCGGCGGTCGGATCAGGACCGGGTAGATCGTCTGCGCATGTCCTCCGGGCAACCAGCCCGGCGCGCCGTAGCTGCCGTTCGCCCGCATCATCGGTCGAGCGCCTGCTTGACGCGGTCGGCGATTGTCTGCAGCACCTTGATGCGCGCGTAGTACTTGTCCTCGGCCTCGACCAGCGTCCACGGCGCGATTTCGGTGCTGGTGCGATCGACCATGTCGCACACCGCTTGTTCGTAGGCGTTCCATTTCTTGCGGTTGCGCCAGTCGTCGGCGGTGATCTTGAAGCGCTTGAACGGCGAGCGTTCACGCGCCCTGAAACGCCGCAGCTGCTCGGTCTTGCTGATCTGCAGCCAGAACTTGACGACGACCGCGTCGCCCTGGGTAAGCTGCTCCTCGAACTGATTGATCTCGTCGTACGCGCGCATCCAGTCGTAGACACTGCAGTAACCCTCGACGCGTTCGACGAGCACCCGGCCGTACCACGACCGGTCGAAGATCGTAACGCCACCATACCGCGGCACGTTTCTCCAGAAACGCCACAGATAGGGAAACGCACGCTCTTCCTCGGTCGGAGCCGCAACCGGTACCGTCACATACTGGCGCGCGTCGAGCGCTCCGGTGACCCGTCGGATCGCGCCGCCCTTGCCCGCGGCGTCGACGCCCTCGAAGACCAGGATCAACGAGTGCTTGGCGAAGCGCTTGTGCCGCGTCAGCGTGGCAAGCTTGCCCTGATGCTTTTCGAGCTCGCGGTCGTAGGCTTTGACCGGCAGCTTCTTCGACAGGTCGAGATCGCGGATGAGCTTGACGTTGTCGATGACCGAAGGCGCCGGCGGCTTGATCGCATGCTTAGGCGTTGCCGGTCGGGGCGCGAGCGTCGCTCGAAGCGCCTCGAGCAGGATCTTGCCGACCGTAAGGTAGCGATAGCGTCCGTCCGCGCCTTCGACAACGTGCCAGGGCGCCACGCCGGTCGAGGTCTCGCGCAGGAGGCGCTCCCACAACTCGTGCGCCTTGTTGTAGATGCGATACGCCTTCCAGTCCTCGCGGGTGACGCGCCATGCGGTGTCGGGATCGCGCTCGAGCTCCTGCAACCTTTGCTTCTGCGCCGCTTTGGACAGATGGATCCAGAACTTGAGCAGTACGAAGCCTTCGTCGGTAAGCATCTGCTCGTGCTCGCGAATCGCCTGCACACGCCTGTTCACTTGATCCACGTCAATCATGCCTTGGACATGGGCAAGCGTCGCTTCGTTGTACCAGGCGTTCATCAAGATGCCGATCTTGCCCTTCGGTGGCAGCGAGCGCCAATAGCGCCATGCGGGCGGTCGCGCGACTTCTTCGGGAACGCGTGCGCCGAACGCGACCACGTGGATGTGCCGTGGGTCCATCCATTCGGTCAGCTTGTTGGCCGTTTCTCCGCGCCCTCCGCCCTCGACGCCGGAGATGACCAGGAGCAGCGGACCGCGGCCGGATTGCGACAGATCGAACTGGGCGTTGAGCAGCAGCTCGCGAAGCTTCGGCTCTTCGCGCGCATAAACCTGCTTGGGGACCTTATGGCCGATTTCGGCGGATTCGAGCATGCCCGGTCCTTCAGGCGTGCCAGAAAGGTTCGCATTTGGCGAACGCGCGCGACGCCTTGCGCAGCCGCTTGAGCTCGGGCGCAACGCTGGCGGCAAGCCAGCCGCGCACGATGCCGATCGCGTGCGCGACGCCGGGCGCGGGCGAACCATCTTCTCCAGGCGGGAGCTCGTCGAGCAGCTTTCCCGCGATTTCGAAGTCGTTGAGACGACCGAGCACGGATTGCAGCTTGGACAGCGCGGCGAGGTACGCTTCGGCGCGCTTGCTGGAAACGAGCGGCGCAAAGAATTCCGCCGCATAGCGCAGCTTTTTCGCGGCGACGCGCGCGCGATGCCGGTCCGCGGGGCCGACGCGGTGGATGCGTCGTGCACGTCTGAAAAGCTTGTCGTGGCGTTGCTGCAGAACGGGCCCGATCCAATCGCGCGCGAGCGTCGGGGGCGGCGCGGGGGCCGGCGAACGGGCGAGCGCCGCGAAAAATGCACCCAGCGCGAGCAGCAACTGCTGGAAGCGCGGCGTCGCGACGGCCTCGCGCGCCATGGCGGAAAGCCGTCGCCGGCGCCGCGTCACGCGCGCGCGTAAGCGCGCGATCTCACGCCGGCCGCGAAACTCCGCGGCGACCTTGGGCAGCGTTTCCAGCCCGAGCACATCGCAGTCGCGCGCCGGACCGAGAACCGAGCCGAGCCAGCGGAGCTCCTGCTCAAGCGGCGCGAGGGATTCAACCGGGGTGAACGGCGCGGCCAGCTTGAGGAGCGAGCGCAGGCGGCGCCAGCCGACGCGCAGCTGATGCAGGTACTCGGGATCGTCGTGCGCGAGCATCGCCTCGGCGTTGGCCTCGATCTGAGCGATGCACTCGGTGGCGATCGCCGCGAGCGCCGCCTCCCGCGTCGCCTCCGGCGATAACTCGACCGGGCGGGCTTTGCGCGGGCCGGGCGCCGCGCCGCGCGCGAGCGCATAGCCGCGCTCCGCCTTGCTGCTGTGCGTGACGCGGACGGGCAGGTCGGCGGCCAACGCCGAAGCGAGCTCGAACAAACGCGAAGGATCGCCGCGCTTGAGCTCGACTTCGATTTCGGTCAGTGCGGCGCGGCGGCGGCCGGCGCGGATCTCGCCGATGTCTAGACAAAGGGTCGCCCGCGTGCCGTCGGCGAAAGCGAGCGGCAGCTCGCTCCTCCGCACGGCGGTGGCGAACACGGGCCGATAGCGGCCGTTGGCGCTCGCGAAGAGCTTTCGCCACGGTGTCCGGATGAGCTTGGTGGTGTCGAGCTTCGGCGCTGAAAGACGCCACTCGAACTCGGTGCGACGATGCACCCCCGCGGCAGCGTCGCCTTCGCCTTTGACGGTCTGCAGCCAGCGCGCTCCTGCGCGGCGCAACCTCAGTGCGACGCCAGCGGCGGCGAGATCGCGCCCGGGCGTGTCGTAATAGGTGCTGACGAGCTGTCTCGTGCGCATGCGGCCGCGGGCGGCGGCCGCGACCGCCGGGTGCGACCGAACGGCGGCCAGCGCCTCCGCGGGTGCGATCAGCTTGAGTTCGATCTCTTCGGCCACCGGTCGGTCCTTTATTCGCGGCGGCGCGGAGCGCGCAGCTTTAGGACGCGTCGGTCAAGAGTACGCGGCGCCGGCGCACGGCGTCGGCAAGCTCCCGCAGCACGCCGACGCTCGCGTCCCAGCCGATGCAAGCGTCGGTGATGCTCACGCCGTATTCAAGCGGCTGGCCGGGAAAGAGATCCTGCCGTCCGGGATTGATGTGGCTCTCGAACATCACGCCGATGATGCGATCGTCGCCGCGTGCGATCTGGCCGGCCACATCGCGCGCGACCTCGAGCTGACGCTCGAACTGCTTCTGACTGTTGGCATGCGAGCAATCGATCATCACCCGCGCCGCGAGCCCGGCATGTCCCAGCTCGCTGCAGACCTTGTCGACGCTTGCAGCATCGTAGTTGGGCGCTCGGCCGCCGCGCAGGATGATATGGCAATCCTCGTTACCGGAGGTATGCACGATGGCGGAGTGACCGCCTTTGGTTACCGACAGGAAGTGGTGCGGCGCGGAGGCTGCCTTGACCGCGTCGACCGCGATCTTCACTCCGCCATCGGTGCCGTTCTTGAACCCGACCGGACACGACAGGCCCGACGCCAGTTGCCGGTGAACCTGGCTTTCGGTGGTGCGGGCGCCGATCGCCCCCCACGCGATCAGATCGGCGATGTACTGAGGGGTGATCATATCGAGGTACTCGGTACCGGCGGGCAACTCGAGCTCGTTGATCTCGAGCAGGATGCGCCGGGCGAGCCGCAGGCCTTCGTTGATGCGAAAGCTGTCATCGAGCCGGGGGTCGTTGATAAGACCCTTCCAGCCGACGGTCGTTCGGGGCTTTTCGAAGTACACCCGCATGACGACGATGAGCTCATCGGCAAGCTCGCGCTTCAGCGCCGACAGGCGCGTCGCATAATCGATCGCCGCATCATAGTCGTGGATGGAGCATGGGCCGACGACGACCAGCAGGCGATCGTCCGCGCCGTGCAGCACGCGATGAATCGCGGCTCTGGCTTCGTAGGTTATCGTCGCAGCAGTATCCGACGTCGGAAACTCGCGCAAGAGGTGCGCCGGCGGCGCGAGTTCCATGATCTCGCGGATGCGGGTGTCGTCGATCGGCAGCTGGGCGCCAGTGGCAGGCGCGGCGGCAGCCTTGCTTCGATGAGCGGAGGGGGCGGACACGGCCGGGTTCCTTAGGGGCGCCACGGGGCTTTTCGATGCAAAAACATCATTTTACGTCGAACAGGCACGCCGATAAACAAATTTTGCCACAATGGATGCTGCACTGCACGATGGCTTTTTACGACACCGCCCGCGGCCCGCCGTTCGAAATCGTTGCCTCGATTCTGGCGCTTGCCGTAGACTCGCCGCAAGCGGCGACCCCGCTTTAAAACCACAAATCAGGGAGATCTCGATGAAGCATTTGTTCGTAGTGGCTCTGGCCGCTCTGTTCGCCTGCTCCGGAGCATATGCCGCCGACACCAAGACCGACATGAAGAAGACGGATGCGATGAATCCGCAGCAGAACAAAATGAAAACCTGTCAGGCGGAGGCGGGTGACAAGAAACTCGAAGGCAAGGCCCGGCAGGATTACGTGAATAATTGCCTCAAGGCGAAGCCCGCGAAGGCGAAGAGCAAAATGGCGGAATGCAACGCCAAGACCAAGGGTATGAGCAAGGCGGACGCCGACAAGGCACGCTCGGAGTGCATGAAGGCCTAGTCGCACGAAGTTCATGAATCGGCTGGGTGACCTCCTGTCCACCCGGCCGCACTAACAAGGCGGCGCCGGAGCCATCCGGTCGCCGCCTTGTTTTGTCCGCCGATCGCGGAAGCCCCGAGAGCGGCCTCCGGCCCACCCGTCCGCATCAGCCGAAGGTCTGACGCACCGCCCGCCTCCAGCGCCGTTAATGCGCATGTGCTGCAGACGTTTCCGTCCAGCCGCACTTGAGCATCCCAACCAACGTCAAAGGAGATCGCCATGAAGACACTCTACGCACTCACGCTGGCCAGCCTCATCGGTTTGTCCGCATCGGCCGCCTACGCGGACGACGCATCGAACGTCAAGCCGCGTCCCGCCAAGTCGCAAGCCGCCGTGGCCACCGCCGGCACGCCGGCTGCGGCGCCCGTCAAGATTTCACAACAGGACAGAATGCGGCTCTGCGCCAAACAGGCGACCGGCAAGAAAGGCGCCGAGCGCAAGGCGTTCATGAAGACGTGTTTGTCCAAGAAGGCTTAACCGACGTTGCCCGGGAGGTGCCTTGCGCCACCTCTCGGGCAACGCATTTCAATGCGGGATGAATTTCGTAGTGCCGAATTTATTCGGCCACGTCGGTTCATGACGCTAGGTGCGAATGAATTCGCGCCTACGAACACCTGAGTTTTGTTGCTATCAGGAAATCGAAACACCGAACAGCTTGCCGACGGCGAACGTCACGGCTGCCGCAAGGCTTCCCAGCAGCAGCATCCGCGTGCCCGAGAACACCGCCGCGCGGCCGGTGAACAGCGACAGCGTTGCGCCGACGGCGAAGAGCGCGATGCCGGTCAACAGCCCGGCGATCGGCAGCGCGAGCGCTCCGGCGCCGAACATGAAAGGCAACAGCGGTATTGCGGCGCCGAGCGCGAACGAGAGCAAGGACGAGATCGCCGCGCCCCAAGGCGAGCCGAGCTCGTCCGGATTGAGGCCCAGCTCTTCGCGCGCAAGCGTGTCGAGGGCGTGCTCGGGATCCGCGACGAGCTGCTTCGCGACGCGCTGGGCTTCGGCCCCGGACAATCCCTTGGCCTTGTAGATGAGCGCGAGCTCCTGCGCCTCCGCATCGGGGTATTCCTTGAGCTCGTCGCGCTCGAGACCGATCTGGTACTCGAAGAGCTCGCGCTGCGAGCGCACCGAGACGAATTCGCCGGTGGCCATCGCGAACGCGCCGGCGGTCAATCCCGCCACGCCGCTCAGGAGCACGACGGCGGGATCCGAGCTCGCGCCCGCAACGCCGAAGATGAGACTCGCGTTCGATACGAGCCCGTCGTTGATGCCGAACACCGCCGCGCGAAGATTGCCGCCGCCGCCCAAGCCCCGGTGCCGATGCTCGATCTTGCCGGCGACCGGGGCGCTATGCCCGCCCGGCTCGCGCCGACTGTAGATCGCCATTCCGCGTACCTTCATCGCCGCCAGCACCGCCCGCAGCCGCCGCGGACCAAAGAGCTGGACCAGCCGGGCGACGAGTCGCGTGCGCAGATCCGGCGTGAACGGCGGCGGCGCGGGTTTGCCACTCGCGGTGAGCTGGGCGCGCCAGATCGCGGCTTGCGCTTCCGCCTCGCCGGCCAGCCGCGTGAAAAGATCGGCCCGCGCCGTTCCCGCCTCGGCATCCGCGCACGCGCGATAGAGGTAGGCGGAGCGTTGCTCCTCGGTCCAGCTTTCGAGCGGGTTGCTCATGGCCTGATGCGCCTCAGCCGGTGGCGCCGACGACCGCATCGATGCGCGAGAGCACTTCTGCAGTGAGCCTGGGCGCGACGTCCTGCGCCTTCATGTTCTCGATCACCTGTTCCGGCCGGGTCGCTCCCGTGATCACCGTGTTCACATGCGGATTCTTGATGCACCATGCAAGCGCGAGCTGCGCGAGCGTGCAGTCGAGATCCCGCGCGATCGGAACCAGTTGGCGGACCTTCGCGATCTTTGCCCGATCGACGATGCTCTCGGCCAGCCATTCGTAGCCCTTGAGCGACGCGCGCGAGCCTGCCGGAACGCCGTCGTTGTACTTGCCGGTGAGCAATCCCGACGCAAGCGGGCTCCACGTCGTGAGGCCGAGGCCAATGTCGTCATAGAGGCGGGCGTACTCGTTTTCGACGCGATCGCGGTGAAAAAGGTTGTACTGCGCCTGCTCCATCACCGGCTTGGCCAGATGATGCCGCTCGGCGATCTGCCACGCTGCCATGACCTCCGCAGCGCTCCATTCCGAGGTGCCCCAATAATGCGCCTTGCCTGCGCGGATGATGTCGTGCATCGCCCACACGGTCTCTTCGACCGGCGTTTCCGGGTCGGGGCGATGGCAGAAGATGAGATCGACGTAATCGAGCTGCAAGCGCTCAAGCGAACCATCGATCGCCTGCATGAGGTATTTGCGATTGAGCGTGTTTTTCTCGTTCGGCCCATCGTTCAGCCCCCAGAAAAACTTGGTCGACACGATGTACGAGCTGCGCCGCCAGCCCTGCTTCTGGAGGACGTTGCCCATGATCGTCTCGGATCGGCCCTTGGCATACACCTCGGCGTTATCGAAAAAATTCACCCCGGCCGCGTAGGCCGCCGCCATGCACTCCCGGGCGAGATCGTCTCCCATCTGATTCCCATAGGTGATCCAGGAGCCGAACGAGAGTTCGCTCACTTTGAGCCCCGAAGTGCCCAGGCGGCGATAGTTCATTGTGATTGTCTTTCGTAACCGAAGATGCTTGGCGCGTACAGCAGGACATCGTGGCAAGAAAATTAACCGCCGCGCCGCGCAACCAGTCAGGGCAAGAAACGCTAACCGGCGCGCTGCGAGAAAAAGCGTTAATCAGGGGGCCGCGCGATCATCGTGGCGACAAACGTTAATTGGCGCGCGGCAGTAGTTGTGGCAAGAAACGTTAACCGGCGTGCGGGAAGCAAGATGGGTTCGAGAAACGGGTAGAACACATACCGCACGCCGGTTCAACGTCTCGCGCCAACGCACCAAGTAGGCAAGGAACAATTCTACCGCATTGCAACACGCGATTCGCCACGAGCGAGCGTACAATTGCGCGCTTCGCGCGGCGGGCGCTTCCGCCACTGCAACAACGATATCGTTTCCCGGATCCAGCTCATGCCTCGAAGCCAACGCCCTCTACGCGTCGAAGACCTCTGGGCGATCAAGCGCATCGGCCCACCAACGCTTTCGCCCGACGGCGGCACCGCCTGTGCCGCAGTCACCTCCTATGACATGGACAAGAACGAGGGGCACACCGAGCTGTGGCTTTTCCCGACCGACGGCGCACGGGCGCGCCGGCTCACCGCTGGCGACAAGGACAGCGAGCCTTGCTGGTCGCCGGATGGCCGATGGATCGCGTTCGCTGCCAAGCGCAAGGACGACGAGGAGCCGCAGGTCTACGTGATCGCTCCTGATGGCGGGGAAGCGCGGCGGCTCGCGTCGGTCGCCAGCGGTGCGGCGGGCCTGCGCTGGTTCGCCGACAGCAAGCGGATCGCGTTCGTCTCGTGGGTGTGGGCCGATCTCAAGACCGACAAGCAGCAGGTCAAACGCAGGAAAGAGCGCAAGGAAGCCAAGGTCAAGGCGCACCTTTCCGAACGCAAGGAGTTCCGCTTCTGGGACCACTGGCTGACCGACGGGCGGGAACCGCACGTGTTCGCCGCGGACGTCGCGACTGGACGCGCGCGCGACCTGCTCGCGGGTACCGGACTCGCGCTGCAGCCCTGGGAACCGTCGGCCGAGCTCTACGATATGAGTCCCGATGGCGAAGAGCTCGCGCTCACGATCGATCCCAACGCCGAGCCGGGAATGATGAACGAGACCGACATCGTCGTCGTCAACATTGCCACCGGACGGCAGCGCACGCTGACCGCGGACAGCGGCTTTGGCGATGCGAATCCGCGCTACTCGCCCGACGGCCGTTACATCGCCTGGAACTCTTACAACCTTAAACGCGCGTTCAACGACCAGGGGCGGCTGACGCTGTATGAGCGGCGCCGTGGTCGCACGCGCCGCCTGGCACCGAAGCTCGACCGGGCGACGACCCGGCACGCTTGGGCGCCCGACGCCGCGGCGCTCTACATGCTCATCGAGGATCGCGGCCGGCAAGGGCTGTATCGGCTGGGGCTCGGCGATGCCCTGCCGACCGCTGTGGCGCGCGGTGGGGTGATCAGCGGTTTTGCGCTGTCGCGCGACGGCACCCGCATCGTCCTGGATCGCGCCACGCTATCGCATCCGCCGGCGCTGTTCGCGCTCGATGGCGATGGCGGTGGGGAGCGGCCGATCGAAAGCCTCAACCGCGCACTGCTCGCGCGCGCGAGGATGGGAGTGACGCGAGAGTTCACTGTAAGGGGGTGGGGCGGAGACCCGATCCAGATCTGGGTCACGTACCCGCCCAATTTCGATCCGCGTAAAAAGTGGCCGTTGTTGCACTCGATTCACGGCGGCCCGCACGCGGCGCACGTCGACGGCTGGCACTTCCGATGGAACATGCAGGTTTTCGCCGGTCATGGCTACGTCGTCGTCGGCGTCAACTACCACGGCTCCTCGGGCTTCGGCCAGCAGTGGCTGGAGACAATTAAGGGTGATTACGGAACGAAGGAATACGCCGACATCGAGGCCGCGACCGATTTCATGTTGCGCCAGCGCTACATCGACCGCGGGCGGCTGGTCGCGACGGGCGGCAGCTACGGCGGCTACATGGTCGCGTACATGAATGGCCACACCGACCGCTACCGGACCTACGTGTGCCACGCCGGCTGCTACGACTGGGTCAGCATGATGGCGACCGACGGATACATGTTTTTCGCCAAGGAACTCGGTGCTTTCCACTGGGACAACCCGGTGCGGGTGATGAAGCAGTCACCGCACCACTACGCGCGCAGATTCAAGACGCCCACGCTGGTGATTCACGGCGAGCTCGACTACCGCGTGCCCGCGACGCAGGCTCTGCAGTACTACAACACGCTCAAGGCGCGCGGGGTCGGCGCGCGGCTGGTCTATTTTCCCGATGAGAACCACTGGATCCTGAAGCCGCAGAACTCGCGGCTCTGGTACCGCGAATTCTTCGCCTGGATCAAGCGCTACGCGCCGGGTGGGCCGGCGCGAATCCGTAGCCCAGGTTGAGGCCCTTCGACGGCGCTCAGGACAGGCTTCGCGCGAAACCCGGGAGTACGTTCGTCGAGGCATTGGTCCCCGGGCATCGCACTGCGCGCTCAGCCCAGGCTACAACGTCGGATGTCCGGGGCGGCCGGAGCGGACCTCGCGTTTTTCCTGGCAGGCAATGCAGCGCTCTGCCGTCGGCTGGGCGTTCAGCCGCGGCCAGCCGATCGGTTGGCCGCAATCGCTGCAGGTACCGTAGCTGCCGTCGGCGATCCGGGCGAGTGCCGCCTCGACCTCGGAGAGCTCGGCAACATCGCGCGTTACCGTCGCGATGTCGACGTCGGCGAGGATGTCCGCCAGAACCCAATCCTCGGTCGCCGCCAGCTGGTTCATGAATCCGATTACGCGGGGGTCCTCGCTGTTGGCCAGCTCGCGTTGCACCTCGGCACGGAGCGTCTGCCGACGGCTCGTCAGGCGGCTTTCAAGCTCGTCGCGTTGGCTGTCGGTGAGGTTCGTCATCGGCAATCTCCACAGGGCGCTGTTCCAATCCGACCGGCCGGCGCAGCCGGTGTGACCGGTGTCAAGGATCGCACGCTTTTTGGGGTTCCGGGGGACTTGAACTCAAGCGACGCCGCGCCCAGATGCGGCGTGCAGGGATGGCTGCTCCGGGAAGCGACGAGCGGCCGTTCCGACCAACCCAAGACACGAAAGGAGAACGCCATGGCAAGTCTCATTCCCTATGATCCCTTGGTGGACACCGGTATCGACGAGCTGTTCCGCGGCTTCTTCCAGCCGATTCGCATGGAAGGCAGGGCAGCCCCGGTAACCGTCAAGATGGATATCACCGAAGACGATAAGTCTTACACCGTTCACGCCGAAATTCCAGGCGTGAGCAAGGATGACATCCAGGTCACGATCGAAGGCACTCAGGTGACGCTCGGGGCCGAAGTCAAGCGCGAAAAAGAAGTGAAGGACGGGCAGCGAGTGCTGCGCAGCGAACGCTTTTACGGCAACGCGTTTCGCAGCATCGCGCTGCCGACCGAGGTCGACGAAACGCTGAGCGAAGCCCGTTACGACAAGGGCGTGCTCGAGCTCAAGCTGGTCAAGAAAGCGGCGTCCGCCGGCAAGCGGCTGAACGTGCAGTAATCGTGGTTCATACCCCGCGGAGTCAGCGGACGCGCTTCGCGGGGTAATCTTCCTCGATGTTGTCGCGGAAAAAGCTCCAGGGCGAGGACGCGCCGACGAAGCGGCGCCAGGTGTCGAGCGCGACACCGGAATATTCGAAGGTCCCGCTGCTAAGCTCGACCCGCAGCAGGCGATTGCGCTCGTCGTAACCGGCCGCGCGTAGATTGCCGCCGGAAAGCCTCTTCATCTCCACCGCCGCGACTTTCGTCAATGCGCGATCAGAAACGCTTGCACGCATGCATGCGGGTCGGTCAGCGCTTCTTCCGCTGTTTCGGCTTATGCGGCCGTTTTTTGCCGTAGCTGCCGTTGAAGATCTTGCCGCGGCGAGTTCGAACGTCGCCTTTGCCCATGTCTCGTTTCCATCGAAGAGTTTTCGAATGATAGGATTATAGCGCGGTCGTCCGATCGGGACGCCGGGATCTTCCTGTCCGCAGGAGCTGCCGTGAGATTCGCGCGCACGTTTGCCGTCGTGCTGTTCGCCTCGAGCTTTGCCGCCGTCGCTGCCGACTCGGGCAAGGTGCTGCGCACCGCATTTTCCATCGCCGAGTCGAGCTTCGATCCCATTCTCGCCTATGACGCGGCGTCGAATTCAGTGGTCGAAGAAATCTCCGAATCGATGCTCGAATACCAATATCTGGCGCGGCCGGTGAAGCTCGCGCCGCTCACGCTCGAGCGCTTGCCAGAAGTCTCCGATCGCGGTGCGACATACCTGTGCCGCATCCGCAAGGGCATCTTCTTCGCGCCGGATCCCGCGTTCAGGGGCAAGCCGCGCGAGCTCGTTGCGGCCGACTACGCATATTCACTCAAGCGGCTGCTCGATCCGGCATTGCGCTCGCCGTGGACGTGGGTCGTCGAAGGCAAGCTCATCGGCGGCGACGAGCTGCAGGCGGCGGCAAAAAAGATCGGCAAGCTCGACTACGACGCGCCCATCGCCGGGCTCGAGATAATCGATCGTTACACGCTTCGCATACGTCTGAAGCAGCCCGACTATACGTTTTTGTACGTGCTGGCGATGCCGGCCAGCGCGGCGGTCGCGCGGGAAGTCATTGATGCTTACGGCAACGACGCCGGCGCACATCCGGTCGGCACCGGGCCTTATCTTCTCAAGGAGTACAAGCGGAGCAGCCGCATCGTTCTCGAAGCGAACCCGCAGTTTCGCAAGTTCGTATTCGACGAGCCGGGGCCCGCGAATAAGGCCGACGCGGCGATCGCGCGCGCGCTCAAGGGCAGGGTGCTTCCGGCAATCGGCCGCATCGAGATCTCGGTGATCGAGGAGCAGCAGCCGCGCTGGCTCGCATTCCTCAAGCGCGAAGTCGACTATCTGCAGCCCTTCCCGCTCAATTTCGTCGGCGAGTTGCTCGACGACGGCAAGCTAAAACCTGCGCTGGCGGCGAAAGGCATCTACCACGAGCTGTTGCTGCGGCCGAATACCTGGTGGGCATACTTCAACATGGAGGATCCGGTCGTCGGTGGGTATACGCCGGAAAAGATCGCATTGCGACGCGCGATCGGGATGGCGTTCAACACCGACGAATTCATCCGTGTGCTGTTCACGGGCCGCGCGGTTCCCGCGCAAGGTCCCATACCACCCGACATCGCGGGCTACGACCCCGGCCACAAGACGCAGGCACAGGCCTACGATCCGGCGGCGGCGCGCGCGCTGCTCGAGCGCTTCGGCTACAAGGATCGCGACGGCGACGGCTATCGCGAGCTGCCCGACGGCAAGTCGCTGGTCATCGAGCAGTGGTCGTCGCCGACCTCGAGGGCGCGCGAGTACGACGAGCTGTGGAAGAAGTCCATGGATGCGATCGGTATTCGCATGGTGTTCAAGAAGGACAAGGTACCGGAGCTGCGCAAGATGGCGCGAGCCGGCAAGCTGCAAATGCGGCAGGATGGCTGGAACGCCGATTATCCCGACGCCGAGAACTTCATGCAGAACCTTTATGGTCCGAACATCGGGCAGACCAACGACTCGCGCTTCAAGCTGCCCGAGTTCGACCGGCTCTACGAGGCGGCGAAAAAGCTCCCGGATTCATCTGAGCGCACGAAGCTCTACGATCGCATGACCGACCTCGTGGTGGCTTATGCGCCGTGGCGACTGACGCACCATCTGCTGGAAGACCACGTCATCCAGCCTTGGGTCGTCGGCTACAAGGCGCATCCGCTGCGCTCCGACATCTGGAAGTACCTCGACATCGACGAGAGCAAGCGGTCGGAGCGACAACCTTAGACCCGAACCGGCGCGCCGAAGGAGGCCGCCCGCGCCGAGTTGGCACAGCGGCCGACACACATATCATGCAAGCCGGCGGCGCGGATTCACTGCTTGGGGACGATGTAAGGCGCGCACTGCGCGAGCGGGACCTGCGTGGCGGTGTTGTTGTCGACGAGGGTCAATTCGGTGCCCTTGCCGCGCAATTCCATATTGCCGTTGGAGAAGCGCACGCCTGACGCGGCCGGTATCTGATAGAGATCGACCCGATCTCCGTTCGGCATCAGCATGCGCGCCATGCCCATGTCGAAGCGCATCACCAGGCGCTCGCCGTCGAGCAGACAGACGAAGGTGTTCTTCGCCGCCTCCTGCTCATCCTTGCTCGGCTTGTCCGCGCAGCCCGCGAGTGCAGCCGCGATTACGAGCAGGTGTGCTACGCGCACAAACGACCTCCTGTAACGACCGATACCTGACCGAAGAGGATAGCATCACCCGCGCGACGCTGCGCGCCCAGCCGTCGCCGTACCGTCCCGGACCCGAGTCAGCGCACTTCGTCGCAGAGGCGCGCCGTCTGCGCGCGACCCCCCGTCTGCGGCGTGAACACGAAGGCGCAGGGGTCGAAACCCTCGGCCACGAGCGCCGCGGTGATGCTTTTGAGCGCCGTGTCGGATAGCGACGGCTCGCGGGAGAGGATGCGGCCGTAACGCAGCGACGGGTGTCCGGTGGCGAGCCAACGGTACTCGGGACCGAGAGCGATGATGATCGACTCGCGCCCGAACGGGTACCACCAGATCCCGAGGAAGTTCACCGAGGTGATCTTGAGGACCGACGGCAGCGACGGATCGAGGGGGCGCGCTCGTGCTTCGTTGATCTCGGCGGTGCCGTCCGCGCGCATGCAGTGACTACGCGTCGCAATGGCGCCGTTCTCGGCAGCCGTGTATTCCGCTCGCGTATCACGCGCGCAGCGGCTTTGCAGAAAACCGCGAATCGCGGCGATCTCGTACCAGGTTCCGTAATACCGGTTCAGATCGAAGTCGACGACCGGCGTGAGCGCCGCGGCGGGCATGATCGAAGCCAAGGCCAGCATCGCAGTGGAAACCCAGCGCATCGCTTTCTTCCTTTACGGCTTGTCTACGCGGCCGGGCCGCTATCTTGACCCTATTTTGACAGCGATCGGCGCAAATTGCAGCCATGGGACTCCGGACGGTTTGCGTTGTTTCGCGGGCTCAGCGGCCGGGTTCGTCCCTGAAGAAGGCGACCAGCTCTGCATACGTCTCATCGGGCACTTGTTCGGCAGGATAGTGACCGCACGGCAGCATCCTGCCGCGAACATCGCTCGCTCGTTCCAGCCATGCCTCGATCGGCTTGTAACTGCGGTTGACGTGGCTGCGCTCGCCCCAGAGCACCAGCACAGGAATTTCGAGCTTGCGCTGCAGGTCTGCGTCGTCGTGGGTGAGATCGATCGAGACGGCGGCGCGATAGTCCTCGCACACTGCGTGGATGTTCTCGGGCGTGCAGCAACGGATGTACTCGGCGAGCGCTTCCTCGCTGAATCCGCTCATGCCTACGCCCTTTTTGTCGAGCTTCCTGCGGATGTAGCGCTCCAACCCGTACGCGATCAGCATCTGTTCCGGATAATCGTACGGCTGCGCCATGAAGAACCAGTGGTAGGAATCCACCGCCCAGGCTTTCTTGATGTTGTTGAGCAGGTGATGGGTCGGAACGATGTCGAGGAATGCGACCTTGCTCACGCGTTGCGGATAGTCGATCGCCATGCGATGCGCAACGCGCGCACCGCGATCGTGGCCGCATACCTGATATTCACGGAATCCAAGCGCTTCCATGACCTCGGCCTGGTCGCGGCCCATGGCACGAAACGAATACCCGCCATGGTCGGTGCCGCCGTCGGGCTTGGAGCTGTCGCCGTAACCGCGAAGGTCGGCCGCCACGACCGTGAAATCCTCGGCAAGCCGCGGCGCGATCTTGTGCCACATCACATGCGTCAGGGGGTTGCCGTGCAGAAGCAGCAGCGGCGGCCCGGATCCGCCGTAGCGCAGGTTGATCCGGGCGCCGGAAGTGTCGATCTGCGCGCGGCCGAATCCTTCGAACATGCGCTATACCTCCAGTTTTTGTAGGGCCGGATTCATCCGGCCGCAGCGGCGGCTGATGCAGCGCGTGCGAATGAATTCGCACCTACGGGATGCGTACTCACACAGGGCGCGTGCTCGCCAAGAGCCGCATCAGCTCGTCCAAGTTTTCGAGCTCATCGATGCGCCACACGACGTCGATGATGCGTTGCGCGCGGGAACGATCGAGCCCGCCCCACGTCGCGCATTCCACGAACTTCTCTTCGAGTTCGTCATCGCTCATCGGATTGACGGGACTGCCTTTGCCGAAATCAGCCGATCCCTTGACCGTCGTGCCGTCGTCCAGCTCGACCTCGACGATGGTGGTCATCTTGTCGAACCCCGCAGCCTCGGCGGCAGGGTGTACGCCGAACTCGACCCGCTGCAGCAGCGCCTGTACATCGGGCCGATTCACGACGGCATCGGTGAATTGCTCGAGGCCGGCCTTGCGCTCGATCAGCAGGATCGCCATGCAGAACTCCATGCTGAACTTCGCCTGCAATTCGTTCCGCGGGCGATGATGGATGAGCGCATTGGGCATGTTGTGATTCGTCCCCACGGCAATGCGCTTCACCCGCTCCGGACGCAGCTCGTGGCTCCGAATGAGGTCGAGCATGACGCTCATGCCGGGATGGGTGAGCGAGCCGCTGGGATGCGGCTTGATCGACACGCCTGGAAACGCGAACGTCCACGGATTGCCGAGCTTGCCATCGATCATGTCCGCGCTGTAGCCGCCTCCCGCGGCGCGGAAAAAACCGCGGTCGGCTTCGAGCCCGACGGGCGATGCGGTAAATCCGAGTGCGGCCAGTTCCGCCGCGACAACGCCGCTCTCCGCCGCGCGGCCGGCGTGGAACGGCTTGGTCATGGTGCCGAAGTTCTCGCGCAAGCCGCCGGCCTGGCTTGCCGCCAGGCTCAAGGCACGGCGCGTGGCCTCGCGGTCGAGCTCGAGCAGCCGCGACGCACCGGCGGCCGCTCCGATGGCGCCGCAGGTCGCCGTGCTGTGAAACCCCTGCTGATAATGGCGGGGCAGTATCGCTTCCGCAATCTTGCATTCCACTTCGACTGCGATTTGGTACGCCGTCGTGAGTGCTCGCCCGTCGAGTCGTCCACGCTCGGCGAGTGCGAGCACCGCCGGAAGCGCCGGCGCCGTCGGATGCGTGAGCAAGCCGTACACGCGGTCCTTGGCGATGGCGAGCTGCGTATCGTCGTAATCGTCGGCGTGGATCGAGACACCGTTGGCAAATGCCGCGAAACGCGCGGGCAGAAGCGAATCGCCGCCGATGACGGTGCTGCCCGAATCCGAGGCGATGCCCAGCGAATCGAGGTAGCGGCGGATGATCCGGCCGGTCTCCGAAGCGGCGCCCGCCAGCGCAAGCCCAAGCCCGTCGAGGATCGAGCGCTTGCCAAGGTGCGCAACGTCGGGAGGAATGTCGCTCGCGCGAGTCGAGACGATAAAGTCGGCGACATAGGACGTAAGTGAGGCGGTCAGCGACGCGTCTCCAGGACCTGCGGCAGCATGAGCGGTGTGCATGAGGTTCCCGATTTCAAACCGCGGCAGGTGCCGCCGTGGCTCGCTGGCGCGCCACCGCAAGCCGCGCGGCGAGGCGCACCGCCTGCTCCAACGCGCCGGTATTGGCGCAGCCCTTGCCTACGATGTCGAACGCAGTTCCATGCGCAGGCGTGGTGAACACGGTGCTCAAGCCGGCCGTGACCGTCACCCCGCGGTTGAAGCC
This sequence comes from Casimicrobiaceae bacterium, assembly GCA_036506975.1. GTDB lineage: Bacteria > Pseudomonadota > Gammaproteobacteria > Burkholderiales > Casimicrobiaceae > PALSA-1003. Next base: position 4,723 of record DASXQW010000117.1, on the reverse strand, counting down.
TTTGAGCTTGGTCGCGATCTGTCCTTGATCGTGATACATGGTGAGCACCCCGTCGTAGTCGCCTGCAAAGGCTTTCAGGAACACGGTGTCGGCAGGGAAGGGGCCGCGGCACGCGATGCCGCGCTCGGCGGCGCGCGCCACCGCCGGCGCGATGATGTCGAGCTCTTCGCGTCCGAACAGCCCGCCTTCGCCGGCGTGCGGGTTGAGCGCCGCGACCGCGATGCGCGGCCTGTCGAAGCCCGCGCTGCGCATGGTTTCGTCGGCCAAGGCCAGCGCCTGCTCGATGCGTTCGGCGGTGATCTGCTCGAGCGCGGTCCGCAGCGCGACATGCGATGTCACGCGCGACATCCACACGCCGTCGAGCACGTTCATCTCGCCGAAAAAACCGGTGTGCCCTGTGAGGTGGGCAAACATCTGGTGCTCGTCGTTGAAGCGCCAGCCGCCCGCGTGGAGCGCCGCCTTGTTGAGCGGCGCGAAGACGATGCCGTCGATGCGGCCATGTCGGGCCAATTCGATCATGGTCGCCAGCGTTTCGCCGCTGATCCGGCCGGACTCCGGCGATACCCGGCCGCGTGCGATCCGCGCCGGATCCAGGTTCCCAAGTTCGATAACGGGAATCCCGGGTCGCGACCAGTCGATCGCTTCGGGCGCAGCGTAGCTTTGCGTGCGGAGCTCGACGCCGGCGTCACGCGCGCCTTGCTGCAGGACGCGCGTATCGCCGACGACCACCAGGCGCGCAGCGCCGTTGAGCCGACCATCGGACAGGATACGCGCGCACTGCTCGGGACCAATGCCGGTGCAGTCGCCCAGCATCAATCCCAGCACTGGAGGCGGCCGCGCAATGGAGCTCATCACACCATTCTCCGGTGGGTGAAACGATCGATGAACGCGACCAGCGCGAAGGTGATGACCAGCATGGTGATCGACAGCACCGCGATCGGTCCCCAGTCATTGCTTTCACGCAGGTCGAACATCGTAACCGAAACGGTCTTGGTGCGCGCGGTGAACAATAGGATCGTCGCCGACAGCTCCCGGATCGAACCGATGAAGATCAGTATCCATGTCGTGACCACGCCATTGCGGATCAGCGGCGCGGTGATGTCGACGAGGGCGCGCATCCGCGTCGCGCCGAAAATGCGGCTTGCGTCCTCGAGCTCGGGATGCACCGCCTTGAGCGCGGCGCCGATCTGCTGGTAGCCGACGGGTAGCTCCTTGGTCACGTAGGCGAGAAAAATGATGGCCAGGGTTCCGTACAGCACCAGAGGTGGATGCGTGTAGCTCAGAAAAAGACCCACGGCGAGGACGATCCCCGGAATCGCGACGGGCGCGGTCGCGAGGAACGACAGCAAGCGATGTCCCCAGACCGCCCGGCGCACGCTGAGATAGGCGACGACAGCCACGAGTACCGTGCCAACGGTGGCGGCGGCCAGGCCGAGCTCGAAGGTATTCTGAAGCGCGAGCCGCGTCTGGCTGAATTCGAGAAAGACGAAGCGCCAGTTTTCCAGGGTCAGATTCTCGAATTCCATGGGACCGGACCAGTTCTTCACGAATGCCGTCCTCAAAAGCACGCCGTAGGGCAGCACGATCGAGCAGCCGAGGACGAACGCGAACAGCGCCAGCGCGGGAAGCTTCCACGGGCCGAGCCGCAACAGACGCGTGGCGGTCGCCTTGCCGCCGATCACCGCGTAACCCCGCCGCCCCATGATCGTCGATTGTGCCTTCAAAAGCACGACGGTGATCACGAGCAGCGGCAAAGAGACTGCCGCGGCGAGTCCCAGCCTCGGCGGAAACTGGAACAGGCTCCAGATCTTGGTTGTCATCGTATCGATGCCTGCCGGAAGCGCCAGGATCGCCGGCGTACCGAAAAGCGTCATCGACTGCAGAAAGGCGACGAGAAAACCGGCGAGCAACGCCGGCGTCACCAAGGGAAGCGTTACGTCGAGCGCGGTTCGCCACGCAGGCATGCCCAGAATCGCGGACGCTTCCTCGAGTTCTCCGGGCACGAGGTCGAGGCCGTTGGCGACGAAGGTGAAGACATACGGGAATGTGTAGAGCATCATGACGAACACCATTCCGCCCGCGGAAAAGATGTTGAGCAGGGGCGCGGCCTCGAACGGCTTGAACCCGAACAACGCGTAGTACCACTGATTGATCAAGCCCGCGTTGGGCCCCCCGAGCAGGACCCAAGCGAATGCTCCGAGGAAAGGCGGTGTGACGAACGACGCGAGGATCAAGATTCGCAGAAGCCGCTTGCCGGGCAAGTCCGTGCGTGCCACAAGCCATCCCATCGGGGCGGCGACGGCCACGCAGAGAACACCCACCGCGGCCGACGTCCATAGCGTCGTGAAGAGCGGCTTCAGAAACGACGCATCGGTGAAGAACTGCCAATAATGGTCGAGCGTGAAGTGCCGCGCATCGTCGCGGAAGCTTGTCACGACGAGCCAGAACATCGGCAGCAGCACCAGCGTCGCGAGCAGCAGGACGAACGCGAGGGAGAGCGGCGTCGTCGGATCAAACGACCGGGCGCGCGAGGCCGGCGGCGGGGCGCCAGTCGCCTTGGGCGAGGCGGGCTTGTCGCGCTCCACCGCGATGATTCCTAATTGCCGAACAGTGCGGTGTAGCGCTTCTTGATATCCGCGATCTGCGGAAGCATCGCCGCCGGATCGTCGGGCAGCAGCTTGATTGCGCTGAGGGGAGTGCGTCCCGGCGGGTCCTTGACGTCCGGATGCAGCGATCGCGTGCCGCCTTCGCTCGCGGTCAACTGCTGGATCTTCGCGGTAAAAAGAAAATTCTCGAACACGCGCGCCGCATTGGGATGTGGCGCTTCCGCGAAGATCGCGCTCGGGGAGGTGACGAACGGCGTTCCCTCCTTCGGATAGACGATCTTGACGGGGCTCTTGGCGTCGATTTCGATGAACATGTTGTATTCGTTGCCGTCGACCATGACGACGCGCTCCCCGCTGGCGATGCTCTTGGGCGTCGCCGTCGTCGACTGCAGCTGCAAGACGCCCTGCTTGGAGAGCTTCTCCAGGTAATCCCAGCCGAGAAGCTTGACGATCGCGAAGGTGCCGGTGAGGCTCGTGCCGCTGTAGCCCGGGTGCGACTTGACGAGCTTTCCCTTCCATTTCGGATCCAGCAGGTCCAAGTAGCCCGTCGGCGCATCCTTGGCGTCGATCAGCTTCGTGTTGTAGCCCATCACGGAGAGCGTCGCACGCCAGGTCGCGAAGTAGCCTTCGGGATCCTTGAACTGCGCCGGAAAACGCAGAACGTCAGGCGGCGTGTGTGGCGCGAGCCATTTCTGCTGCTTCCAATAGAGGAAGTGGGAAGCGTCCGAAGAGTTGACGACATCGACGTTATGAATTGCCGAAGAGTATTCCTGACTGATGCGCTGAAACACGCGCTCCGAGCCCGCGCGCTCGACGTCGACTTCGAGCGCCGGATATTGCGCGCGAAAAGCTTTGGCGACGACTTCCGCGACCTTGACGTCCACCGAGGTGTACCAGACGACCTTGCCTTCCTTGACGGCCGCCGCCACCATCTCCGGCGTCGTCTCCTGGGCGTACGCTGTCCCGGAGACGGGCAGCATCGCGGCCATGGCGAACGGGAATACTGCAATGAATCGCTTCACCGCGAGCCTCCTTTTGTTGATGCGCGGGGTCAGTATGCCCGGATTCCGGTTCATGTTTCAGCGGGACAGCCCGCGGCAGCGCTGCGCGTCGAAGCGCACTCCAGCCTGCGAGCCCGTCGCCACTTCCACGTTGGCACGGGTCGAGATCAGGACTTCCTGGCCCACGTCCACGATGTAGTCGCGGTGATTCCCGAGATACGCCTGACTGCGAACGACGCCTGGAAGGACATTGTTGCCGCGTGCGCTCGCGGATGAAGCGGGAACCAGCTCGAGATCGTGGGTCTTCACGCAAACGCTCATCGGCTGTCCCGGCCCGGAGAATTCGCCCTGGCCGATCTCGAGCCTGTGGCCGCCGATCTCGACCGTGTTTCCGGCTACGTGCGTGACGCGCAGGACATTGCTGCCGCCGATGAAGCGCGCCACAAAAGCCGAGTTGGGGCGCTCGTAGACTTCCTCGGGTGTGCCGATCTGCTCGATTCGACCCGCGTTCATGATGACAATGCGGTCAGCCATGGTCATCGCCTCGACCTGATCGTGCGTGACGTATACCGAGGTGTATTGAAATTCATCGTGCAGCCGACGGATCTCGAAGCGCATGTCGCCGCGCAGGTTGGCATCGAGGTTGGAAAGAGGTTCGTCCAGAAGAAGGATATCCGGCTTGGGCACCAGCGCGCGCGCCAGCGCGACGCGCTGCTGCTGCCCGCCCGAAAGCTCGGACGGATAGCGTTCCGTCTCGGCGCTGAGCTTGGTTGCAGCGAGAAGCGCATCGACGCGCGACTGCTTGGCGGACGCCGCGAGCGGCTTCAGCTTCAGTCCGTAGGCGACGTTCTGCCGGACCGTCATATGCGGCCATATCGCGTAGCTCTGGAAAATCATGCTCATGTTGCGCCGCTCGGGAGGAACGACCGAGCGCGGCGACGACAGGAGCTTGCCGTCGACGCGTATCTCCCCGCCGTCGGGCTCGAGCAAGCCGGCGATCATGCGCAAGGTCGTTGTCTTGCCGCAACCCGACGGCCCGAGCAGGCACACGAATTCCGCGTGCCCGACCGTCAAGTCAATCGCATCGACCGAGACAACTTCAGCGTACCGCTTGGT
>DASXQW010000116.1:0-1521 GCA_036506975.1 Casimicrobiaceae bacterium | reverse complement strand
GAGAAGCGGCCGATACGCAACGTGTTCCTGTTCGTCGGCGCCGACCCCGAAACCGGTTGGCTCGAGGGCTCCGGTGTAGCGTTCGACGCGCACGGCTTCGTGCTCACGGGCAAGGCGTGCGCTCTCCATGCGACCGATGGTCCATCCGCGCCGCTCGAATCCAACGTGCCCGGCGTTTTCGCGGTAGGCGATGTGCGTTCGGGCTCGGTGAAGCGAGTAGGCGGTGCGATTGGAGAGGGCGCGGCTGTCGTCGCTCTGATCCATCAACATCTCACGGTCACCGCCTGAGATCGGGTCATCCAATGGCTGCTCGCCACGGCTTCGAATGCACAATCGCTCGCGCGCAAACGTAACGAACTCAGGATCGGTGTCATGTCTTCCCACTGCAGCCATCTCAATTTCGTCGTAACGGACGCTCCCAATACCGCCGGCTGCGAGGAGTGTCTCGCCATCGGTGACACCTGGGTTCACTTGCGCCTGTGCCGAACCTGCGGCCACGTCGGGTGCTGCGACGATTCGAAGAACAAGCATGCGACCAAGCATTTTCGCGCGACCCACCACCCGATCGTGACCTCGCTCGAACGCGGAGAGGACTGGAGCTGGTGCTACATCGACGAGGTCGTGATGGAGCTGGGATGAAATAGAACGATCGCCGGCGCCTGTTGATCGAGATCCAGGTCTACGTGAATCCTGAGCGGCGAGTGTCTACGCCTCGCGCTGAAGCATCGAGCGCGGCGCGCCCGGTCTGATCGTCATCGCCGCGGTCAAGGCGCTCAGCCCCGCCAGCGCCGCGGCGCAAAACATGACCAGGCTGTAAGCGCGCGCAAGCTGTGGCGCTTGCATCGAATCGGCGGCCGGACCGCCGAAAGCAAGACCGAGCGCCGCCACGGCCAGCAGCCCGCCGACGCGCGCTGCGGCGTTGTTGATGCCTGATGCCGTTCCGCTCTTCGGCCCTGGCGCGGAATCGAATACCGTCGTCGTGAGCGGCGCGACGCTGAGCGTCATCCCGATGCTGACGACGATGAGCCCCGGCAGGAATCCACTCCAATAGCTCGAAAGACTTCCCGTGAGAGCCAGGAGCATAAACCCGGCGGCGGTGATCAACGGACCCAGTATCAGCGGCAGTCGCGCACCCGCGCGCTCGACCAGCCCGCCCGACCAGCGCGACCCGATGCCCATGAGCACGGAAAAGGGCAGAAACGCGGCGCCTGCGGCGGTGGCGCTATAGTGATGCACGTCGATCAACAGGTAGGGAAGAACGAACAATCCGCCGCTGAGCGCTGCGTAGAGCAGCACGGTGAGCGCGTTGGCGCCGGCGAAAGTGCGATCGCGGAAGAGCGACAGCGGCATCATCGGAGCGTGCGACTTCGCTTCCGTGCGGATGAACAACCAGATCGCCGGCAGCGCCGCCGCGAGCGCAATCGCACCCCGCGCATGCTGGCCCTCGCCGACCGAGACCAGGCCATAGCTCAGCAACGCGAGCGAAAAAACCGCGAGCACGGTTCCTCGCACATCGAGCGG
>DASXQW010000115.1:0-7199 GCA_036506975.1 Casimicrobiaceae bacterium | reverse complement strand
CGCGCAGTCCTCGTCACGGGCGCGACCGGTTTCATCGGCGCGCGGCTGGTCGAGAGACTCGCCGAGCATCGCGCCAAGATCACGGTTGCCGTGCGCAACCTGAAGCGAGCCGGCCGGATCGCGCGATTCGACGTTCGGCTGGTCCCAGTAGAGCTCGGGACGGCCGGCGAGCTCGACCTACTGACTCGCGGACAGGAGATCGTCTTCAGCCTCGCCTACGATCTATCGCGTTCGGGCGCCCACAACCTCGCCGTGCATCGCCGCGTTGCGGACGCCTGCGTTCGGAGCCGCGTGCGGCGCTTCGTGCATCTGAGCTCGATCGCGGTCTATGACGACTGGCCCTCGGGCCAGCTCGACGAAGGTTCCCCCAGGGACGCGCCAGGAAGCGAGTACAAGACCGCCAAGCGGGCAATGGAGATCGACCTCGTCGAGCGTGCCGCGACGGGCGCGCTGTCATCGACGATGCTCCAGCCGACGATCGTCTACGGACCCTTCGGCAGCTTGTGGACCGACCGCTTCGTCGAGCGGCTGCGCGCAGGCAGGGTGGAGCTTCCGCGCCACGGCCTGGGACTTTGCAGCGGTGTCTACGTGGACGACGTGGTCGACGCGCTCATCGCCGCGGCATGCCAGGAAGGCGCCGCAGGAGAGGCGTATATCATCTCGGGCGCAGTTCCATTCGACTGGGGCGCACTGCTCGGCGGCTATGCGCATGCGCTCGGTCGCGCGCTCGACTATAGCGGCGCGCTCGCGACTCCGCCCGGAGCGAGGTCGCGGTCCGTGCTGGAGGCGCTGAGGAGCGATCCGCTGACCATCGCCAACTGGCGTCCGGCGCGCCGGTTGCTCGCGATCCTCCGCCAGTGGGTTGGAGAGGAACGGATGGAAGAACTCCGTGCCCGTGTCGTCGCGGCGAGCAAGCGCGGCGGCGCCTCCATCTACCGTCCCGCCGACGAAGACCCTCGCCTGTATCTTTCGAAGGGCAGTTGCAGCATCGCCAAGGCGCGCCGCGACTTGAACTTCGCGCCCGCATTCGATCTTGAAGCGGGTTTGAGTCGCACGCGCGAGTACATCCGGTGGCGTTATCTGGGTGGCTCGGCCGATCCCAGGCGCGAGTCGATGCTCTTATGACGCGCGCGCCACACTCGTGGCGATGCGATGCGCGTTCGCCATCGCCGAAAAGGTGATGGTCGTCGCCGGAATGCTGGGAAACACCGAGGCATCGATGAGGTGGATGCGGCGCAATCCGGCCGGCCGACCGAGAACATCGGTTTCCAGAACCTCCGGGTTCTCGCGCATCGGGAAGCTTCCTCCACAATGGAAGCTGCTGCCTGGCGCACCGAGGCGAACGAGAGCCGTCAGCGGCAGGAGGCCCGCCCAGCGTGCGACGCGGGCGAGGCTGTGGCGGGCCCGCGCGACTGCCGCCGTCGTTTCCGCGTTGTCGCGGCGCTGCAATTCCAGCCGCGCATCGGCGCCGCTGCGCCGCATGACGAGCTCGATCTGCGGCGAAGCGTCGGAGTGCAGGGACGCTTGCGCCACGATCAGATGACGGCTCAGCATTCCAACCAGGGGATTGAGCATGTCGGCGAGAGCGCCGAGACGTCTGCGCATGTCCGCGGCAAAGCCGTCGTTGTGCGTATAGATCTGCACGTGTACGGTGTGTGCCGAGACCTCCGGCTGCACGAGCTCGATGAAAAGTTGTGCGAGGGTGTGCCGTGGCTCGGTGGACGGGTCGGGATCCGCCGGCCACGTGTGCAACATCGGCAGGAAGAACTGCTGGTTGTCGAGGAGACTGACAGGGTAGTCGGGCCTGTCGAGCGAACGGAGCACGAGCAACGCCGTCGGCAACACTCCGGCGGCGACGAAGAGTCGATCGCCGCGAAGCTCGGCCACGTCACCTGCGGCGCTGCGAGTCCAGAGCCGTACGCCGCTCGCGTCTTCCTCGAAACGGATCGCATAGGAATCGGGTCGGTATGTCAACCCTCCCGAGCCCCGAAGGCGATCGACCACGTCTGCAGCGTTGAATATGAGTCGGTACGGGCAGCCGTAGAGACACATCGCGCATAGACGGCAGCCGTCAGCGATGGCCTGACGCGATTGTCCGAAATGGACGCCCTCCTCTGCGAGCCGCGTACGTTGGCTATCCAGTCGCCCGAGCAGTCTCCGTGCTTGAGTGCTCAGCGGCAGCGGTTGTCTTTCGCCGAGTCGATGGGCGGGGAACAGAAGCGCCAGGTCGTCGTGATCAGCGGCGAGTGAAACGATCGACGCTACCGCATCGTAGTGTGGCGCAAGGTCCGCCGCGCGAATCGGCCAGCCGCCGAGATCCGCTTCGCGGTAGGGCAGCATGGACGCGCCCCAGCCATTGCTCAATCCGCCTTTGGCGAACGATGGTCGCGGGTATTGCAAACCTGCCAACTCGTTCCATTCCTTGCCGGCAACGGGGATACGGAACAGGAAGTCCGAGCCGTACGGTCGTATCGTGCTGGAGCGCTCCGATCGACCTGCCATCGTCACTTCGTCGAGATCGGCGCGCCGCCATTGCGACGGCTGTGCCGAGCCCATCCGGGCGCGAAGCAGCGCCTTGGAAGGTTCGAGCTCCTCGCCGACATCGACCATGAGGACATCGCAGCCCTGCGCGATGAGGGCTGAGGCCGCGGCCACACCGGTGGGCCCCGAACCGATAACAATGTTGATCGGCATGGCTTACGCGCACTCGGCGGTCAGCCGCGTTGTCCCATGTGGTAGTCCGCCGAAAGATTGTTGCTAGAGGTCCTTCGGCGAGCATAGTAGCAAACGCTGCTCGCCCGCAACCGCGATGCCGGCAAGCCGGATAAACTGCGTGCCGAACCTTTATCCCTGAGCCCGGCATGCCGATGAGCACGCCTTCGTCGCGAGTCGTACCGACGCGGCCACACATGCCGACTTTCATCGTGATCGGGGCGGCTCGTTCCGGCACGACCGCTCTCTATAGCTACCTGCGGCAGCACCCGGACGTCTTCATGTGCCGGAGCAAGGAGCCGAACTTCTTTGCCTTCGAGGGTCAGGCGCTCGACTATCGCGGGCCCGGCGCCGAGTTCGTGAACAACTCCGTCGCAACGCTGGAAGCGTATCAAGCTCTGTTCGAGGACGCTCCCGAGGGCGCGGCCATCGGCGAGGCGTCGCCGCTCTATCTCTACAGCCCTCAGGCGCCGTCGCGGATCCATGCGCGCCTGCCGGACGCCCGCTTGATTGCGATCCTGCGCAATCCCATCGAGCAGGCGTATTCGCACTTTCTTTACGCCAGGAAGGAAATGATCGAATCGCACACCGACTTCTTCCGCGCGCTCGATGCGCAGGGAGAGCGTCGCGCCGCTCACTGGCAGCCGCTTTTCCAATACGTCGAGTTTGCCAGATACAATGTTCAACTGCGCCGCTATTTCGAGCACTTCAGCCGCGATCGGATAAAGCTTTTCCTGTACGAGGATTTCGACGCCGACTCGCTGGGAGTGACACAGGAGGTCTTCCGCTTCATCGGGGTGCGCGATACGTTCGCGCCGGACGTGCGCTACCGGGCGAATCAAGGCGGCATCCCCAGGAGCGCGTTGCTGCAATCGGTGATCATGAGACCCAATGTCGCATCCAGGTTCATAGGCGCTCTGCTGTCGCAGGAGGCGCGGCGGCGGATCAGGGACACGATCTCCCGGGCGAACGTGAAGCGCGATGAAATGCCGGCTGCCGTACGCGCGCGGCTGCGTGAAGAGCTGCGTGGCGACATCCTCGACCTCGAGCAGCTGATCGGCCGCGATTTGTCGTCGTGGTTGGCGTAAGGAACCTAACCCAGGCGGCACATCGCCGCGAGGGGACATGCCGAAGCTGCGCATTGCGATGCTTACCACCTTCTACCCGCCTTACAATTTCGGGGGTGATGGTATCGGCGTGCAACGCCTCGCGATGGCCCTCGCGCAGCGCGGCTGCGAAGTCACGGTTGTCCACGATGAGGACGCCTACGTTCTGCTCGCCGGCGCTGAGCCGCCGCGCGCTGCGCCCGATGCGCGGATCAAGGTCGTCGGTCTGCGCAGCCCGTTGGGAGCCGCATCGACCCTGCTGACGCACCAATTCGGTCGTCCGGTCGTTCACGCCTCACGCTTGCGGCGAATGCTGGTGCCGGGCGCCTTTGACGTTGTCTGGTACCACAACGTGTCGCTCATCGGCGGCCCAGGGCTACTTGCCTACGGCGCCGGTCTGAAGATCTATGAAGCGCACGAACACTGGCTCGTCTGTCCCACGCATGTTCTGTGGCGATTCAACAGAGAGCCCTGCGATGAAAAGCATTGCCTGAGATGCATACTGACCTACCGTCGGCCGCCGCAGCTGTGGCGCTACACGAACACGCTCGAACGCGAGCTCGATCACATCGATGCCTTCATTGCCAAGAGCGAGTTCAGCCGGAAAATGCATCGAACCTTCGGATTCCCCAGGGAGATGGAGGTGATCCCGTACTTCCTCCCCGATGGGCAGCGTGCGGACAGCGCCGAAGCGTCACCTGAAGAAGGCCCGTACTTTCTGTTCGTCGGGCGTCTCGAGAAGATCAAGGGAGTTCAGGACATCATTCCCGCCTTCAGCGGTGACCGGGGCCCGAAGCTACTCATCATCGGCACCGGTGGATACGAACCTGCGCTGCGGCAGCAAGCCGCGGACAAGCCGCGAGTCAAGTTTCTCGGGAGACTGGCGCTCGAGGCTCTGCCTCGCTACTATCGCCACGCGATCGCGCTCATCGTGCCGACGCTCGGCTATGAGACCTTCGGCATCATCCTGATCGAGGCCTTCAAATACGCCACGCCGGTTCTCGCGCGGCGCATCGGGCCGTTTCCGGAGATCCTGGATGGTGGCGGCGGCTTGCTGTTTTCGAACGGCGATGAGCTGGGGGATGCGCTCGGGCGGCTCCACGACGACGAAACCTTCCGTTCAAGCCTGGCCCGCGCAGCACGGGCATCTTTCGAGAGGCAGTGGCGAGAAGACGTCGTTATCGATGCCTATTTCGATCTGCTGCGTAGAGCGGCGCGGGCGAAGGGCGATGCGCGTGTCGTGGCTGCCTTAGAGACTTGAAATGAAAATCCTGATCACCGGCGGCGCCGGCTTCATTGGCTCGCATCTGGCGGAACGCTTTGTCGCCGATGGCCACAGCGTCGTCGTGCTGGACAACCTCTCGACGGGCAGCCTCGACAATATCGCGGGTCTTAAGGATCGTCGCGCGTTCGAGTGCATCATCGGCTCGGTTCGTGACGCTTCGCTGGTCCACGAGCTTGTTCAGGGCTGCGACGTCACCGTCCACCTGGCGGCGGCGGTCGGCGTGCGACTGATCCTGGACAAGCCCAGCCTCTCGATCCACACCAACGTCAACGGCACGGAAAATGTCCTCCACGCAGCATCGTCGCAAAAGAAACTGGTGATCATCGCCTCGACTTCGGAAGTCTACGGCAAGAGCAAGAGAATGCCGTTCAACGAGAACGACGATCTGGTGCTCGGTTCCACCGCCAATCTTCGCTGGTCTTATGCCTGTGCCAAGGCGTTGGACGAATGCATGGCGCTGTCCTATTCGCAGGAAAAGAAGCTCTCGGCGATCATCGTCAGGCTGTTCAACACGACGGGCCCGCGTCAGACCGGGCACTACGGCATGGTGCTTCCCGCGTTCGTCAATCAGGCGCTGAAGCGCGAGCCCATCACGGTCTACGGCACCGGCGAGCAATCACGTTGCTTTGCGCATGTGGCGGACGTAGTGGAATCGCTGGTCAGGTTGATGAACACACCCACCGCTGTCGGTGAAGTGTTCAACGTCGGTAACGATCAGGAGATCTCGATCGAGGGTCTGGCCCAGAAGATAAAAGAGGCCACCGGCAGCCCGTCGATCATCCAAAAGCTCCCCTACAAGGAGGTCTACGGCGCCGGCTTCGAAGACATGGCCAGACGCGTTCCCGATGTGACGAAGCTGCAGCGCTTCATCGGCTATCGACCAACGACGACGCTCGACCAGATCATCGCCGACGTCATCGCCGAACAAAAGGCAGCGCTCGGCATCGGCTAGGGAGGTGGAGAAATCGTCGAACAAGCCCGCGACGCTCTGGCCGATCCGTGGGGCGGATCCGGCCAGTCGCACGCCGTGGGCACTTTTGATCGGGCTGATGCTCCTGGCGGCGGCGCTGCGGGCCATCGGGCTCGACGGGGGGCTGTGGTACGACGAAATCCGGACGTTGCTCGACAGCGTGCGGCGGCCATTGGCACAGATCGTCACCGTTTTTCCCGGAAACAATCAACACACGCTGTACTCCGTGCTGGCGCACATCTCGACCGGCATTTTCGGCGACGAGTCGTGGAGCCTGCGGCTGCCGGCGCTGATATTCGGCGTGGCGACAGTGCCGGTGTTGTTTCTGTTCGCGCGGGAATTCGTCGGGCGTACCGAAGCGCTGCTCGCCTGCCTTCTGCTGGCCGTGAGTTACCACAACGTCTGGTTCTCGCAGAACGCCCGAGGCTATACCGCGGTGGCGTTCTTCACCTTGCTGTGCAGCTGGCTGCTTCTGCGGGGCTTGCGGCGCGGCAAGGCCAGCGACTTCGTGTGGTACGGCCTGACCTCGGCGCTCGGCGCGTACACGCACTTGACGATGGTATTCGTGGTCGTGGCGCACGCGATGGCGTGCGTGGTGTTGCTGGGATTGCCCGGGTTCGACAAGGAAACACGGCGATGGCGGCTGCCGGCGGCGGGCTTCGCCCTTTCGGCGGTGTTCACGCTCGCGTTGTACGCGCCCTTGCTGCTGGACATCCAGCAATTCTTTCTCAAGCAACCGAGCGTGACGCAAGCGGCAACGCCAAAGTGGGCGGTGGAGGAGCTGGTGCGCGGTTTGCAGCGCGGGGCGACGGCAATCGGAGCTCTGGCGGGCGTGGCGCTGATTCTCTGCGGGTTGTGGAGCTACTTCCGGCAGAGCCGATTCCTGTTCGCTCTATTTGTGTTGCCTGGCGTCATCACCGTGGCGGCGGCGATGGCGCTGTGGCGGATCTATCCGAGGTTTCTGTTCTTTCTGGCGGGATTCGGCCTGCTGATCGTGGTGCGCGGAGCATTGGAGATCGGCGCGTGGCTGACGCGGCGGTGGAAGCCCGACGCCGCGCCGAAGCCCGTGACCGCGTTGGGTGTGGCATTGGTGGCTGTGTTAACGGCTCTTTCGGCGGCGGCGCTG
>DASXQW010000114.1:0-1654 GCA_036506975.1 Casimicrobiaceae bacterium | reverse complement strand
ACCCCGGTGCAGAAGCGAAGATCCTCGTCGTCGACGCCGTCGAGCAGATCGCCGGCGACGAGCCGGATCCGCGCGCGCTGGAGATCCTTGCGCTTACCGCGCCAACCGACGCCGCCGCTCGGATCGCGACTCGGGTTCGTGAGGCCCTGCGGGTGGACGGTGCCGATCCGCTCGCAACCCAGCTTCTGGCATTCGCGGCATATGCCGCCGGTGAGATCGGCCTGTCGAGGGAGTTGATGGATCGCACGGCCCCGATCCTCCGCGCTCAGGGACGCCTCGGCCTGCTGGCTCAGCTGCTGGTCGTGCGCGAATGGGCCGCCATCAACACTGGCCAGTTCAGCGACGGCATGCGTGCCGCCGAGGAGGGCAACCGCCTCGCCATCGAGACCGAGCAACCGATCTGGGCCGCGATCAGCGAGACCGGACACGCCGTGTTGGCTGGCTTGCAAGGCGACGAACGCGAGGCGAAGGAACTTCTTGCCACGGCAGACGAGCGGTTCAGTTCGCAGCGCCTGTCGATCCTTCTTGCTCAAGCGGAGTTTGCTCGCGGTGTCATCGCCATGACAGCTGGTCGCCATTCCGACGCCGTCGACCACTTTTCACGCATGTTCGTTCCTGACGGGCCGGCCTTCCACGAGCTCGTTACCCATGCCGCGGCGCCGTTCGTGATCGAATGCGCCGTTCGGGCAGGTAGGGTCGAGGATGCACGGCGCCTGATGGACGCGCTCGAGGGCATGGCCGGCCGAACGTCCGCGGCGCTGGTGCAGATCGGGAGGCGTTTCGGCCGTGCACTGCTCGCCGATGGACCGGACGCGGAAGGTCTCTACAAGGAGGCGCTCGACGCGGATCCGAAGTGGCCGTTCGATCACGCGCGTCTGGAGATGTCATACGGGGCCTGGCTACGCCGACAGCGCCGCATCATCGAATCGAGGCCGCATCTGAGGTCAGCGAGGGACGCGTTCGAGGTACTCGGCGTGAGGCCCTGGGCGGACACGGCTCGCGCCGAACTGCGCGCTTCCGGCGAACGCGCCGTGGAACCGACGCCCGCGCCGAAACAACCGCTCACGCCGCAGGAGATGCAGATCGCACAGATGGCCGCGTCGGGACTTTCGAATCGCGAGATTGCCGACCGCTTGTTCCTCTCGCACCGCACGGTGGGCGCGCACCTGTACCGGGCCTTCCCGAAGCTGGGGATCGTTTCCCGCTCCGAGCTCGCCGGAGCGCTCGCATCGATCGAGCCGCTCCCGGCGTGATGGTGTCTCTTCAGCCACTCGACCGGACACGCGCGACCTGACTGATCGGTCAGCTAGGAAACCGCCCCTGCAGCCATGCCCGTCAGTCAGCTCGAGCGGCTAGGCTGCCGCGCGAGCCAGGGCGGAGTGTACGCGCCGACCCCGTAGACGAAGGCCAGGAGGTCGTCTGCGGCCCACTCCTCGGCGATCCTTCCGTCGGCGACCCGGTACACGTCTACGGCGTCCCACTGCACGTGTCTGCCGGACGCCGGTATGCCGAGGAGGTCTCCCTCGTGCGTCGCCTCGACGACCGCGCGAACGGCCACGATGTCTCGTTCCGCGATAATGTCCTGCTCCACGTTGTGTAGATCCGGAAGGGCGTCGACGATCGTCCTGACCAGCCCGGCAACGTTTTCGCGACC
>DASXQW010000113.1:0-13598 GCA_036506975.1 Casimicrobiaceae bacterium | reverse complement strand
CACCTTGAGGCGGCTGCGGCACTTGCGCAGCGCAGCGCCGATGTCCTCGTTGATGAAGTGCCCGTTCGCGACGTCGTAAACGATGCCGATGCGGTCGTTGCCGTAGCGGTCGAGCGCGGCTATCAAGCCATCGATGCTGGGCAGGAACGCGAACGGCATGTTCTCGACGTAGAGCGCGGTGCCGACCTTTTCGGCGAGCGGCGCGAGCTCGTCCAGCGCGGCATAGAAGTAACCCGTCAGCCGGTGGGTCGAAGCCGGCATCAATGGATTCGCCTTGCCGGGACCGATCACGACACCCGGCACGCCGAGATCGCCGGCCAGCTCGACGACGCCGCGCAGGTTCGCGACCGTGTAGGCGCGCATCTCGGCGGCCGCGCCGGCCACGTTGAGGTCGATGTTCGGCATGTTGAGCGTGACGACGCGAAGCCCGTTCGACTCCACGAACTTTCGGAGCTGGCGGCGGCCCGGCTGGTCGATCTCCGGCGGCCACAGGTGCTTCGGGTACATCATCAACTCGAACTCGGCATAGCCCCTCCCCACCAGCGCGAGCATGCAGTCGCGCGCGCCGTGGCTCTGCGTGTACGAATACGTGTTGACGGCGAACAGGGAAGCGTCACGGCTCATGGCGATGTCCGGGAAACACGATGCGCGTAGCGGGGCCCTTGGTCCGGTCAGAAGCCGCTAGGTCGGACGATACCCAGCGGACACTCGCGCAGCCGCGAGATTGCAGCGCGCATGCCGCGCCTCGCCCATAGAGGCGTTGCGATCGACGAGTGAAGGATCATCGATACGAAGACGAATGGCATGGGCGCGCGAACAAGAATCCGCCCGCGCCTTGATGCTCGCTCGACACCTCACGGCTGAACTGCTCATTTGAAATTCTCCTCCAAACGCAGCCAGTATTTTTCATTATGATGTCCATTGCGATAATATGAAACGCACCCACTATAACAATCGGCTTTCGCCATTGTCAACTGGCCTTTCACAATGATGTACGCATGCGACGCAGCGACGGACCGCGTCCGCGCAATGCCGATCTCTGGCGCGAGGCAAACGCCTGTCCGCTCAACATCGTACCGCCAGCAATCCCAAGCGAGCGGACGTCGGCAGGCGTCGCGCTCGTGTCGTTTGCCGGGCAGGCGACCCGCCTCTGCGGCGACGTGCAGATGATGCAGTAGTACCACCGGCCTAGCCTGCGGGAGGGACCTGGGTCCAATACCACCAAGTGCGCTCGACGACCCAGTCCTTCACTTCCTCGCGGAACGCGAGGAAGTGCGGCGATCGCCGGTGTGCCGCGAACGCCGCTTCGTCGTCGTAGCACTCGATCAGCAGGAACAGCGTCGGGTCGCTGCGCTCCTGGTGCACGTCGAACCGGCTGCAGCCCGGCTCCACAGTCACGCTCGTATGCGCATGCCGGGCCAGGCGCGCCTTGAACGCCTCGACCGCATCGCCGCGCACACGCAGATGCGCCGTGTGGAACACTCCCATGCGTGCCTCTGGCCGACGCGCTCAGTTGATCAGGTGCCGCAGGTCGTGCTGCGCCTCGAAACCGAGCACCTCGCGTGCGCGCGCGAGGTCGTAGAGCGGCGCGTAGGGATTCTTCGCGTAGATCTCGGGCCGGCGAACTTCGAGCGGGCGCTTCAGGTGCTGCTCGAGCCGCTGCAGCGTCGGGTTCGGCGCGAGCGTCGACGTGGCGGAAATGAAAAAGCCCTCGAACGCAGCGAACGAACGCACCTCGAGCGCAAGCCGGAACGCGCGCGCCACGTCGCGCGGATCGACGTAATGCCAGAGCGGTCCGCCGCCGGCCGCGCTCGGACCGCCGACCGCCGGACCCTTGTAGTTCGCTGGATCCTGCGCCCGCGCCTTCACCTCGCCATACATCTCGGGATAGAGCACGAATACCGGCCGCAGCGCGGCGACTTCGAGCTTGCCGCGCTCGACGAAGCTGCGGCCGATCTGCTCGCTCAGCAGCTTACTAAGCGCATAGGGATCGGTCGGGCGCAGGGGATGCGCCTGATCGACGGGGGCGTACTCCGGCGGGCGCATGCCGCCGGACATTACGGTGAAGCCGACCACCGAGTCGCTGCTGCACAGGATGACGCGCTTGACGCCCGCATCCTCGGCCGCCTGCAGCACGTTCCACGTGCCGGTCACGTTGACGGTCATGATGCATTCGCCCGGACCGCTCCAGATGTTGGGCATCGCCGCGATGTGCACCACCGCGTCCTTCCCCGAGCACGCGGCGCGCACCGCGGCGACATCGGTCACGTCGCCGATCGGCTGCGGCACGTTCTCGGGCGCGCGCTGCCGGTCGAATCCCGAGACGTTGCAGCGCTCGACGAGCTCGCGCACGACATGACGCCCGAGCAAGCCACCGGAGCCGGTCACGAGTACGTTTCTGAATTGCATGCTCGCCTCCCCCGCTTGCGCTGTGGCGGATGCCGCTCCGCGCCAGCGACCCATGGCTTCGTCCTTCCCGTTGCCTCTCGGCTACTCGCGATAAATATCCGGGTGCGCCCGCATCCAGTCGGCGAACGCCTTGACACCCTGCTCGAGCGCGTAGCGCGGCGCGAATCCTGTGTCGTCGCGGAGGCGCGTCCCCGACAGCGGTCCGCGCATGCGGCTGTGATCGGTCCAGGGCGCCGTCCCAGGGCCCACCTCGATTACGCATCCGGGAACTGCGGCACGCACCGCCGCCGCCACTTCGTCGGTCAAGATGTTGCGGCCACAGCTCAGGTGATAGACACCGTGCGCCAGGTTGTCCGCTTCGTACGCGGCGAGCAGGCCGCCGGCGACGTCCGCGACATAGGTGTAGGTCGCGCCGAAGTCGCGGCCGCTCGGCTCGTGGATTGCCTTGCCAGCGAGCGCCAGCCTCAGAAACACCGGGATCGGACCGCGCGGATTCTCGCGGATGCGGGGCACCAGCGGCGGCCCGTAGACCCACGAGATGCGGACGATCGCGGCGGATACGCCGAACTGCGAGCGGTACATGCTCGTCAGCAGCTCGCCTGCGTACTTGGTCGTGCTATAGACGTTGGTCACGCTCGGCGTCGCGTCTTCCAGGATGGGCTTCGTCACGTCGACCGCATTCTGGAAGACCGAACCCGTGCTCACGTAGATGAAGCGTCGCCAGTTGCGAGTGCGCGCGGCGTCGAGAAGCCGGCTCACCGCGACCACGTTCGCGTCAACGGTGCCGAGCGGATCCTGGCGCGCATGCTGGTCGTTCGGCACCGCCGCGGTGTGGATGCAACCGTGGACCTGATATCGGCCGAGCAACGCGCTCAACTCGGCCTGATTCGCGAGGTCGCACCGCACCCAGCGCGCGGGGCCCTCAAGCGCGGCGGCATCGCGTTCGCGGAACACGTTACGGTACTGCGCGACCACCTCGTGGCCGCGGGCGAGCGCGTTGCGTACCGTTTCGTACCCGACGTGCCCCATCGCGCCGGTGATCAGGATCGGCATGGCTTGCTGCCCTTTCGGTCATCCATGGCCATCGCCGCGCGACGGCGGCCGGCCAGCATCCTACATTGTCGGTTGACATTCTACAATGTGAAGGATTATAAACAACCCGATTTAATCCCTTGCATCGATCATTTCCACAATGCGCCGGTTCTTCCCGTGGGCCGGTTCACCACACTCGTGAGGTCGCGACATGGCACGTATGAAGGGCGCCGAGCTGATTGCCCGCTTCCTCGTCGAGGAAAGGATCCCTTACGTATTTGGCATCTGCGGCCACGGCAATGTGGGCATGCTCGACGCCCTCTACGACGTGCGCGACAAGGTGAAGCTCGTCGCGCCGCGGCACGAGCAGACTGCCGCGCACATGGCCGATGGTTACTTTCGCGTGAAACACCGGCCGGTCGCCACGCTGACCTCGACTGGTCCGGGATCCGCCAACCTCATCATGGCGCTCGCCGTGGCGCAGACCGATTCTTCGGCGCTGCTTGCGATCACCGCGAATGTGCCGACCTCGCAGTTCAACCGCGGACCGTTCCAGGAGCTCAACCGGCATAACCAGGCCGACTTTCCGAACGTGATCCGCCCGGTGGTGAAGCACAGCTTCCAGCCGACGCGGGTGGAGATGCTTCCGCTCGCGCTGCGCCAGGCCATCACGACGATGACGAGTGGCCGGCCCGGGCCGGTTAACGTGGACATCCCGTACAACCTCTTCCAGGAGGGTGGCGAGGTCGCGCTCGAGCCGCCGTGGGAGGGGTTCAATATCCGCCGTAGCGGCGCATCGCCTGAGGACGTGCACACCGCGGTGGCGATGATCGCTGCGGCAAGGCGACCGGTGATTTTCATCGGGCACGGAGTGACGCTGTCGGAAGCAGGCCCGCAGCTCACTGACCTCGCCCAACGCCTGCGGGTGCCGGTCATCAGCTCGCCGAACGGCATGGGCTGCCTCGACATGGACAATCCGCTGTCGCTCGGCTTCATCGGCCGCAACGGTGCGTTCCCGGCGAACCAGGCGGGCCGGCATGCCGACCTCGTCATTGCGATCGGTGCGCGTTTTGACGACCGTTCCGCGTCATCCTGGCTACCCGGCTATTCGTGGAACTTCCCGCAGACGAAATTGATCCAGGTCGACGTCGACCACACCGAGATCGGACGCAACTACCCGCCGGAGCTCGGCATCCTCGCCGACGCGAGGACATTCCTCATCCAGTTGCTGGAGCAAGTCGACCGCGGTGCGTTGAAGACCGACGCTGCGTTGAACGAGTGGCACGCGCAGATCGGCAAGTGGTGCGCCGAGTGGGAGGAGTACATCCGGCCCAATTTCGAAGTGCACGCCTCGCCGATTCGGCCCGAGCGCATAGTGGCCGACTGCCGCGCCGCCCTACCCGGCGACGCGATCATCTCGCTCGACTCGGGCATCCATCACAACTGGTTCATGCAATTCTGGAAGGCGCGTCGACCGCAGACGATGCTCAACACCTGGGGCTACTCGGGCATGGGCTTCGGCCCGAGCTCGATCCTCGGCGCGAAGCTCGCAGCGCCCGACCGGCCCTGCGTGTCGATCTGCGGCGACGGTGGCTTCACGATGGTGCCACACGTGCTGTGCACTGCGGTCGAATACGAGATCCCGGTGGTGTGGGTCGTCTGGAACAACTTCGCGTGGGCGGCGATTCGTGACCTGCAGTACGCCTACTTCGACGGTCGTGAGATCGGCACCGCGTTCTACGAGGGAGCGCAGCGCAAGCCCTACAATCCCGATTTCGCGGCCTGGGCGCGTGCGGCGGGTGTCGAAGGCATGACGGTCACGCGCTCGCAGGATTTCCGCGGCGCGCTCGAGCACGCCGTGCACTTGAACAAGCCGTGCCTGATCGACGTGCACGTCGACGCCAACATCCGACCGCCTTCCACCGGCGCTTGGCAGCTGCCGCCGCTGCGCCACAAGGAGCCGGTATTCGGGCACAAGTCCGTGCCCGAAGCATAAGCGGCGCGCTCGCTCCCCGGCGCAAACCCTTGCCTGCATCGCACATCGAGTGCTCTCATGTCCGAATTGAAATCCCCTCCGAAGCCGAGCGTCGCGGCGGAAGTGCCGCGCATCCGGATGCTGATTGGCGGCGCGTGGCGCTACGGTACCGCCGAACGCGATGTGATCGATCCGTATCGCGGCGAAGTGGTCGCACGTGCGCCCGAATCCTCGCTGGAGGACCTGGATGACGCGCTGAACGCGGCGAGCGCGGCGAAGAAGCAGGCCGCGGCGATGCCGGGCTACGAGCGCGCGGCGCTGCTGCGCAAGGTCGGCGCGCTGCTGCTCGAGCGCGCCGACGAGATCGCTGCGATCATGACGCGCGAGACCGGCAAGGCGATCAAGGACGCGAAGGCCGAAGTCGTGCGCTCGCAGGACACGTTGCTTCTCTCGGCCGAGGAGGCGATCCGCATCGAGGGCGAGCAGATTCCGCTCGACGGCGCGCCGATGGGCGCGGGCAAGCTCGCATTCCTGCTGCGGTTTCCGATCGGCGTCGTCGCCGGCATCACGCCGTTCAATGCGCCGTTCAACCTCGCCTGCCACAAGGTCGCGCCGGCGATCGCGGCGGGCAACACGATCGTGCTGAAGGCACCGCCGCAGTCGCCCTGGGTCGTGACCAAGCTCGCCGAGCTGTTCACCGACGCCGGCGCGCCGCCCGGCTTCGTCAGCCTGCTGCACGGTAATGCGGTCGGGCCGGCGCTGGTGCGCGACCCGCGTGTCGATTTCATCACGTTCACCGGGTCAACCCGCGTCGGACTGGACATCAAGGCGGCGAGCGGCACGCGCCGCGTCGCGCTCGAGCTTGGCGGCAATGGCATAACGATCGTGCATGCCGACGCCGACATCGACGAAGCCGCGCCAACCTGTGCGCGCAACGCCATGCGGCTCGCCGGCCAAAGCTGCATCTCGGTGCAGAACCTCTACGTGCACGAAAGCTTGTATGCGCCGTTTGTGGAGCAGCTGGTGTCGAATGTGCGCAAGCTGCGTCTCGGCGATCCCGCGGATCCGGCGACCGACATCGGCACGCTGATCGACATGACCGCGGCGCAACGGGTCGAGCAGTGGGTGACCGAGGCAATCGGCCGCGGCGCGCGCGCGTTGACGGGTGCGAAACGGCACGGCGCCCAGTACGAGCCGACGGTGCTGGTCAATGTCGATCCGTCGATGCGCGTCGTCTGCGACGAAGTATTCGGCCCGGTCGTCACCGTCCAGCGCTATCGAGAGCTGGCGCCGGTCCTCGAGGCGGTCAGCGCCGACCAGTACGGGCTGCAGTGCGGCATCTTCACCAAGTCGCTGCCGGTCGCGTTGCAGGCGATCCGCGGCCTGCGCGTCGGCGGCGTGATCGTCAACGGAAGCTCGACGTGGCGCACCGACCAGCTCGCCTACGGCGGCGTCAAGGCGAGCGGCATCGGTCGCGAAGGCCCACGCTACGCAATCCGCGAGATGACCGAGGAACGCCTCGTCGTCTTCAATCTGTGAAACAAGACGGTCGCCTTTGCGGTTGGGTCGCGCGCAAGGCTGCCACGTTGTAAAATGGCCGTTTCACATCGTGAACACTACGCCAAATACCACTTTCCCATGTCGACAAAAACTCTCAAGCGAACGCAAATGGCCAAACGCGCAAGCGCTCCGGTTGCCGAGCAACCGGTCGCGCAAATTGGCAAGGAGAAGGAGCGCGGCGGCATCCAGTCGCTCGAGCGGGCGTTCGCCATCCTCGAGCAGGTCGCGCGCCACCGCGATGGCGTACCCCTCGCCGAGCTCTGCAAGAGTGTCGGTCTACATAGCAGCACAACGTTCCACCTCGTGAAGACGATGGTGCAGCTTGGCTACGCGAGCCAGCACGCCGAATCGAAGAAGTACAAGATCGGCCGCAAGGTGTTCTCGCTCGCCGCGGCCGCGCTCGACGAGAACGAGCTCGTCACGCGTGCGACGCCCATGCTCGAGCTGCTGACGAGCCGCACTGCCGAGAGCTCTCATTTCGCGATCCGCTCCGGCGACGAGATCGTCGTCGTCGCGAAGACCGATGGTACGGGCATGTTCCAGTTGGTCGACCGCGCCGGCGTCGTGCGGCCCGGGAATGCGACCGCACTCGGCAAGGTGCTGCTTGCTGCGCTAACGCCAGGGCAGCTCGAGCGGTATCTCGAAAAGCACGAACTGCAACGCTTCACGTCGAAGACGATTGTCGAACGCGATGCGCTCGTCTCCGAGCTGGAACAGGTGCAGCGGAATGGAATCGCGTTCGACGATGGCGAATACGACCCCGAGGTACGTTGTGTCGCGGTGGCCGTCTACGACTTTCTCGGCCGTGTCGCTGGCGCGATCGGCATCTCGGGCCCGATGTGGCGGCTGTCGCTGCAATCGCTGCACGAGAAATCCCGCCACGTGCGCCAGACGGCCGCGGAGCTGTCGTCCGAACTCGGGTATCGCGGAGAGTCGACGGCGAAAGTCGCATGATCACTGCGCCGGTCAGTGAGCCGGGCGCGAACAAGACCTACGACGTGCTTGTCCTCGGCGGCGGCAATGCCGCACTGTGTGCCGCGATTACAGCGCGCGAGGCCGGGCGCAGCGTCATGCTGGTCGAGTGCGCGCCGCGCCATTTCCGTGGCGGCAACAGCCGGCACACGCGCAATCTGCGCTGCGTGCATGATCGCCCCAGGGACGTGCTCACCGACGTCTACTCGGAAGAGGAGTACTGGCAGGACCTCCTCAAGGTCACCGACGGGCAGACCGATGAGCGGCTCGCCCGTCTGATGATCCGCCACACCGACAGCTGCCGTGCGTGGATGCACACGCACGGCGTGCGCTTCCAGCCGTCGCTGACCGGTACGCTGCACCTGTCGCGCACCAACGCGTTCTTCCTCGGCGGCGGCAAGGCACTCGTCAACGCCTATTACCACGCCGCCGAGGCGCTCGGCGTGACGATCGCCTACGAGACGGAGGCGATCGACCTCGTCGTTCGCGACGGGCTCTTCACCTCGGCAATCGTCGCCCGCAATGGCGCCCAGCACGAGATTCGTGCCAAGGCCGTCGTCATCGCGTGCGGCGGCTTCGAGTCGAACCTCGACTGGCTGCGCGAAGCCTGGGGCGAGGCGGCGGACAACTTCATCGTCCGCGGCACGCCGTATAACATGGGACGCGTGCTGCGGCTTCTGATCCGCGACAAAGGCGTGCGATCGGTTGGCGATCCTACACAGTGTCATTGCGTCGCGATCGACGCGCGCTCGCCGAAGTTCGACGCGGGCATCGTCACGCGCGTGGACTGCGTTTCGCTCGGCATTGTCGTCAACCGGGACGCCCAGCGCTTCTACGACGAGGGCGAGGACTTCTGGCCCAAGCGTTACGCGATCTGGGGCCGCCTCGTCGCCGGGCAACCAGGCCAGATCGCCTATTCGATCATCGATGCGAAGTCGCTCGGCAAATTCATACCGCCGGTGTTCCCGCCGGTCGCGGCGCACTCGATCCGCGAGCTCGCCGCGGCGCTCGGACTTGATGCCGATGCGCTCGAGGCGACGGCCGCGCGATTCAACGCGGCCGTGCGTCCGGGAAGGTTCGACCACACCGCGCTCGACGATTGCACGACCAGCGGACTGCAGCCGGCGAAGACACACTGGGCGCGCACGATCGATACGCCGCCCTATTTCGCCTATCCGTTGCGACCCGGCATCACGTTCACCTACCTCGGGGTCGCCGCGAACGAACGCGCGCAGATCATCATGCAGGACGGCAAGGCGGCCGCCAACATGTACGCTGCCGGCGAGATCATGGCGGGCAACGTGCTGGGCAAGGGCTACATCGCCGGCATCGGCATGTCGATCGGCACGACGTTCGGGCGGATCGCCGGCGAGGAAGCGGCGCGTCATGGCGGCAGCTAGGACGATCCCGCTCGAGCTCGTCACCGAAGGCGCGCGCATGGCGCGGGTGTGCAACGCGTGCCGCTATTGCGAGGGCTTCTGCGCGGTCTTCCCCGCGCTCGAGCGGCGCCTGACGTTCGCCGAGGCGGATCTCAACTACCTCGCCAATCTGTGCCATAACTGCGGGGCTTGCCTTTACGCCTGCCAATACGCGCCGCCGCACGAGTTCGCGCTCAACTTTCCCGAAATGTTGGCGCGGATCCGAGGCGAAACGTACAAGAAGTACGCGTGGCCCGGCGTATTCGCCCGCCTTTTCGAGCGCAATGGCCTCGTGGTCAGTCTCGTGGCCGCGCTGGCGCTCGCGGCGTTCCTGATCGCGATGAGCGCGTTGGTCGATCCGGCCGTGCTCCATGCCGCGCATCCGGACAACACTGGGTCGTTTTACGCGGTCATGCCGCATCGCGTGATGGCGTCGACGTTCGGCGCAGTGACGCTCTTCGTCCTCGTCGCCCTCGGTATTGGTATGGCGCGCTTCTGGCGGGAAACGGGGGAAAGCGCCGGGGACTTCTTCCGCGGCGCATCGCTGCAGCGGGCTACGTCCGAGGCGCTGCGCCTAAAGTACCTAGGGGGCAGCGACGACGACGATGGCTGCACCTACCCGGGCGAGCGCCCGTCGCTGGCGCGCCGGCGTTTCCATCACCTGACTTTCTACGGCTTCATGCTATGTTTTGCCGCCACAACGGTGGCGGCGATCTATCACTACGTGCTCGGCTGGCCCGCACCCTATCCGCGCACGAGCCTCCCGGTGGCCCTTGGCGTCGCCGGCGGCATCGGATTGATCGCCGGCCCGATCGGATTGCTCTGGCTCAGGGCGATACGCGACAAGGCGCTGACGGATGAGCGCCAGACCGGCATGGACGTGGGCTTCCTCGTGCTGCTCGTGCTATCGAGCATCAGCGGCCTCGCGCTCCTCGTGTTGCGCGAGACGTCCGCGATGGGCGTCCTGCTGGCGGTGCACCTGGCGTTCGTGATGGCGCTCTTCCTCACGCTACCCTACGGCAAATTCGTGCACGCGATCTACCGTTTCGCTGCGCTCGTGCGCCATTCGCTGGAGCAGTCGCGGCCGGCGCCGAAGTTCTTGTCCGACTAGGCATTGCCCGATGGAGCTGCCGCTTCGCACCGGAAGGGCGTACGGCGGCGGCCACGACGAGCCGGCGCTCATCCGGTGCGCGGTTCGAGCGGCGCGAAACGCTCTTGGGAAAGGCGTGGCGACACGATGCCAAAGGAGCACAAATGAGCGGGACCGCAGCGTGGGATGAGACGTTCGACGTCGCCGTCCTCGGCTCGGGTGCGGGTGGGATGACGGCGGCGCTCGTTGCAGCGCTCGAAGGCCAGCGCACGCTGCTGATCGAGAAAAGCGACTGGATCGGCGGCACGACCGCGCTCTCCTCCGGCACGGTCTGGATTCCCAACAACCCGCAGCAGCGCCAGCTCGGGCCGACGGCTGACCCGGAAGCAGCGCGCACTTATCTCGACGCGCTGGTCGACGGTCGCGCCGACCGGTCGCTGCGCGAGTCGTTCCTGGCCGCCGGCCCGGAAATGATCGACTACCTCGAGAAGCGCGGCGACGTCCATTTCCAGGCCTACGCGCAAAGTCCCGACTATCGCCAGGACCTGCCTGGCGCGGCCAATGGCGGACGTCCGTTGGAGCCGTTGTCGTTCGACGGCCGCGCGCTCGGCGCGCAGTTCGGCCGCGTGCGCTGGCCGCTGCGCGAGCTCATGCTCTTCGGCGGGATGATGGTGACACGGAGCGAAGCGGTCCGTCTGCTGCACGCCGCCCGCTCGCTCGACTCGTTCCTGCTCGGCGCGAGGCTCGTCTTGCGCTACGCGGCCGACCGGCTGCGGTACAAGCGCGGCACGCGGCTTGTGCTCGGCAACGCGCTCGCCGCGCGGCTGTACCGCAACCTGCTTGACCGCGGTGTCACGATCCGACTCAACGCCAATACGCTGCGACTGGTGCGCGAAGGCGGCCGCGTGTGCGGCCTCGTCGTGGACACGGCCGACGGCGAACGTCGCGTCGGCGCGCGGCGCGGCGTCGTGCTCGCCGGCGGCGGCTTCCCCGCGAACGCGGCATGGCGTGAGCGGTATCTGCCGAAGCCCGTCGCGGAATACACAGCGGCATGCGAGGCCTGCGTCGGCGACACGCTATCGCTCGCGCAACGTGTCGACGCGGTCCTCGGCCCGCCGGGCGAGGACAACGCGTTGTGGTTCCCCAGCTCGATCGCGCGCCGTGACGACGGCACAACCGTCGTCTATCCGCACATCGCGCTCGACCGGTCGAAGCCGGGTCTCGTCGCGGTCAACGCGAAGGGCCGGCGCTTCGTCGACGAGGCCGTCTCCTACCATGAGTTCGTGCGCGCGATGTACCGCTCGCATCGCGACGTCCCGAGCGTCCCCGCGGTGCTCGTGTGCGACCGCCGTTTCGTCTGGAAGTATGGCCTGGGCATGATCCGGCCGCTGACGCCGGCGCTCGGCTCGTTCATCCAGCGCGGTTACCTCCATGTGGGCGACTCGCTGGACGAACTCGCGCGCAACGCGGGCGTCGACCCGGCCGGATTGGCGAAGACCGTGAAGGCGAACAACGCGTACGCGCGGACGGGCGTCGATCCCGAGTTCGGCAAGGGCAACAACAGCTACGACCGTTTCAATGGCGATGCGAGCCACACGCCCAACCCGTGCCTCGGCCCGATCGAAAAGCCGCCGTTCTGCGCCGTTAAGGTCTATCCGACGCCGCTCGGCACAAGCCTTGGCCTGCGCACCGACTGCAACGGTCGCGTGCTCGACGACTTCGATCAACCGATCGACGGCCTCTACGCATGCGGCAACGACATGCAGTCGATAATGGGCGGCGAATACCCCGGGCCTGGCGCGCAACTCGGCATCGCGATGACATTCGGCTATCTCGCCGCCAAGCATGCGGCGAAAGCGGACGCGACGAGTACGCCGCACACCAGGCCGATCTCCTGGTAGAGAAGCGCGCCATCGACCAACGACGACCTACGTTGCGCGGCCGCGTTTGCCAATGCGGTGCTGATGCACGCGCGTACCCAGGAAGACGCCCATCCGGCCGGACACGTCGGCGTCGTGATCGTTCCGGCCGCTCTGGCCGTAGCCGAGCAAGCCAACGCCTCCGCCAACGACCTGCTGGCCGCGATCGTGGTCGGGTACGAAGTCGCCTTGCGCATCGAGCGCGATCACGTGGCCGATGCCAGCACGCGCGGTCTGCGCAGCACTCCGCTGTACGGCGTGTTCGGTGCCGCGGCCGCCACCGCCAGACTGCCAGCTTGACCTCGAATGTCGCATCGTCCGCAGTGCTGATCGCTCCTGCCGAGAAAAACTCGTAGTGCAGCTGCTCCGCGGGCCAACCCACCGCGCGCGCGGCGTTCAATATAGCTTCCATGAAGCCCTTCGGGCCGCAGCCGTAGAGATGGACTCCCGGTCGCGGGGCGGCCACAAGCGACTGAATCTCGAGCTTCTGCTCGGCAGGACCATCGTCGAAGTGGAACTGCACGCGTGATGCGAACGACGATGCGGCAATGCGGCCGTGGAACGCCGTGCGATCGCGCGAAAGGGTGCAGTAATGCATCTCGAACGACGCACCCGCTGTCGCGAGCCTCTCGGCCATGCACAGGATCGGCGTCACACCGATGCTGCGGGCCAGCAGCAGGCTGTGCGCCGCTTGGTGCGCCAGGGGAAAGTGATTCTTGGGCACGCTGATTCGGAGCATGTCACCGTCAGCGACCGACTCGTGCATGGTCTTGGAGCCGCCGCGTGACGCCGGATCGCGCAGCACGCCGATCAGGTAGCGATGTCCTTCGCTCGGGTCATTGCAGAGCGAATATTGACGCGTCACGCCAATCATCGGGATCCCGTGAATCGGTGGCTGCGTGGCCTGATTCACGATGTCTTTGCGGAGCAAGGTCGCGCCCAAGTCGAGACAAGCGGAAAGAATGGCTAAGCCAGGTGCGCAAAGGCTGGTAGAGTCCTGCGGTCGTATGGGCGACCGCGACAGCGACCGGTAGAATTGCTGCGACCCGGCGCATCGCCTCGCGAATGGCGCGGTGAGTAGAGGATGCCATGACCGACATTGCCGCCGTGAGCCTTGCCGAGTTCGGTCCCTGGAATCCGGGGATTGAATCCCAGGTGCCGGAACAGCTGCGCCACCTGTGCACGATCTTTCGGCCCGAGAACAGCTTCACCGGCGTGTCCAA
>DASXQW010000112.1:0-15315 GCA_036506975.1 Casimicrobiaceae bacterium | reverse complement strand
AGGCAGTTTCCACGCAAGCGTCGTCGGCAGCCCCGACTCGCCCGGGTTCTGCCAATACGTATGCCAGCCCTTATCCATCTTGAGCCGCAGCGCCACCGTCAGCGGCGTCCCCGGCATCAGCGCAGTCGCAGCCGGAACCAGTTCCGCCTCGACGTGCGCGGTGCGCACCGGCGCCGCGGCCGCCGCGCCGGACACGGCCATCGCGGCGACGACGATTCCAACGAAGCAACGCAATGAACGGACCATGGATGGATGCGCGGACGAAGCGCTGAGTGCGTCTTTGGGTCGCGCTGCCGGGAAGAGGTTCCCTTATGCGCTGGTGGATTTTAATTCTACCAGCCCGGCGCCCGGCTCCGCGGCCGGCCAGGTCGCTCCGGGCGTACAGCGTCGATTCCCCCCGACGGAAGGCTTGCTTTGAACCACTAACGGCGGGATTGGCGTGTCGATGCGTTTCTGCGCGTCGGCGTTGCGGCCCTGTTCGCGTTTCCTCGCCGTCGTCGCGCTCGTCGCAGCCTGACGTCCGCTAACAGTGCCGGGGCCGCAGATCATCCTGCCGGTATAATCATTTGCTTCACGCTCGAGCCGACACGACGCCTCATGCAGCCGTATCGCCCCGCCGACATCGAAGCTTCCGCGCAGGCGCACTGGACTTCGGTGCAGGGCTTCCGCGCGCGCGAGAGCGCCGGCAAGCCGAAGTTCTACTGCGTGTCGATGCTTCCGTACCCTTCCGGCGTCCTGCACATGGGACATGTGCGCAACTACACCATCAACGACATGATGTATCGCTACCTGCGCATGAACGGGTACAACACGTTGATGCCGATGGGCTGGGACGCGTTCGGGCTGCCGGCGGAAAACGCGGCGATGAAAGAGGGCGTCGCTCCGGCGAAGTGGACTCACGACAACATCGCCTACATGAAAAAACAGATGCAGGCGGTGGGTCTCGCGATCGACTGGTCGCGCGAGCTTGCAACCTGCGAGCCCGGGTATTACCGCTGGAACCAATGGCTATTCCTCAAGATGCTCGAGCGCGGCATCGCGTACAAGAAAACCGGTGTCGTCAACTGGGATCCGGTCGATCAAACCGTGCTCGCCAACGAGCAGGTGATCGACGGCAAGGGCTGGCGCTCGGGCGCGCCGGTAGAGAAACGCGAGATCCCGATGTACTACCTGCGGATTAACGATTACGCCGACGAGCTCCTCGACAACCTGGAGAAGATGACCGGCTGGCCTGAGCGCGTGCGCACGATGCAGGCGAACTGGATCGGCCGCAGCGAAGGCCTGCGCTTCGCCTTTCCGCACGACATCCGGGATGCAGCGGGCACTCTTATCGGCGATGGGAAGCTGTGGGTTTTCACCACCCGCGCCGACACGATCATGGGCGTCACCTTCTGTGCGGTCGCGGCGGAGCACGCGCTCGCCGCGCATGCGGCGCGCTCGAATCCCGAGATCGCCGCCTTCGTCGAAGCTTGCAAGCGCGGCACCATCATCGAGGCGGAGCTCGCGACCATGGAAAAGAAGGGGATGCCGACCGGCCTCCATGTCAGGCATCCGCTCACCGGCGGCGAGATCGAGATCTGGGTCGGCAATTACGTGCTCATGGCCTACGGCGAGGGCGCGGTGATGGGTGTTCCCGGCCACGACGAGCGCGACTTCGCATTCGCGAAGAAGTACGGCTTGCCGATCAAGCAGGTCATCGCGATCGAGGGCGAGACGTTCTCCGCCGATGTGTGGCAGCCGTGGTACGAGGACAAGACGCGCGGCGTCTGTGTCCATTCCGGCAAGTACGACGGGATGGCTTACCAGAGCGCAGTCGACGCGATCGCCGCCGACCTCGAGACGATGGAGCTGGGCGAGAAGCGCACCACGTATCGCCTGCGCGACTGGGGCATCTCGCGTCAGCGCTACTGGGGCACGCCCATTCCGCTGATCCATTGCGCGGCCTGTGGCGACGTGCCGGTTCCGGAAGCCGACCTGCCGGTTATCCTGCCCGAGGACTGCATACCCGACGGGACCGGAAATCCGCTGGCCAAGCGCGCCGATTTCGTCGCTACGACCTGTCCGCGATGCGGCGGCGCGGCGAAACGCGAAACCGACACCATGGACACTTTCGTCGACTCATCGTGGTACTACATGCGCTACGCCTGCCCCGGGGCGCCGACGATGGTCGACGCGCGCAACGAGTACTGGAACCCGATGGACCAGTACATCGGCGGCATCGAGCACGCGATCCTGCACCTGCTCTACGCGCGCTTCTGGACCAAGGTCATGCGCGACATGGGGCTCGTAGGATTCGACGAGCCGTTCCTGCGCCTGATGACGCAGGGCATGTTGCTCAATCACATCTACTTCCGGCGCAGCGACAAGGGCGGCATCGACTATTTCCCGCCCGAGGACGTCGAGCCGCTGCGCGACGCCGAGGGCCGCATCGTTGGCGGCACGCTCAAGAGCGACGGCCAGAGCGTCGAGTACGGTGGGATCGGCACGATGTCCAAGAGCAAGAAGAACGGCGTCGACCCGCATGAGCTGATCGCGAAATACGGCGCCGACACCGCGCGCATGTTCGTCATGCACGCGGGGCCGCCGGAAGACTCTGCGCTGTGGTCGGACGACGCCGTCGAGGGGGCGTACCGATTCCTGAAGCGGCTCTGGGCGTACGCACAGCATCGCGCTGGCGCCCTCGCCCGCACTCCGGTAGCGATCGACTGGCCGCATGCGCCGCCGGAGCTGCGCGAGATCCGCCGCGAATTGCACCTGCATCTCAAGCAGGCCGACGACGATTATCGCCGCGTCAAATACAACACGGTGGTTTCGGCCGGCCACAAGATGCTGAACGCGCTCGAGCGCGTGCCCGAGGAGGCGACGCCGGCGTCGATCGAGCTCGCGCGCGAAGGGCTCTCGCTGCTGCTGCGCGTGTTGAGTCCCGTCGTGCCGCACATCAGCCACGCGCTGTGGGAGCAGCTCGGTTTTGCGGCCGAGTACGGCGACATTCTCGACGCGCCGTGGCCCAAGGTCGACAACGCGGCGCTCGCACAGGAAGAGGTCGAGCTGGTACTGCAGGTGAATGGAAAACTGCGCGGCAAGCTGCGCGTGGCGGCCGCCGCGGACTCGGCCGCAATCGAGAAAGCCGCGGTTGCAAGTCCCGAAGTGCAGAAGCACGCCAATGGCGCGGCGCCCCGCCGCGTCGTAATCGTTCCCGGAAGGCTGGTCAATGTGGTCGTTTAGCGCGCGCTCGCTGACGTCATTCCCGCACAAGCGGTTCTGCCGTCATTCCCGCGCAAGCGGGAATCCAGTGACTTGCGCGATAAAGACACTGGGTCCCCGCTTTCGCGGGGACGACGGGCCCGCTCGCCAATCGCCCTTCGCGCGACTTATCGTCGCGCTCGTGCTCTTGGGCGGACCCGTCGCTTGCGGATTTCACTTGCGCGGCGAAGCGCACTACACGTTCGATACGCTGTTCCTCAACTCGCCCGCCGCGCAACCGCTCACGACGGACCTCAAGCGCTCGCTCGAAGGCATCGGCACGGCACAACTCGTCGCCTCGCCGGAAGCGGCGCAGGTGATTCTCGACATCTCCAGCGTCGAGAACAACAAGCAGATCCTGTCGCTGTCGGGCGGCGGAAGGGTCCGCGAGTTCCTGCTGAGCAAGCGCGTGCTGTTCCGCGTGCGCGATTCCGCTGGCAACGACTGGCTGCCGACCTCCGAGGTGCTTGTGCGCCGGAGCTACACCTACAACGACACCGAGGCGCTGGCCAGGGAAGCGCAGGAACAGAGGCTGTGGCGCGAGATGCAGGACGATGCGGTAGCGCAGATCGTGCGCCGCCTGCAGCAGGCCAAGAAACCGGTGTAGGGTCAGACGCGATTTTTCGGTCTGGTCCGCCCTTGTGATTGCCAGAGAAGCAAGAGTCTTATCTGACCCTGACGAAGATGCAGATCCGGCCTGGTCAGCTCGCATCGCACCTCGCCAAGGGCCTTGCCCCGCTCTACGTCGTCCACGGTGACGAGCCCCTGCTCGCAATCGAGGCCGGCGACGAGATCCGCGCCGCCGCCCGCGCCGCCGGTTTCGACGAGCGTGAAGTTCTCGTCGCCGAGACCGGGTTCAAATGGGACGCGTTTGCCGCGGCGAACCGCAACCTCGGCCTGTTCGGGACGCGCAAGCTCGTCGATCTCGCCATACCTTCGGGAAAGCCGGGCGTCGAGGGCGCGCGCGCGCTCGAGGACTGCGCGGCGCATCCCCATCCCGACATGTTGACGCTGATCACGCTGCCGCGACTGGATCGCGCGGCGCAGGGCGGCGCCTGGTTCACCGCGCTCGAACGGACTGGCGTGGCTGTCGCGGTGCAGCCGCTCGAGCGGCGCGAATTGCCGCAGTGGCTCGCCGCGCGTCTGGCGCGGCAGAATCAGCGTGCCCGTCCCGACACATTGCAGCTTCTCGCCGAGGCGACCGAAGGCAACCTGCTTGCCGCTCGCCAGGAGGTCGAAAAGCTCGGTCTTCTCCTCCCCGAAGGCGAGCTCGATCACGAGGCCGTGGAGCGCGCGGTGGCCGACGTCGCGCGCTTCGACGTGTTCCAGCTTTCGGAAGCCTGGCTCGCCGGCGACGCGGCCCGTGCCTTGCGCATCCTCGCCGCGCTCGAGGCCGGTGGCGAAGGCCTGCCGCTTCTCGTCTGGCAACTCGGCGAGGACCTGCATGCGCTCTCCGCCGTCCTTGCCGCCGTCGCCGAGGGAGCCTCAACCGGCGCCGCAGTCCGGGCCATCCGCATGTGGGGAAAGCGTCAGGCGGCCTTGGAGCGCGCGGCGCGGCGCATCGATGCGGCGGCGATTCCGTCCCTGCTGCTGCGCCTGGCCCGGCTCGACGCGCTCGCCAAGGGTATTGGCCGCGGCAGGGTCTGGGATGAGCTCGCGGACATTGCGCTTGCGCTGGCCGGACGGCCGCTGCCGATCGAGCCCGTCCCGTCCTGAGCTTCGCAGCGGCGGATGGAGAAGGCTCCGATGCGGGGCGCGTCAGGCGACTCCGCCATGCCTTCCGCGGCCCGCCGCCGGTGGGTGGTCGCGACGACGATGGTCGGGGCGGTCTCCACCATCCTCGCGGCGACCATCGTCAACGTCGCGTTTCCGGCGCTGATCCGCGAATTCAACATCGGCCACGACTCGTTGCAATGGGTCGCCACCGGTTTCCTCGCCGCGACGACCACGTCGATGCTCGCCACCGCGTGGCTCGTCGAGACCTTCGGCCAGCGCCGCACGTTTGTCGGCACGATGGTCCTGTTCTTTGCGGCGTCACTCCTGGGCGCTGCGAGCTGGAACACCGAGTCGCTGATCGCCGCGCGTGTGCTGCAGGGGGCCACAGCCGGCGTGATGCAGCCGCTGTCGATGATCGCGTTGTTCGAAGTCTTTCCGCTCGAGGAACGAGGCCGCGCAATGGGGCTGTTCGGCTTCGGCGTGGTGCTGGCACCGGCCGTCGGTCCGGCAGTCGGCGGTTTGCTGATGGAGGCCTTCGGCTGGCGCGCGATCTTCCTCCTCTCCGTGCCTTTCTGCGTGGCCGCGCTGCCGCTCGGATGGCGGTGGCTGACCGATGTCCGCGGCGCCGGGGCACGGCAGCGTTTCGATTGGATCGGCGCGGCGCTGCTGAGCCTCGCTCTCGTCGCACTGCTCAATCTTCCCGTCGTCGGCCATCGCGCCGGCTGGGGATCGCTGCCCGCGCTCATCGATGCCTTGGTGACGCTCGCGCTGACCACGGGCTTTGTCGCGTGGGAGTTCCGCGTTGCGGCACCGCTGTTCGCGCTGCGCCTGTTCGCGAGCCCGGGTTTTCGCGCGGCCTCTCTGGTCGCGTTTGCCTACGGGGTCGGGTTGTTCGGAACCACCTACCTCGTGCCCGTTCTCGTGCAGGATATCGCCGGGTACTCGCCGGCGCGCGCGGGGAATCTTCTCATCGTGCCCGGCCTCGCGCTGGCGGTGGCGATCGCGCTGGCAGGACGGCTGACCGACCGCGCGCCCCCGCGGTTCGTGGTCAGCGGCGGGCTCGCGTGCTTCGCCGTCTCAAGCCTATTGCTCGCGTTCACGACCGGAGCAACCGCTTTCTGGTTGCTGGCGCTGTGGCTGACGATCGGCCGCGCGGGCCTGGGATTGATCATCCCCGCGCTCAATGTCGGCGCGGTGCAAACATTGCCGGCGGAGTATCTTGGGCATGCCTCGGCGGCGGTAAACTTTGCGCGGCAGCTCGGCGGCGCGGTCGGCGTCAATGTGCTCGCCGTCGTCCTCGAATGGCGGCTGGGCTTCCACGACCAGTCGGGTGGAGCAACGATGGCCTTTCGCGATTGCTTTTTGGTGGTTACGATCGCATTTGCAGCCGCAGTGGTACCGGCCCTGTCGATCCGGAAGCACGCGCGAGCGTGACGTACGAGTGAGAGGAGGCAATCATGTACAAGAAGATTCTCGTCGCCTACAACGGTACGCCCGAATCCCGTTCCGCGCTCGACGAAGCCGTGCGGCTCGCCCCCGACGCTTCGGTCGAGGTCCATCTCGCGGGGGTCGTGCACTACCCTTCCGCGTACCTGCTCGCGGGCGAGTACGTGCCGGAAGTT
Organism: Casimicrobiaceae bacterium; assembly: GCA_036506975.1. Classification (GTDB taxonomy): domain Bacteria; phylum Pseudomonadota; class Gammaproteobacteria; order Burkholderiales; family Casimicrobiaceae; genus PALSA-1003. Next base: position 8,734 of record DASXQW010000112.1, on the reverse strand, counting down.
GCGCTCGCGGACGAACGCGAGCACATGGAAGCCGACTTGAAGGACGCGCATGCGCTGCTCGCCGGCAAGGGGATCCAGGTCTCCGACCATCTGGTCGTCGGCGAACCGGTCGACGTGATCTGCAAGCTCGTGACCGAGCTTGGCATCGACCTCCTGATCCTCGGCCATCCGCGCAGCAAGTCATTCGCGCTGCGCTGGTGGAGAGGCTCGGTCGATGCGATCCTGATCGAGCGCGTGCGCTGCAGCATCCTCGTCGCGGCGGACGCCAGGCCGTAGCCGGCGGCGAAACGCCCGGGGAACGGGACCACAAGCTTGACGACCGCAAAGGGGACCGCTGCGGTTCCGGAAGCGACCACGAGGCCTTCGAACCCGCATTGGTGGGCGGCGGCGGGCGCGCTGCTCGGCGTCGCGCTTGGCGTCGTGCTGTTCTACGCCGTAGTCACGCAAAGCACGGGGCATTGGGCTGACGCACCGGCCCCGATCATCGCCGCCGGCGCCGATTTGATCCTCACTCGGGGCGCTGGCCACAAGGACGACAAAGGGTTCGTGCTGGAATCGATGGGGCCAGACGGCGTGGCGGTTTTGACGGCGAAGCTCTCGCCGTTCCAGGCGAAGGATTTTTCACGCGTCGAATGGACGCTCGATTCGCCGCAGGCACCCGACGAGCTGCTCTTCGTCTGGCGGACCCGCGAACATCCGAAGAAGAATCACGTAAAGCGCCTGCAGTGGCTGGTCACCGGCGTCGCGCCGCTCGACCTCAAGAGCGACGACGGCTGGAACGGGAGCGTCACCGGCGTCGCTCTTCTGCTCCGGGGCGGCCTGGCGGCACCTCTGCGCATAGAGTCGATGCGCATAGCATCGCGATCGGCAAATGCAGTCGCGAGCGATCTTGTGCAGCAATGGGGCGAGCGAAACGAATTGCGCGGTTACTCGGTCACCTTTCCGTTCGACGCCGAACGCGCCCATGACTTGCCCGCTTTGACCGCCATCGCCGTGGCGGAAGGCCTGGCGGTGTGCGCGTATCTGCTGCTCGCGCGATGGCGCGGATGGCGGCGCGATCGGCGCGTCCTTTGGGGAATCGTTCTCGGCGGCTGGTTGCTCCTCGACCTGCGCTGGCAGGTGAATTTGTGGCGCGAAGTAGGCGAAAGAGGATTTCGATTCGCCGGCAAGTCGACCGAGGAAAAGCATCTTGCGGCCGACGATGCGGCGCTCTTCGCGCTCGTGGAAAAGATGAAAAGCGGGCTGCCGGCGACACCGGCGCGCGTCGTGCTGTATTGCGACAGCGACTTGCTATGCGTGCGAGCCGCCTTCCTAATCTATCCGCACAATGTCTATCGCGCCGTGCACAGGAAACGGACGCTGCCGAATCCCGACGAGCTGCACGCCGGCGACTTTCTTCTGCTCATCTATTCGAGAGCGCTTGGATACGACCGCCAGCGACAGCTGGCGGTATGGCCGAATGGCGGCAGCAAGCCTGCCGATGAAATCCTCCTGCAACCGGAAGCGCTGCTCCTTCGCATCCGGTGATCTTCTCGGACCGGTACGACGTCATGCCGCATTGCGACTCTGCCCGTTGCCGACGCGCTAGCAACGCGTGTCACCATGCGTGATCTCGTCGGCGTGATATTGAGCGTGGGATTGCCCTGGGTCGCCGGCGCGCTGTGCGTCCGCGCGCTCTGGCGCGCCGATTCCGGCGACCGTGGGCTGCTCTGCATCGGCTATGGTTATCTCGTCGGGGCATTCGCGACCACACTTCTGCTGAGGCTCGTCTCCGTCGCCGGGCAACGTTGGAATCTGGCATGGATCAGCGGATGCCTGCTGGTGATTGCCTGCGCCGGATGGTTCGCCGCGAAGCCGCTCCCGTCGCCGCGCGCGGAGTGCCAGCGCTTCGCGGCCAAGCTTGCCGGCATGCCGCCGGCAACGCGCAGACTGTTCTGGCTGTTTTTCGCGCTGGGCGCGATTAACGCCGTCGCCATCGCGTTCTGTGTCCTGTGGGGCCTGTTGTTGCCTTTCGACGCCATGGCGCACTGGGCGGACAAATCCCGCGTATGGTATGAGTACGGCCGGATAATGCCGTTCGTCGAAGCATCGGACTGGCGCCGGTTCGGCGATCCGCTGCGCTTCTGGGATCCGAATCCCCGTTACCCCGCCACGGTTCCGCTGTTGCAAGTCTGGACCGCGCTCGCCGTCGGGCATTGGGACGAGTCGCTCATCAATCTTCCCTGGGTCGCGGCTTTCGTCGCGCTCGGCTTCGCGTTCTACGCCCAGGTGCGCCGGCTCGGCGCGGCGCCGACCAAGGCGATGGCATGCACGTACCTCCTCCTCTCGCTTCCGTTCCTCCAGATTCATGTCGCGATCGCCGGCATGGCGGATATCTTCGTCGCCATCGCCTACGGCTTGGCTGCGATCAGCCTCTGGCAATGGACGATGAACCGTCAGTGGCAGGACGCAGCGCTCGCCTTCGTCATGGTGATCTTCTGCGCGACAGTCAAGAACGAGGGCGCCGTATGGGCATTGACGCTCCTTCCCGCGATCATCGTCACGCTCCATCGCCGCATTGGAATCGCAGCCGTCGCTTCGATCGGCGTCGCGGCGATCCTGTATCTCGCTTTCGGTCCGAACGAGGTGAAGATCATGGGGTACACGGTCTCCACCCGGTTGGCCAATCTGATGTTTCCAGTCCACGAGCACCTGTTCGTGATGGATAACTGGCACCTGCTGTGGTACGCGGCCATTGCGCTCATCGTCGTCAACGCGCGACTGCTGTTTGGGAAGACGCTCGCGCCGATGACGGTGACCATGCTCGCGGCGACGGGCCTTGTCGTCGTCGTGTTCTTCTTCAGCAACGTCGCGAGAGGCGTCGCCGAGGAGAACCTGCTCAACCGGTTTCTCCTCCAAGCCGTTCCCGCTCTGGCGTACTACCTCGTGCTGATACTGCGCGAACGCGAGCGTTGGGCGCCCGCGAGCAAGATGACGTCGCGGGCCGCGCCGGCCGACGCTGCGGGCGACTAAGGTTTCGCAGGGCCGACCGTGATGTCGCCGTAATACGCCTGTGCGTCGGCTCCGGTGTTGTCGGTGTCGCTCATCACCTGGATCGACGTTACCTTGCCCGGCTCCTCGCCGAACGCGCGCTTGAAATCCTCGACCAGATTGCGCGTGTAGCTCTGCCAGCGTCCGATGCCCTGATCGTCGCTAGCGACGGCGAGCATCCGGACACGCGAGCTGCGGCTGCTCGTGGTGATCGAATCGATCGCGACCTTGCTACCCCAGACGTACATCAACGTCGCGTAGGGCAGCGCCTGGCCGGAGATCGACTGCGCGGCGCTCGCCGTCGCGCGTTCCTTGAACGGCAGCTTGGACATGTCGCCAGCAAAGGCGACCATCAGGCGCGCCGGTGCGTCCTCCTTGCTCTGCTCCGCGGTATTGGCGGCGGAGATGCCCTGCGCGACCTTCCAGCGCCACGACAGCATCGGGAACTGATGCGGATCGAAGTCGGCGCGAGCGGCGAGGACCGATGCGGCGTTGTGCGCGGTCGCCCGGAGCACGACCGCGCCGTCCTCGACGACGAGTGCGTAGTCGGTATTGTTCTTGAACGACGCGAGCGACACCTGCTTCCACTCGGCGGGCAGCGCACCGCCGGGCTTGCCCCCTGAGAACCGCGGGATGTCGGGTACGGCTTGCGCCAGCGTGCCCACGGCGAATGCGGCGCAGCATAGCGCGCAAACGAAAAGTCTCATGGCAAAGCCTCCGGTATGCAGCGCGTCTTCCGGTCGCGCAGCGAGCACGTGGTGATCATGCGGCCCTCGCGGTCTCGCGCCTGAATCCGCCACGCGCCGCTTCCCTCGGCGTCGCGTTCGAGGGTCAGATAACCATAACGATCGGTGGTGACGATGCTCTCCACGACTGCTCCGGGTGCCGGCGTCGCGCCTGGCGGGAGGTCGCGCGGGAGCGGCAGGTCCGCCCAGCTGCCGCCGTTGCCCGAGACAATCTGCGTCGGCTGCGCCGTCGCGTAGCTCACCATTTCGAACAGATGCACGTGCCCGGAAAGGAGCGCGTCGACGTTCTTCGGGAACAGCAATTCGGCGTTGATCGGCTGCAGCACCGAGTGCAGCGATTGGTTCCCAGGATACAAGCCTGCTGGCTGAGTCCGCGAGTCGGGCGCAAAAGCCAGGATCGGATGGTGATTCATGAACAGGTTGTGCGTGCCCGGCTTGCGCCCCGCCAGCGCGAATGCCTGACGCATCTGCGCAGTATACGTCCGGTACATCGGGTCGGTCACGGCGAGGCGGTCGATGCCGACGCGCGACGAGTCGAACACGATGAGCTCGGTGTCGGCGGCGATCGGCACCGTATACGGCTCGCTGTAATCGCCGGCCTCGTCACGCGCTGGGTCGTTGCAGTCGCGATCCGGCACGAGGGGACGCGGATCAAGAAAACGCCACCAGCCCTGGCCGGCACGGTCGCAGGATTCGTGATTGCCGCGCACGACGATCCACGGCGCCGCGGCGAGGAGTGGCTGCGCCGGCGTGAAAAGGTCGGCGTTCCACGCGTCCCAGCCGTAACCCCAAGGGCTGCCCGCGCAGCCGGCGTTGTCCGGAGGACAGGCATTCTCGCGGTAGTGATAATCGCCGACGTGAATCACCAGGTCGGGCGCCGCCGCTGCCGCTGCGGCAGCGACCTGCGCGAACGGCCATGCGGCGGTGTCATTGCAGGCCTGGAAGACGCGGTCCGACGATTTCATGCGACAGCCGGTATCGCCGATGACGACGATGCGCCGTGGCTCTGCCTTAACGATGGGCAGCGCGCGGTCGCCGATGCTCGCGCGGATCGCGCCAGCGGGGAGTGTTGCCTCGCAGACCTGCACCGGGAACGCCGAGGGCTTGGATTCTTGCGGCGCGCTGCGCGTCGGCCGCAGCGGCAGCGTCGCCGCCGGCGCGCGCATCGTCATCGGCAACAGGCTGCCGTCGGCGACGAGGACCGGACAGCCAGCGGCGCTCGTGATCGCGCGTGCCATGGGGCGACCCTCCTCGCCCAGCACGACGAATGCGGCCTGGATCGCGACGCCGCCGCCCGGCGGCGTCGCGAGCGGGGCGCAGGCGCCGACGAGCGCGCAGCACGTCGTCGCGAGCGCGCGAGCGCAGGCGCGCCGACCCCGCGCTCGACCGATTCTTCGTTCGATCCGCAGTCTCAACGCCAGTCTCCCCACAGCGCATTCATCGCGGCCAATGCCGCGGGCGCGACCGTTTCGGTGCGCAATATTCTCGGTCCGAGCCGCACGGCGCGAAACCCCGCCGCGAGCGCCGCAGCCGCCTCCTCCGGCGCGAGCCCGCCTTCGGGCCCGACCAGAACCTCGATCGCGCCCTCGGGTGGCGCGAGGTGCGCGAGCCCCTGGGTTGCGTCGGGCGCGGGAAGCAGTCGCGAAGATGCACTCGAGGGCGCGCGCAGCCATTCCAGGAGATCGCAGGGCGTGCGTATCGCAGGCAAGCGATTGCGGCCGCATTGCTCGCATGCGCCGACGATGATCTGACGCCAGTGCTCGACGCGGCGCAGCGCCCGCTCGCGATCCAACCGGGCAACGCTGCGCGCAGTCGTCACCGGCACGATGGCAGCCACGCCAAGCTCGACCGCCTTCCGGATCGCGTAGTCCATGCGCTCGGCCGCGGCGAGGCCTTGGATCAGCGTGATCGCGAGAGGCGATTCGCGCTCGACCGCGCGACGCACCTCAACGCAAGCAACTACGCCGCGACCATCGACGCGGGTCAGCCGCGCGGCACATTCGCCGCCCTCGCCGTCGAAGAGAGTGACCTCCGCGCCCGCCACAAGCCGCAGGACGCGCGCGGCATGATGCGCCGTGCCGGTCGGCAGGGCGATTTGCGCACCGGCGACCAGTGGCGGTGGACAAAAAAAGCGTGGCGTCATCTGCTACCCGCCGGCGAGCGCAGCGAAAGATCGCAGCCAAGACAGTCGCGACCCAAACGGGCGGCGACGGGGCGGGCCTGGTGCAGCGCTGCAATCATGGAGATGTCGCGGAGCCCTCGTGAAGCTTTTGGCGTACCGGTGTGCCGGTATCTTCAGGCGTGCTAGCATTTTGCCACAGCCTCTCGAGGAGAAAGGTCATGGCAGCTTCCACTTCCATCGGTGGTCTCGGCGCGCCCGCGCCCGATTTCGAGCTTCCCGCCACCGATGGTCGGCGCTACCGCCGCGACGCGCTCGCCGGCCCCAACGGACTGCTGGTGATGTTCATCTGCAATCACTGCCCTTATGTCAAAGCGGCTCTGGAAAAGATCGTGCGCGATGCGGGCGAGCTCAAGGATCACGGCATTGGATCGGTCGCGATCTGCAGCAACGATCCCACCGATTATCCCGAGGATTCCTTCGACAACATGAAGGCGCTCGCCCAGCGCACGCAGTTTCCGTTTCCGTATCTCTGGGATGAGACGCAGGCGGTCGCCAAGGCGTATGGCGCGGTGTGCACGCCGGATTTCTTCGGTTACGACGGCAAGCTCAAGCTGCAGTATCGCGGCCGCCTCGACGATGCTGGTCGCTCCCCCAAACCGGATGCGCCGCGCGAACTGTTCAACGCGATGGTGGAAGTCGCACGCACGGGTCGGGCTCCAGCCGTGCAAACGCCCTCGATGGGCTGCTCGATCAAGTGGAAGAACGGCTAAGGAACCTAACTCAAGATCGAGCGAACAGAAACTCGCGCAGCGCGTCGAGAACCGCGTCGGGCGCTTCGGTCATGAGGCTGTGGCCGCAATCGGGGATGGTCACGACCCGGCAGTCAGGCAGCGCAGCGGTCAAAGCCGCGGTGTTCTTTGCCGGCGCCATCAGGTCGCGCTGACCGAGAATCAGCAGCGCCGGGCAGCGGACCTTGTTCGCGGCGGCCAGACCGTCCGCATAGCGGTGGCATGCGAGGAGATCGGAGTACAACGCGCCGGGCTGCGAGCGCTCCATCAGCCGCAGCGCATTGCCGGTCATCCAGACGCCGGGCTGTTGATTGCCACCGAGCTGATGTCCGGGAGCAAAGCTCCATCCGGTGATGAGCTCGTACGCCAAGTGATCATCCGCCTTGGCGGCATCGAGAAGGGCGTCGGCGACCGGCATCGGCACCGAGGGCCCCAGCAGCGCGATGTTCTCCACGCGCTTCGGATCGCGCCCCGCCGCCTCGAGGACGGCCAGCGCCCCCAGGCTGTGGCCAACCAGCGCAGCGTGCTCGACATGCGTGGCATCGAGCAATGCAGCGAGCCATTCCCCGATCGCTTCGACCGACGCGAGCGGCTCGCCGCCGCTCCGACCGTGGCCGGGGAGATCGACCGCGAGCACGTTGCGCCGATGGTGCGCGAAATACCGCGACTGCAGGGCCCACACGCTGTGGTCATGCGCGACGCCGTGCACGAACACGACGCTCGGCAGCGCGGGATCGAAATCCCGCGAGCCGGTGTAGGCGTAAATCCGTGCACCGTTGATGCTGATCTGCATCGGCACCCCTCCTGATGACGTCATTCCCGCGAAGAGCCTGCCCCCGAATGCTTAAGTCGGGGGCGGGAATCCAGGCATCAGACGATCTCTTCCCACAGGTTGCGTCATTCCGGACTGTGGCGTTCGATCAACCGTAACTTCCATGCACGATTCCACTTCTTGATTTGTTTTTCCCGTCTTATGGCTGCTGGCATGTCCTCGAATTCCTCGAACCAAACCAGTCGGTGCACGGCGTACTTCTGACCGAAGCCGCCGATCACGTCCTCGCGATGCAAAAAGAGCCGATTGATCAGTCGACTCGTCACTCCGACATAGAGTGTTCCGTTGCGGCCACTGGCGAGCAGATAGACGCAGGGACGCTTCATTGCGTTTGAATAGAACTCTGGATTCCCGCCTCCGCGGGAATGACGTCCCGAACACGAGCCGCTAGGCCTTACCCGCGACGTAGAGCGCACGACTCAGGTCTTCGATAAGGTCGTCGGCGTCCTCGAGTCCGACCGAAAGCCGGATCGTGCCTTCGGTGATGCCGGCGGCACATAGATCCTCGGCCGACACGCGGAAGTGCGTCGTCGAAGCCGGATGAATGACGAGCGACTTGGCATCCCCGACGTTGGCGAGATGCGAGAAAATCTTGAGCGATTCGATGAACTTGCGACCCTGCTCGCGCGTGCCCCGGATCGAGAAGCTGAACACCGCGCCGCAGCCGCGCGGCAGCAGCGCTCGCGCGAGCGCGCGATCGGGATGCTCAGGCAACTCGGGATAGCCGACGGACTCGACCATCTCGTGCGCCGCAAGAAACGCGACGATCCTGCGCGTATTGTCGACATGGCGTTGCATGCGCAATGGCAGCGTCTCGATGCCCTGCAGGATCTGGAATGCAGTCATCGGCGCCATGCATGCGCCGAAATCGCGGATGCCCTCGCGCCGCGCCCGCAGCAGGAACGCCGCGGTGGTCGACTCGTCGGCGAACACCATGTCGTGAAAGCCGGCGTACGGCTCGGTCAGTGTGGGAAATTTTCCCGCGCTCTTGCCCGGCACTCCCCAGTCGAACCGCCCGCCATCGACGAGCAGTCCGCCGATGACCACTCCGTGACCGGAAAGAAATTTGGTCGCAGAGTGATAGACGAGGTCGGCACCGTGCTCGAACGGCCGCATCAGATACGGTGTGGTGAACGTCGAGTCGACCAGCAGAGGCAGGCCGTGCTCGTGCGCGAGCTCCGCCACGCGCGGGATGTCGAGCACCTCGAGCCCAGGG
>DASXQW010000111.1:0-1698 GCA_036506975.1 Casimicrobiaceae bacterium | reverse complement strand
CGCATGAAGCACAAACGGGATTTCAAAGCCCTGGAGCAGCGCCGACTCAAGGCGGTCAAGCTGCTCAAGCAGGGCGCGTCGCAAGCCGAGGTGGCGCGGCGGCTAGAAGTCAGCCGCGAGTCGGTTTCGCGTTGGGCCGCGGAGTTCGAGGCCAACGGCAAAGAAGCGCTCAAGCGCAAACGCTTGGGCCGACCTGCACACTTGGACGAGCGGCAGCGGCGCGAGCTCGTGCAAGCGCTGGTGCAAGGTGCTATGGCCAATGGCTTTCCGACGGAGCTGTGGACGCTGCCGCGGGTAGCCAAGCTCATCGGGCGGCGCTTCGACGTGCAATACAGCACCGGCCACATCTGGCACTTGCTCAGAGGGTTGGGGTTCTCGTGCCAACGTCCGGCGAAGCGAGCCCTGCAGCGCGACGAACAAGCGATTCGGCAATGGCGGACCCAGCGCTGGCCGGCTCTAAAAAAAACGCCAGAGCCCACGGCCAAACCATCGTCTTCATAGACGAGTCCGGACTCTCGGAGCGGCCGACACTGGTGCGGAGCTGGGCGCCGGTGGGACAGCCGCCGGTCATCCAGTACAGCTTTCATTGGACCCAGCTCTCGGCGATCGCCGGCATCTCCTTCTGGCGGTTTTACTTTCGCTTCTTTCCGGGCGCCATTCGTACCCCGCAGTTGCTGGAATTTCTCAAAGCCTTGCGCGCGCAGATTCGCGGCCGCTTGTTGATCATCTGGGACCGGCTCAACGTGCACCGCAGCCGCCTGGTGCGCGAGTGGGTCGAAGCACAGGACGGGGAAGTGCAACTTGAATTCCTCCCCGCCTACGCTCCGGAGCTCAATCCGGTGGAAGGCATCTGGAACCACCTGAAGAACCGCGAGATCGCCAATCTTTGCGTAGGCACCATTCAGGAAGTCGGCAGTTATGCGCGGCGTCGGCTGCGCTCGATGCAGCGGCGGCCGAAACTGATCACCGCGTTCTGGCAGCAAACTGGATTGGCGTTCTAAAGCCGTCATGTACTTATACGAGTCTCAGTAGCTGACTGCCTGATCGTGATTGGCTTATCGAGAACGGCAAGTTAACATCGATTCTGGCTGGCAAGCCCGACAGGCTCCTAGCCTCTACGAGGAGCTCGCCAAGGTCGTGAAGCCGCGTGCGATCTAGGGACACGCGAACGTAATGCCGAACCTGGTTGCAAGACTCGCGATCTGCAGCGCATGGATGCTGGTGCTTTGCGGCGGGTCCATCGCGCTTTCCGGCTGCGCCGCCGAAGAGCGCAAGCCTGCCGAACCATCCATCGCTATCGTCGGCGCCACCCTTGTCCATCCCGAGCGAGACGGCGCGAAGGCGTTGGCGCCGGATAGCACGATCGTCATCACCGGCAATCGCATCGACGCCGTTGGGCCAACCGGCACGATCGCCGTTCCCGCCGGGTCGACGATCATCGACGGCCGCGGCAAATGGGTGGCACCCGGCCTCATCGACGCGCACGTGCACTTCTTTCAGTCCGGCAATCTATACACCCGGCCAGACGCTGCCGATTTCAATGCCTGGATGCCCTACGCCAAGGAAGTCGAGCGCAACAAGGCACGGTTGCCGGCGACGTTCAAGGTTTGGCTCGCGAGCGGCGTCACGACCGTGGTCGACATTGGCGGTCCGTTCTGGAACTTCGACATGCGTGACAGCGCCGAACGAACCAAGGCG
>DASXQW010000110.1:0-5093 GCA_036506975.1 Casimicrobiaceae bacterium | reverse complement strand
GTGCAGGCTTTTCGCAGGCGGCGAGGAAAACCACCGCGGCAGCGATAAAAACGAATTTGTTCATGGTGATCCCCTTACTCGAGTTGGGTCGGAACCTTGCGTGAGAAATCGGCTGGGCGCCCTCGATCAACCCGGGAGGCGCCGAACACGTACCACCGATGAGCAAATTTTAACATAACGGTGCGATCGATCCTGATCGAAGCCGGATCCGATGCTGCGCCAAGTGCGACCCGCTCGTCGATAGGGCGGTTTGCTCTGCGAGCGTCGCTCAAGCAACCAGGCGCGCCTCGGGCAGGGCGGGTGAAGGAAGCCGGCGAGTGCGTCGAAGCGGCCGGCTTTTCTTCGCGTGGCGAAAACCTATTTTTTCGGCGCTTCCGCAGGCGGCGTTGCGGGGGCGGGGGCGGGCTTCATCGACTCGGTGGCCGATTTGGTCGCGTCGACGGCAGCAGCGCCCGCCGACTTGGTCGCATCGACCGCCGCCGTGCCTGCCTGAACTGCAGCGGTGCCGGCATCCTTGGCAGCAGCGGCTGCCTTGTCAGCAGAATCTTTAGCCGCCTGAGCGGCCTTGTCTGCCGCCGCCTTGGCATCCTGTGCCTGCTTGTTGTCGCCGCAGCCGACAACCGCCAGCGCGAGGGCCGCAGCAATGAATACTGACTTGTTCATCATCGTTCCCTTACTCGATTATGAAGTGATCGTTGAGAAAACCGGGCTCCCTGCCCGGCTGACGCATCGCGAGCGCCGTCGACAAATCACATGAAAAGCAAATTGTCCGTTAGCCGCTCGGCCGACCTGAAGATTGTACTACAAAGCTTGTACTACATAGCACAACGGATTGAACCGGATTTTCTGTGCAGCGAGAGCTTCCTCAAAGCCCCAGCACGGTTGCGTTGATGCCCGGTTCGCCGGTCGCCCAGATCTCGTCGAAGCGGCTCGCCAGCGGGCGCGTCTGCTCGGGCTGCTCGATGCCCATCGCCGCACGCGGCTGCTCCAAATGGAAGCGGTGCAGATAATGGCGGTCATCGACAATGAGAAGCGGGTCGGTCGCGTGCCTCGCCTCCGCTCCCGTGCGGTAGATCGTCATCGCATAGCTGTACGCGCGCAGCAGTTTCAGCATGCGCGGACACGCGGTCTCGAGATACGCAGTGTCGTGCACGATGATATCGAGGCGGCGGCCGCGAGTGTCGCGCAGGAAAGCCGCGAGGCGATCGACGCGAGACGGCTGGTTCCATCCAGTCTGAGACATGTCCTGGTCGAATATCCGGATGCGATGACGCGCCAGCGCGACGAGCTGGTCGATGGCCGTGCATTGCTCTGCAAGCGTCGCCAGTTCGACCAGGCGCGGCTCGCTCGGAAGGAGCGGCGGGTCAATCGACGTGGAGGAAGCCATCGCGATACCAGCGATAAAGCAAAGACGAGGCGCGGTCGTCGATGTCGCCGGCGGCGAGCCGCCTTGCATCGGCGAGCCGCTTCAGCGCCGCTCGGCCACGCGCGGGCCAGGCGAGCGCATCGCCGTTGATGAACAGGCTGCGCTCATCGTAGAGCAACCGGGTGCGGCTGTCCAAGCGCACACCGCGACGCGCGGCGCGGCGAAGGAAGCGGCCGGGGCCGGAACCATCACCCGGCGGGGAGAAGACGACGCCGGGCTTGGGCTCGGTGAGATACGAACCGAGAAATCGCGCGACCGCGCGCTCGTCCCAGGTTAGACGGCGCAACGTCGCCACCGCGTAGGCTCGCAACGCTGGCTCGATGCACGCGGGCGAGCGTGCCGGCCGGCGACCTGGATCGGCGTAGCGGCCGTCGAGTGCGATGCGATCGCGCAACCAGTCGAGGAAAGCGATCGCGACCTCCTGCGCGGACGGCGCGCGGAATCCGATCGAGTACGTGCTGCACGCGTCGAGCGCGATGCCGTGGTGGGCAACCGCCGGCGGCAGATACAGCATGTCGCCGGGACCGAGCAGCCATTCGTGCTCGGGGCGGAAGCGCGCGAGGATCTTAAGCGGCAGACCCGGCTTGAGCGCAAGGTCGCGCTGCCGGCCGACGCGCCATCGGCGGTGGCCCTCGCCCTGGAGCAGGAAAACGTCGTAGGAATCGAAATGCGGGCCGACCCCGCCTCCGGGCGCGGCGTAGCTCACCATCACGTCGTCGAGGCGCGAGTAAGGAATGAACGCGAAGCGCTGCAGCAGCGCGTCGGCTGCGGCGAGGTGCAGATTGAGCCCCTGGACGAGCAGCGTCCAATTGCGCTTCGGCAAGGCGCGAAAATCGGCGCGGCGGAAGGGACCTTGCACGAGCCTCCAGCGACTGCGTTCGCGCCACACGAGCCGCGACTCGACGTCGTCGCGGGCCGCGAGCGCGAAGAGCTCGCGCATCGACAGCAGACCCTGGAATCCCGCGATTGCCTGCCGGATCAGCAGCGGCCGCTTTTGCCAATAGCGCTGCAGAAAGCGCGCCGGCGCGGCGCCGCCCAGAAGCGCGGGTTCCATCGGGCGATTATAGCGGCGGCCGGACGGTGTCGGCGTTGCAAAGCAGGATGCCGGCGGCCCCTCTTGCCGCGGTACAATGAGCCGCGCTCGTCGCTACGCGTTTCGCGAGCGCAGTGCCAACACCGATCGGGGGCGCCTCGTGCAAATTTCCGACGACACCGTCGTCACGCTCACCTACAAGCTCTACTCCGCGGCCGGCGAGCTCATCGAGGAAACGCGCGAACCCATCACTTATCTGCACGGCGGTCATCACGGCATTTTTCCGAGGATCGAGGACGCGCTCACCGAAAAGCGGGCGGGCGACTCCTGCTCGGTGGCCCTCGAGCCCGAGGACGCGTTCGGCGAATACGATGCCGAGCTCGTCCGGGTCGAAGCACAGGATCGCTTCCCCGCCGACGTGAAGGTGGGCATGCAGTTCGAGGACACCTCCGGCGAGGACGAAGAAGAGGTCCGGGTGTTCACGGTGACCGACATCGCCGACGGCCGCGTCGTCGTCGACGGCAATCACCCGCTGGCCGGCCAGCGGCTGCGCTTCGATTGCACGGTGCTCGACGTGCGCGCGGCGACACCGGACGAGCTCGAGCACGGCCACGTGCACGGCCCCGGCGCGCACCACTGACGGTAAGCTTGCTGCGCGTGCCATTGCCGGAAGCGGCGAATGCTTGGCGGGCGCGCGTGGGCCGCGCTGGCCGTCGCGGGTGGCGCGGCAAAGGAGACGTTGGGTTCGCGACTGCAGCCGCGCCGGGCACCCGCAGGTCGGCGTTTGCGGCCCTCGCGCGCCGGACAGGCGTTCGCCGCAAAACACGACGCCGGTCGTCAATTCGGCGAAGGACCTAATTTTTCGCGAGACGTTTCAGTTCGTAGAGCGCGGCCTGCGCCTCGCGGGGGCTGAGCGCGTCGGGATCGAGCGCGGCAAGACGATCCAACGCGGCGGACGGGATTGCCTGCGGCGGGTCCGTCACACCGGCAGGCGCGAACAAGTCGCCGTGCGCATCGCGTCGCGAGCTGAACTGATCGAGCCGCGCGAGGTACGCTCGTGCCTGGCGGATCGCGTCGGCGGGAACGCCGGCGAGCTTCGCGACTTGCAGCCCGTAGCTGCGATTGGCCGGTCCCTCCGCGACTTCGTGCAGAAACACGATGCCGTCCTTGTGCTCGACCGCGTCGAAGTGGACATTGGCGCAGCCATCGAGCTCCGAGGGCAGCGCGGTCAGCTCGAAGTAATGCGTGGCGAACAACGTCAGGCTGCGGTTGTCCAGCGCGAGCGTGCGCGCGATCGCCCACGCCAGCGCGAGGCCGTCGAAGGTCGAGGTGCCGCGCCCGATCTCGTCGATCACGACCAGGCTCTCGGACGTCGCGCGATGCAGAATGTAGGCGGCTTCGGTCATCTCGACCATGAACGTCGAACGGCCGCCGGCAAGATCGTCTGCCGCGCCTACGCGCGTATAGATCGCATCGAGCGGACCGATCTCGGCGCTTCGCGCCGGCACGAACAACCCGCAGCACGCGAGCAGTACGCTCACCGCCGCTTGGCGCATGTAGGTCGACTTGCCCCCCATGTTCGGTCCGGTGACGATGAGGAGCCGCCGCGCCGGATCGAGCCTCAAATCGTTAGGGATGAAATGCTCGACTTCTTTTTCGACGATGGGGTGGCGTCCGGCGCGGATCGCAAGTCCCGGCGTCGCGGTGAAGCTGGGCCGCGCCCAGTTGAGCGCCTCGGCTTGCGCGGCATGCATTGCCACTACGTCGAGCGTTGCGAGCGCCTGCGCCGCGCGCTGCAGCGCCGGAATCGCCGCGGCGAGATCGCGCAGCAGCGCGTCGTACAGATGCTTCTCCCGGGCGAGCGCACGTTCCTGCGCGGACAGGGCCTTGTCCTCGAATGCCTTCAACTCCGGGGTGATGTAGCGCTCGGCGTTCTTGAGCGTCTGCCGGCGCCGGTAGTCGTCCGGAATGCGCTCGACGTGCGCGTGTGTCACCTCGATGTAGAAGCCGTGCACGCGGTTGTACTCGACCTTGAGGCTGGCGATGCCCGTGCGGGCGCGCTCGCGCGCTTCGAGCTCGACCAGGAACGCACCGCAGTTTTCCTGGATCGAGCGCAATTCGTCGAGCTCCGCGTCGTACCCGCGCGCGATGACGTTGCCCTCGCGCAGAACAGCGGCGGGCTCGGCGGCGATGGCGCGTGCCAGCAGCGCCGCCCACTGCGCATCGACGGCGAGCGCATCGACCGCGTCGGCGAGCAACGCGCACGGCGAGAGAGCGATCGCGGCGGCGATAGAAGGCAAGCGGAGGAGCGTGTCGCGCAGCCCCGCGAGGTCGCGCGGGCGCGCAGCCCCGAGCGCAATTCTGGAGGCGATGCGCTCGACATCGACGGTGCGCCTTACTTCCGCGTCGAGCCGGCGCCGCTTCTCGCGCGACAGCATCAGTTCGGCGATGGCGGCGTGGCGTGCGCCGGCGACTTCGCGTGTGCGCAGCGGATTGGTCAGCCAGTGGCGCAAAAGGCGGCTCCCGGCCGCGGTCGTGCAGGCATCGAGCAGCGAGAGCAGTGTGGGCGCCGGTTCGCCGCGCAGCGTCGCCGTGATCTCGAGATTGCGCCGTGTGGCGGCATCGAGCGCAAGA
>DASXQW010000109.1:0-6556 GCA_036506975.1 Casimicrobiaceae bacterium | reverse complement strand
TGAGCCGACGGTCGAACAGATAGAGCCAATACGAGCGCAGCTTCGGATCGAAGATGCGCTTGATGCTGTAAACGTAATCCTCCGCGACGAGCTCGCGCCTCTTGCCCTTGAACGCCGGATCGTCGGCGAAGTAGATGCCGGAACGCACCTTCACCGTGAAAGTGCGCCCGCCGTCGGTGATCTGCGGCATGCCCTCGGCGGTGTTGGGAACGAGGCGTACCGGGCGGGCGAAATAGTCATAGGTGTAGAGCGGATCGAAGATTGCGTGGCAGACCTCGAAAGAATACGAATCGTAGACCGCCTGCGGATCGAAGCCGTTTTCCGCGACCGGAATCGCGACGTGAAGCGTCTTCCTCGTGTCCGCGGCATGCGCGCCAAATGCGAGCAACACTGCCACGATTGCGGCGCCGAGCGCTTTCATAGCGCCGCCATAGCCAGCCTGGGTTGAGCCCCTTCGCCTTCGCTCAGGACAGGCTCCGGCGAAACCCGGGTCCGCATAAGGCGATCCGAAATGAGTCTGTGAGTGTTTCCGGGCTTCCCCGGATCGAGTCCGGGGTCAACCCGGGCTACGTGCTGCGGCGAGCGAGAAATTCTCGCAATCGTCCGACGCCGTCGAGCAGCCGTTCCTCGTTGGCGGCAAAGCACCAGCGCACGAAACCTTGGCCCTCGGGACCGAAGGCGCTGCCGGGTGCCAGGCCGAGCCGCGCCTCGCGTACGAGCCGCTTGCAGAATTCGAGACTGTCGGTCACGCCGGCGACGCGGAAGAATACGTACATCGCACCCGGCGGCGAAGCGACTGCTATGCCCTTGATGGCCGCCAGTTGTCCGACCAGAAAATCGCGCGCGGCGCGGAAGCGCGCAAGGCTGTGCTGCACCGTCGGTTCGCCCTCGGTGATCGCGATCACGCCCGCGCGCTGCACGAACACAGGGGCGCAGGAGGTGTTGTATTCGATGAGCTTGCCGAGATCGGGCATCAGCGCCGGCGGAGCGACGATCCAGCCCAGCCGCCAACCGGTCATCAGCCAAGCCTTGGAAAAGCTGTTGGTGCTGACCACGCGGTCGGCCGGATCGGCGAGATCGAGGAAGGACGGGGCGCAGTTGCCGCCGGCATAGTACAGCCGCTCGTAGACATCGTCGGCGACGATCCATATGCCGCGCTCGCGGCAATGCGCGAGAATCGCCTCCTGCGCCACGCGCTCCAGCGCCCAGCCGGTGGGATTGTTCGGCGAATTGATCATCAGCACGCGTGTTCCAGGACTGAGCGCAGAGAGCAGGCGAGCGGTGTCGAGCTCCCAGCCCTCGTCACCGAATTGCAGCCCGATGCGCACGACATCCGCACCGAGGATCTTGGGGATTTCGGTGAGATTGGGCCACAGCGGCGTGACACAGACGACCCGATCGCCGGGGCTGACGAGCGCCTCGACTGCGAGCATCAGCGCATTCATGCCCGACGAGGTGACCGCGACGTTGCCGGTAGTAACAGGACGATGCAGCCGCGTGACGTAATCGGCGATCGCCTCGCGCAGCTCGGGAATGCCGAAGTTCTGCGTGTAAAAGGTCTCGCCCGCCGCGATCGAGGCGACCGCCGCGTCGCGGATGTACGCCGGCGTCATCTCGTCGGGCTCGCCAAACCAGAACGGCAGAATATCGGCGTCGCCCATGCCGGCGTTGGCGACTTCGCGGATCTGCGAGGCGACCAGCGCGCGCACCGCGCTTCGGGCGTGCAGATCGTGCGTGACGGGAGCGCGGTCGTTCATCGGCGATAGAATAGCAAACAGGAGAGGACGGTAATGACGGTCTATGGCATCGTCAACTGCAACACGGTGAAAGCCGCGCGTGGATGGCTCGACAAGCACAAGCTCGCCTACGAGTTTGTCGACTTCAAGAATACGCCACCGACCAAGGAGCTGCTCGCGCGCTGGTGCGCGGCATTCGGCTGGGATAACGTGCTCAATCGGCGCGGCACGACCTGGCGCCTGCTGCCGCCAGCGGCGCAGGCGCGCGTCAAGGACGAAAAGAGCGCGATCGCGCTGATGCTGGAGAAGCCGACGGTGATCAAGCGCCCCGTCGTCGAGTCCGGCAAGACGCTGCTGAACGGATTCGACGAAGCGGAGTACGCGAAGAAGCTGTAACCCGGGACGAGCCCTTCGACAAGCTCAGGACAGGCTTCGCGAATCCCGGGGCTGCGATGCGGGACCCGGGCTTCGCGATGTGCGCTCAACCGCTACAGAGCTCCTGATTATCTGCCGGGCAGCGTCCGCAACGGCGCACACATGTCGACGACGTCGGGGCCATAGCCTTCGGCGACATAGCCCCTGTCGATCATTTGCGCCTTGATCGCCGGATCTGTCGTGTAACGATGATTGCTGTCAACGCGCCGATTCCAGAGTCGGTACACCGGGTTCTGTCCGGCCGGGCAGTTGCCGTCCTGGTCGGGGCGTCCGATTTCGAAGGCGTTGTCGGTTTCCAGTATCCAGGCCGAGGACAGCGGTCCGTAGGTGAGCGCGAACTGATCGGCATAGTCGATGGTGAAAAAGTGCCCGAGACTGGCACTGGGCGAACCATAGAAGCGCCGCACGGCGGGCAGCTGGAAATGAGTCTGCCCGGGGCGGTACGCCGGGAAACTTTGTCCGGTCCGTTGCCAGCCGGGATGCGCGCCGGCGTCGAGTGCCGCGATTTCCGCAGCATTCTGCGTCATGAAGTAGTGATCGAGCAGCGGATGAAAATACTCGACGACCGGAGCGAGACCGTCATCGGGATAGACCAAGAATCGGCTCAGCTTGCGGCTGCACGGCTCATCGAGCGTGCGGCTCATCGGATTGTAGCGGCGGACGATCACGGTCACCGCGTACTCGCCCACCGGAGCCCGGCCGACAGTGCCGCGTGCGCGCGCGATCGGGCCCTGGATCGTCGCGGCAGCGAATTCGTAATCGCCGAAGGGCGTTGCGTCGGTGGTGACCACGATGTCAAGCGTAGCTTGCGGACCGGGACCGATGGTCGCCTTGCTCAGGATGAGCTGCGGCGGCCCGGAGTAGACCGCGGAGAGCGTGACGTTGAAGCCGATGACGTCGGTCGCCTGCGGATGGACCGGCGTAAAGGTCGCGTCGCCAGTCAGATCGCAGAGCGGCAGCGCGGCCGCCGTTTCACCCAGCGCGAGCGCGCAACACGCGAGCGCGAGCATGCGCAGAACCCGGACCGACCGCTTGCGTCGCATCGGACGCCTCCTGCCGCTTTCGCCGCGGATCGTTGCGCCTCGACTGCCCCGTCCGCGGGACGACTCGAGCGTAGTCCCGGCAGTGATTCAGTGCAAGAGACGCCGGGCAGAGCTCGACCCGTCGCGAGCAATGCGCGGCAGGCTGCAGCAAGGGGGAGGGAGCTACGGGGCTTGACGCGTGAACGCACACATCTCGACCCCATCGGGGCCATAGCCCTCCGCGACGTAGCCTTTCGCGATCATTTGCGTCCTGATCGCCGGATCGGTCGTGTAGCGGTGATTGCTGTCGACGCGCTGGTTCCAGAGGCGATAGACGGGAAGCTCGCCGGGCAGGCAACTGCCATCGGCAACGGAAGGAAAGTCGAGCTCGAAGGCATCATAGCTTTCCTGAATCCATGCCGCAGCCTTCGGCCCGACATAGAGGTAGAAGTAATCGGCCATATTATTAGTGAAGAAATGCGTGTCGAGCCCTGCGCTCGGCAGGCCGTAGAAACGGCGCACATTCGGGCCGCCACCCTGCCCCGGACGATACGCGAGAAAGCTCTGCCCGGTTCTGATCCAACCCGGATGCGCACCGGCGTCGAGTCCGGCGACCTCATCGGCGTCCTGGGTCAGGAAGTAATGATCGAGCGCCGGAGCATAATACTCGACCACGGGAGCGAGGCCGTCGTCCGGGTACACGGTGAAGCTGCCGGCCCTCGGGTTGCAAGGCGTAATAAAGCCATTCTGCGCATCGTAAATCCGTACCGTCGTCATCGTCGTGTAGTCGCCTGGGGGAAACGAACCAAGCGCGCCGGTGATCGTGTCGCTGAAGCTCGAGATCGTCACGTTGTACAGCTGATAACCCGGGAATAGTGCGCTCTGCGTGTCGAGCGCCATGACGACGTCGAACAAGATCTGATGACTTGGCAGGATTGTGGTGGTAGTGGCGAAAATCACGTAAGGCGGAACATAGGTGGGGAACAGGTTGATGTAAAACTCGATCGAATCGGTTGCTTGCGGGTGCCGCGGACCGAAGGCGGTCGAACCCGTATACGAACAAGGGAGCCCCTGGGTGAGCCCGAACGCAGACGTGGACGAGCCCACCGCACAAACCGCGAGAAGAACCGACCAGAGCCGACGGACACGAGGTAGGCAACTCAAGAATTCGTTCATTGCCCGAAACGAGACCTGCGAATTGACGAGTCGAGCGTAGAGCAGAGCGAGCGGCTCGGCAAGTGTCTCAAGATGACGACAGATCTGGGGACTACCACTGCCCGAAGAAGATGCCCGCTTTCTTGTGCGCGGCAGTGCCAGCTTCGACCGCATCGTCGGTGACGGTGACGCGGCGCTTGAGCCGCATAAACCACGCCAGCAGACGCTCGCGCATTTCACGGCGAACCGCCTCGTGTCCGGAATCGTCGCCGAGATCGTCGAATTCGTCGGGATCGGCCGCAACGTCGAAGAGCTGCGGCCGGAAGTCCTGCCAGTGCACGTATTTCCACCGATCGGTGCGGACCATCCAGGCGCGGCATTCGTCGGGCGTGCGGCCGAGGATGAGTCGCGCCTCGCGGTAACCGTAGTCGAGCTCCGAGAACACTGCGTCGCGCCAGCCCGAGACATCGTCCCCGCGCAGGAGCGGCAGCAGCGAGCGCCCTTCGACGCGCTCGCTCGCCACCGGCAGCCCGAGCGCGTCGAGAAACGTCGGCAGGAGATCGATCGCCTCCACAAACCGGGATTCGACGCTGCCACGCGTCGCATCGGCCGTCGAGTCGGGATCGTAGACGATCAGCGGGATGCGCTGGATCACGTCGTGAAAGTGCTCCTTCTCGCCGAGCCAGTGATCGCCGAGATAATCGCCGTGGTCGGAGGTGAATACGATCAACGTGTCGTCGAAGCGGCCCAGCGCGTCGAGCGCTTCCCAGACCCGGCCGAGGTGATCGTCGATCTGCTGCACGAGTCCCTGGTACGCGGGACGAACCGCGCGCCACACCTCGTCGCGCATGAAATTTGCGCATTCTTCCTGCTGCCGATATGCGGCGAGCACGGGATGCGCGTTCTCGAGCTCGCGTAGGTCGCGCTTGACCGGCGGGCACTGCTCGATTGCATATCGCGCGTGATACGGTGCCGGTGCGATGTAGGGCCAGTGCGGCTTGACGTACGAGAGATGCAGCACCCACGGCCGGTCGCCTTGCGCGCGGAGAAAATCGAGCGCGCGATCGGTCGTGTACGCGGTTTCCGAATGGGCTTCCGCGACCCGCGCGGGCAGACCCGCGTTGCGCATGTTCCAGCCGGACACGATCCGGCCGCGCCCGTCGATCGCGCTGATCACGTAATCGGTCCACGGATCGGCGCTGTCATAGCCGCGAGCGCGCAACCACGCCGCGTACGCGCCTCCGGGCTCCGGCTGATGGCCGTCGTGGCGGTCGAGCTCTGCGAACCCGCCCGCGCTCAGCAGGCGACCGAGCTCGCTGCCGCCGTCGATCTCGAGCCGGGCAAGGCCCGCGTCGTCGCGCATCACATGCGTCTTGCCGACGAGCATCAGCGCGCGACCCGCATCGCACAGATACTCGCCCAGCGTGATCTCGCCCAGCGACAGAGGAACGCGATTCCAGGTCGCGCCGTGGCTTGCGACGTAGCGTCCGGTGTAGAACGACATGCGCGACGGGCCGCATACGCCCGATTGCACGAAGGCACGCTCGAAGCGCACGCCGCGGCGCGCGAGGAGGTCGAGATTGCGCGTGGCCAGATGCGGGTGACCGTAGCAGCCGAGGTGATCGGCGCGCAGCTGGTCGCACATGATGAACAGGATATTGCGCACCGCCGCCATGCTTGTCTCTCACACCGCCTCTGCTCGCTCGAAGCGCGGGCGAGGGTACCGCCGGGTCGTCGCTGTTATACTTCGCCCGCGCTCGAGCGGCAACTCGCGCACGCTTTTTTAAGTGTTCTCCTTCATCCTCCGGCTCTTGGCAATTGTGGTCTGCGGCGGCGCAGGCGGAGTGCTGGCATGGTGGCTCGTGCACTCGCTCGGCTGGACGGGTGTCGGCGGCGCGATCGCTGCGGCTTTTCTCGGCATGGTCCTGGCGACACTGTTGTGGGCCGGCGGCATCGCGCTGGTCAACGCCCTTCAGCGGCCGAAGTAGCCGCCGCGCTCGTCAGCGTCGCCCTGCGTCTGGTCCGCGCCTTGTGGTGACAGGTGGACTGCCCGTCCCGCGTGCTCCTGCAAGCGCGGCCGCGGGCAGCGCCGCCATGCCGAGCTGGTCGACAAGAAACGCATACACGTCCGCTTCTTCCTCGATGCGCGTCGCCAGCGCGGTGCCAATCCCGTGTCCGGCTGCGGCTTCGGTGCGGAGCAGAATCGGA
>DASXQW010000108.1:0-2403 GCA_036506975.1 Casimicrobiaceae bacterium | reverse complement strand
CGCGCCTTCGCCAGCGCTTCTTCGGTCGCATGACGGACGGCGATGACGTCGTTGCCGTCGATCTGCCGGCCCTCGATCCCGGCGGCGATCGCTTTCTGTGCCAGCGTCTTCGCCGCGCTCTGCAGGCTGCGCGGCACCGAGATCGCCCACTGGTTGTTGTTCACGATCAACACCATCGGCACGTTCCACACGCCGGCCATGTTCAGGCCCTCGTAGAAATCGCCGCGCGATGTTCCGCCGTCGCCCAGCAAGCACACGGCGGCGCGCGGCTCGCGCCGTAGCTTGAATGCGTACGCCGCGCCCACGGCATGGCAGACTTGGGTCGCAATCGGCACGCAGTTGGCAAAGTCGTGACGCGGTCCGGCGAAACCGCTGCCGCGCTCGTCGCCGCCCCAGTAGAGCAGGCTTTCGACCATCGTCACGCCGCGCACGAACTGCGCGGGATGATCGCGATACGAAGGCACCAGGACGTCTTCGGGGCGCATCGCACTCGCGGCTCCGACGCCAACCGCTTCCTGCCCGAGCGCGGAGGCAAACGTTCCGATCTTTCCGGTGCGTTGCAGCGCGATCGCCTTGGCGTCGAACGCGCGCGCCGCGACCATTGCGCGGTAAAGAGCGATCAGCGCTGCGGGATCGGTCGCGAAGGGCGGCAATGGCTGAGTCGGTTCGCCCTGAGCATCGACGAACTGCGTATAGCTGATCTCGAAGGTCGCAACGGTCGTCATGCACGCATCCCTTATGCGTCCGAGCTTTTGGTTCTGACGTTATTGAAACGGGCGCGGGCCCCTCGCTGGATGGATCGAGGCTCCCCGCGAGTCACGCAACACGCTGCCTTACATGATCATTGTAGTGACGACCGACCGAAATGCACAGCACTTCTCGGGGGTGAGTGCGATCGGGATTCACTCGGTCGCCGGATATACCAGCGTACCGTTCGGTCCCGGCCGTGCCGCCTCCGTCATCCGCGCCGGCTCGAGGCGGCCCTCGCCGAGAATATGAAACACGGTTTCGCCTTCGTGCAGCAGATGGTCCGCGATGATACGTCGATGGCAGCGCCACCATACCGCTTCCGCACACATGATTGCGCAGCGTTGGGCGTGTGCCCGCGTGCGTAACGCGTCAAGACCGGACCGGAACGGCGCGGTCATCGCGTAATCGGCGTAATTATGAAAACTTGCGTTGTCCCAGAAGGCGTTTACGGCCGGAGGAATGCCATGTTCCCTTCCTCGCAGACCTCCGAGCGCCGCGATGTGATCGTAGGCGATGTGAAATTCGGCGAGCGCTCCGGGCAACGTGTCGCGATTGTATTGCGGGTTGGTACGCGATCGCGGCACGGTTCTGACGTCGGCGACAAGCGCGATATCTGCTCCCTTCAACAGGTTCACGAATTCCGCGAGAGGCCGCGTCGAGTGTCCGATAGTGAAGACGGGTAAAGTCATACGCCACCCTGCCGGTCGTTGGATTATATCCAGGCGACCGGCTGCGAATGGCCGACCTCCCAGCCTTACATGCGAACGGTTGTTATTTTGCCATTATTATGGTATTATAAATACCATGAAAGCTACCATTGATAATGCCGGACGCATCGTCGTGCCCAAGGCCCTGCGGCAGGCTCTTGGTCTGAAGCCGGGTCAGCCCCTGGAAATCCGGGCCGGCGATGGGCGCCTCGAGATTGAAATTGCGTCCACTCCGATGCAGCTAAAAAAGCGGGGTAAAGGGATTGTTGCAGTTCCTGACGCTGAGCTGCCCGCGCTCACTGCCGAACTGGTCCGCGAGACATTGGAGCGCGTTCGACGTTGAAAGCGGCAGACACCAGTGTGGTGATCGCCGCTTTCGCGTCCTGGCACGAAAGTCACGAGGCTGCCCGACGTGCGCTTGACGGCGGGTTGCGCCTGATTGAGCACTGTGCGCTCGAAACCTACTCGGTGCTGACTCGGCTGCCCCCTCCTCACCGTACTTCCGGTGCCGTCGTCCGGGAATTTCTGCTGACACGATTTCCCCAGCCGTTCCTGCAGTTGAGCGCACGGGCCTACAAAGACTTCATTCTCGGATTGCCCGACCATGGAGTGACCGGCGGCACGGCATACGACGCGCTGGTGGCGGCGACGGCAGCGGGCTGCGGAGCGGAACTCGTTAGCTGCGACCAACGTGCGCTGCCGGTTTACGAGCGTTACGGCATCCGGACTCTCGTGCTTCCGTAACGTTCGCCCAGACAGCTTTTAGAACCTGCACTCTTCTCGATGCGTCGCCTATGCGTGCGCGTCAGGCTTCTTGCGCCACGCGCATGGGTGCGGGTAGCGCTCCACGCCGCCGGCGCTGCAGCAGGAAAACCCCGCCGAGCACGACGAGCGCTGGCAGGAACAGCCACTCTTTCGCGGGTCGGATCGCTTCGGTCTCGATCCC
>DASXQW010000107.1:0-4501 GCA_036506975.1 Casimicrobiaceae bacterium | reverse complement strand
TCGCGCGGCCGCGAGCCTGGATTGCGTCTCATCAGAGGCTCGGAGGAGATCGAGCTTGCCGAATGGGGCGGAGAGGTGCTCGCCGACTGCGGGCCGATCGCGGCGGCGCTCGATCGCGCGAACGGCGGCAACGCGTACCGCAAAGCGCTCGCGACCGCAGTCGCAGCGCTCGCCGATGCGGATTCGACGCCTTCGGCGCGTGTGCTCGAGGCGATGGCTCGCGACTACGGCAATTCCTACGTCCGCTTCGTGCTCGCACTCTCGCGCGCGCACCGGCAAGCGATTCTGGAGCTGCCGTTGTCCGTCGAGGTCGCCGAGCGCTTTGCGCACCTGGCCGAGGAATCGCTCGCCGAGCAGCGCCGCGTCGAAGCGGCCGACACCGTTCCCTTCGAAGTCTACCGGCAGCGATATCTGTCTTCGCCAAACCTCAACGTGTAAGTGCAGATTCCCCTTTGTCTATCTTCGAGCGCAACCATTCGACTGTGGTCGGCTCGGCAAGCCATTGCATATTCCGCGACGGCCCATTATCGTCTGCAGCGGGTCCCTGCCCTGTGAAACGTCATATTCCGGGCAAACAACACCAGGAGGAAATCGCAACATGAAAACCAGGATTTTTTGCCGAAGGATAATGTTGGGTGTAGTGGCCGCCGCGGCGACGCTGGGGTGGCTCGCCGGCGCAAGCGCGCAGACGCGCACCTTCAGCTTCGCCTACGACCAGCCGACCACGACGGCCTACGGCATCGCGGCCAACATCTTCGATGCCAAGCTCAAAGAACTGAGCAAAGGCACGATGAGCATCAATCAGTTCCCGGGCGCGCAACTCGGCCAGGAGCCGCAGATGCTGCAGAAGATGCGCGCGGGCGACATCGATTTCGTCATCACGTCGACCGCGAACGCCTCGACCCTGGCGCCGCAAGCCGGCGTGTTCTCGCTGCATTTCATCTTCCGCGATCAGCAGCATCTGGCCAAGGCGCTCGCCGACCCGGCGATCTCGCAGGAATTCCGTGCCATGATCAAGGATTCGGTACAGGGCGCGCAGGTGCTGGGCTTGCTCACGATGGGCATGCGCAACATGTACAGCAAGAAGGAAGTGAAGTCGGTGGAAGACATCAAGGGCCAGAAGGTGCGCGTGCAGGCGACCAAGACCGAGGACACGCACTTCCCCGCCTATGGTGCGCAGACCGTGCACATGCCCTTCGGCGAGGTCTACACCTCGCTGCAGACCGGTGTCGTGAACGTGGCCGAAAACGGCGTCAACGTCTACCTCGCCAACAAGCACTACGAGGTGGCGCCGATCCTGTCGATGACCGAGCACGAGGCGAACAACAATTGCATCTGGGTCAGCGAAAAGACCTGGAACAGCCTGACGCCCGAGCAGCAGAGATGGGTCCAGGCCGCCGCGGATGAGGTGAGCAAGACGGAGCCCGCCATGGCACTCAAGCTCGAGAAGGACTCCGCCGACAAGCTCAAAACGATGGGCGTGAAGGTGGTCGAAAACGTCGACAAGACCGGCTTCATGAAGGCGGCGCAGCCCATACAGGACCAACTGGCCGCGGAGCTCGGCCCGCATGCCGTCAAGCTCCTGAAGCTCGTACGCGAAGTGAAGTAGAGCAGCCATCGTAATACGAAGGGCGGCAACTAGCGCCGCCCTTCGGTCAAGCTTTACCTTCGCAAGTCCGAAGCAAGGTATCCCTGGATGGCCGATTTCCGAGCCCTGATCCTCCAACGCCATCGGCACCTCAAATGGAAGGCGTTCGACTGGCTGGAAGCGGTTCTGATGATCCTCTGCGGCGTGTGCATTTTCATGTTCACGCTGACCGTATTCTGCGACGTGGTCACGCGCACGCTCGGCGCGCCCTGGCTGTGGCTGCAGCAGGTCACTACCGCGTTCTTCGCCTGGGGCGTGTTCCTGGGCATGGCGGCGGCGACGCGCCGCAACGACCACTTCTACTTAACCGAGATCACCAAGCGGATGACCGGCGCGCCGCGCAGCGCGATCGAGATCGCCAATCGCGTGATCGTGCTGATCGTCTCGCTGCTGCTGATCTGGTTCGGCTGGAAAAACGCCATCCTTGACCTCGGCAGCTACCGGATGCCGTCGCTGCTCCCGCTGACCGTCTACACGGCGATCGTTCCCGCCGCCGGCGTGTTGATCCTGCTGTTCACGATCGAGCAACTCGTCAATGGCTGGCGGCACGGCTTCGAAGGGCCTGAGGACCGTGACGATCTGCCGCAATTCGTCGCGGAGGAAATCGTCGAATGAGCGCCGCAGGGCCGCCCCAAGGCCGAGTGCGGCGGCTCCACGCCGGCCTGCGCCGGCGTGGACGGCACGAGGAGGCGTTGCGTCTCGCAACGCCGCGGCCTGCAAGGCCGAATAGCGCCCCCTTTAGGGGCAGCGCAGCGGCCGAATTGGCCAATGAGGCCGCAAGCGTGGGGGTCCACCAATGACCAGCGGCGCCATCCTGATTCTGATGGGCGTACTGTTCCTGGGGTTCGGCTACATGGGCGTGCCGGTATCGTTCGCGCTGATGGCGGGCGTGTTCGTCGCGACCGCCTTCACCCAGGTCAGCCTGCAGTCGATGGTCGGGCAGCTCTTCCACGGCATCGATTCCGAGACGCTGCTCGCGGTACCGTTTTTCCTGCTGGTCGGCGAGTTGATGGCGTCATCGGACGTTGTGCATCGAATGATCCGGTTGTCGCAGACGTTGGTCGGACATTTGCGCGGCGGGCTGGCGCAGGTGGTGACGCTGTTCAGCATGTTCTTCGCCGGCATCTCCGGCTCGTCGGTGGCCGACGTCGCCGTGCTGACCCGGACGGTCGCGCCAGAGATGGACAAGGAAGGCTACGACCGCCCATTCACCGCCGCGCTCATCGCCTGCGCGTCGACGATGGCCAACCTCATCCCGCCTTCCATCATGGCGGTGGTGTACGGCGCCACGGGCAACGTTTCGATCGGCGGCCTGTTTTTGGCGGGGGTCGTGCCCGGCGTTCTGATCGGCATCGGCTTGATGGTGTATAGCTATTTCTGGGGCCCGGTCGGAGTGAAGAAGCCTCGCGCATCCTTCATCGAGGTTGCGATCGCGGCACGCGGCGCAGCGTTGCCTCTGATCATCCCGGTGATCATCATGGGAGGCATCCTGACCGGCTGGTTCACGCCTACCGAGGCTGGGATGATCGCTGCCGTCTACATCCTCATTGTGCTAATTCCGGCCCTGCGGCCGACGCACGTCAGGGAACTGCCGCGCGATTTCATGTATGCGGGCCTGCTCTATTCGCTGCCGCTGGCCGCCGTCGCGGGCGCCTCGGCGTTCGGCTGGATGGTCGCGTACCTGCGCGGCCCCGACATTGTGGCTGACTACATCACCAGCTTCGCGGGCACCGACGGCAGGATGATCATGTTGCTTCTGGTCGTGCTGTTCGTGATCGTCGGTGACTTCATCGATGCCATTCCCGCGATCATCATCTTCATGCCGATCATCCTCAAGCTGACCGAGGTCGGTCACCTCAATGCGCTGCACATGGGCGTGGTGATCATCACGACGCTGGTGTTCGGATTGATCACACCACCCTATGGATTATCGTTACTGGTGGCGTCGAAATACGTCGGCGTCGGCTTCGGCCGTGCGCTGGTTCGCTCGCTGCCGCTCTACGTCGTGTTCCTGCTGACGATCGCCTTCTGCGTGCTCCTGCCGGACGTGATCCTCTGGCTGCCGAAAATGCTGTTGCCCGAATCGGTCGGGTGCTTCAAGAGCCCGAGCGGAAGCGGGTATATTTGTCCGTGAAAGTGACCGGACAATGGGACCCGGAGAGCCATGAACCCCACCGTCGAGCTTCACTCCACCGCTGAACCGTGCTGGCCGTTCGGCGTGCGGCCGCTGACGCCGAAGCTCGGCGCCGCGATCTCGGACGTGAAGCTCGCGGACGACATGAGCGACGACGTATTCCGCGCGATCTACCAGGCGTTCCTGCGCTACCAAGTGCTGCTCTTCCCGCCGCAGGACGTCCCGCCGGGACGCCAGGTGGCGTTCGCCCGCCGCTTCGGCGAAGTGCAGATTCACGTGATGAAGCAGTACCACGCCGACGGCTTTCCCGAGCTTTACCGACTCTCGAATCTTGACGAGCACGGCAACCCGAACGGCCGGCATCCCGACAAAGGCACCCTCGCATGGCACACCGACGGCTCGTGGCAGCGGGTTACCGGACAGGCGACGATCATTTATGGCGAGGTAATGCCCGAGACCGGGGGCGAGACGCACTTCGCCGACATGTACGGCGCGTACGAGCGCCTGGACTCCAGGTGGAAGGCACGCATCGCCAACATGCGCGCCGTGCACAACCTGGACTTCTCCCGCACGCGCCGTCACGGCGAGGATCCGATGACCGACGCGCAGCGGCGCGAAAAGCCGCCGGTCGACCAACCGGTTGTGCGCACGCATCCCGAGACCGGCCGCAAGTGCCTTTACCTCGGCGATCACGCCGAATACATCGTCGGCATGCCGTA
>DASXQW010000106.1:0-11739 GCA_036506975.1 Casimicrobiaceae bacterium | reverse complement strand
GCTTCGTACGCGGACGCTGCAAGCCTGCGTGCCAGTCCGGCAGGCTGCGCGACGCCGACCACGGAAGGCCGCGCCCGATTACGGTTTGCCCGCCGGCGGGCTGTTGCGACGGTCCGGCTCCCTGCGTTTTTCCGGAGGGGGCTGTTGGGCCGCCGGCGGGGCGCCATTGCGGCTGGACAGTTCCTTCCGTTTCTCCGGCGGGAGCTGTTGGTATTCCTGCCACTTCTGCGGGACCTCTTGCCGCTTCTCGGGTGGCAATTGTTTCAATGATTTGTACTGCTCGCGGGCCTGGCGCCGCTGATCGGGAGTGAGGCGGACCCACGCGCCCATCTGCTCTTGCACGCGCTGCTGCTCCGGAGGCGCCATCGTGGGATAGCGCTTGGCGATCCCCATCCACTTCTGCCGCCGGGCGGCATCGAGAGAATCCCACTCCGCGGCGAGCGGCGCGAGCAGCTCCTTATCGGAGGGCGAGAGCTCTGCCCAGGAGGGCGCGCGCGGCCCGACTGCGACCGCCATGGCTGGCGAGCTGGCAAAAGCGATCGCCAGCAGGGCGGCAGCGATCAGGGCTCGGAGCGCTTGAGCCAAGCCTGGAATCCCCGGTCCAGATAGGCTTCGATGGGCAGCTCGGAAGACAGGATCGCCGCGTCGGTTTCTTCGATATCGCGCGCCTGCTGCGCCGCCTGCCAGTATTGGTAGGACAGAAGGCCGCCGACGAGCAGCAGCACGCCGATCCAGACGCGGGCATCGCCGAAGAACCGCCGTCCGCCGAATGTCGCGCCGCCGGCGCCAGCCAGAACGTACTCGGGCATTCGCTGCGGTGCCGAAAGCCCCGCTAGCGCGAGTTGACGCGCCCGCTGCAGCTTGTACGCCGTGCCGGCCTTGAGTCCAGCCGTGCCCTGATCGAGATAACCCTTTATTTTCTTTGCAATTTCTTGCTCGTTCATAGATTCACCCCTCTGGCCTTGAGCATCTCGGCCAACGCATGAACGGCCCTCGAGCAGTGAGTCTTAACACTGCCTTCCGAGCAGCCCATGGCTGTGGCGGTCTCCGCCACATCGAGTTCTTCCCAGTAACGCAATAGAAATGCTTCGCGTTGACGCGCGGGGAGCCTTGCCAACGCCTGTTCGATCAGGGCGACGATTTCGGCCTGTTGCTGCTGCTGGGCAGGATCTGCAGCGGAGTTCGAGTCGGATCGCGCAGGCAAAGTTTCGAGCGGATCGAAATCCTCGTCCTTGTCATCCTTGTGCCCGAATGCGGATAGCAGCGTCGTCCACGTCGAGCGCACCTTCTGGCGCCGGAAATGGTCGTGAATGGTGTTCTGCAAGATCCGCTGAAACAACATCGGCAGTTCCTGGGCCGGCTTGGTGGCGTATTTCTCGGTCAGCTTGAGCATCGCGTCCTGTACGATGTCGAGAGCCGCATCTTCGTCGCGTACCGCGAAGAGCGCCTGCTTGAACGCGCGGCGCTCGACCTCCGCAAGAAAAGCTGAGAGTTCCTGATGCGAAGCGATTGCACGTCCTCCCGGCGGGTTCCAGCGATTATAGACGCAGCGCGGCGACCGGCCGGCATGACCCGGATCGGAGGTATTCACGGCGGGCCAGGTGCCCTTCACGCGGCAACTTCCGGGAATTGACGCAATGCAGCGGGCTTGACCAATGCCGACGATGCCGGTAACGTTGATCAGCGAATTCTTCGGGAATTCGTGCTGTTCTGCAAAAACGGCCGTTGGCATCCCCTCCGGATGCGCCACAAGCGCTGCCGGAGTAACCCGATGGGAGACCGGCCGATGCTGCAATCGCGGCTTTCAACCCGAAAAAGCCTTGAAGTGAGCGCCTGACCCAGGCGCGGCGCGTTTTGCAGACCCCGACCCGCGGGAGCGGCGCCGGGCAAACGTGTTCATTATGGCTTGAGGCGGGAAATCCATGCAGCTCACGGGCGCAGAGATCGTCATCCGCTGCCTGCAGGAAGAAGGCGTCGAATACGTCTTCGGCTATCCGGGCGGTGCAGTTCTGAATATTTACGACGAGCTGTTCAAGCAGGAGCAGGTCAAGCATGTCCTGGTCCGGCACGAGCAGGGTGCGGCGCATGCCGCCGATGGCTATTCGCGCTCGTCGCACAAGGTCGGCGTCTGCCTCGTCACCTCGGGGCCTGGCGTCACGAACGCCGTTACAGGCATCGCGACCGCGTACATGGATTCGATACCGATGGTAATCATCACGGGCCAGGTTCCGACCCACGCCATCGGCCAGGACGCGTTCCAGGAGTGCGACACGGTCGGGATCACGCGGCCGTGCGTGAAGCACAACTTCCTCGTCAAGGATGTGGCGCAGCTCGCCGTGACGATGAAGAAGGCATTCTACCTTGCGCAGACGGGACGGCCAGGGCCGGTGCTGGTCGACATTCCCAAGGACGTCACTCAGGCGAAGGCCGAGTACAGCTATCCGAAAACGATCGCGCTACGCTCGTACAATCCCGTCACGCGAGGACACGCCGGCCAGATCAAGAAGGCGGTCGGGCTTCTGCTCGAGGCGAAGCGACCGATGGTCTACACCGGCGGCGGCGTGATTCTCAACAACGCCTCGCCGCAGCTGACGCGGCTGGTGCGCCTGCTCGGCTTCCCATGCACCAATACCCTGATGGGGCTCGGTGGGTTCCCGGGCACGGATCCGCAGTTCACCGGCATGCTCGGCATGCACGGCACCTACGAGTCGAACATGGCGATGCAGAACTGCGACGTGCTGCTTGCAGTGGGCTCGCGCTTCGACGACCGCGTCATCGGCAATCCGACGCACTTTTTCCGGCCCGACCGCAAGATCATCCATATCGACATCGACCCGTCGTCGATTTCCAAGCGCGTCAAGGTCGACGTGCCGATCGTCGGCTACGTCGCCGACGTGCTCGACGAGATGCTGAAGCTGATCGAATCCTCGCCGCAGCGGCCGGATGCGCAGGCGCTCAAGGAGTGGTGGGGCCAGATCAAGGACTGGCAGCGCAAGGACTGTCTCAAGTACGACCGCAAGAGCACGCTGATCAAGCCACAGTACGTGGTCGAGAAGCTCTACGAGATCACCAAGGGCGACGCGATCGTCACCTCGGATGTCGGCCAGCACCAGATGTGGGTCGCGCAGTACTACAAGTTCGACAAGCCCCGGCGCTGGATCAATTCGGGGGGCTTGGGGACGATGGGCTTCGGGCTGCCGGCCGCAATGGGCGCGGTTCTCGCGAACCCCGGTGCGACCGTCGCTTGCGTGACCGGCGAAGCCTCGATCCAGATGTGCATCCAGGAGCTCTCGACCTGCAAGCAGTATCATCTGCCGGTCAAGATCGTGAACCTGAACAACAAGTACATGGGCATGGTCCGGCAATGGCAGGAATTCTTCTACGGCAACCGCTATGCCGAATCGTACATGGACGCGCTGCCCGATTTCACCAAGCTGGCGGAGGCGTACGGCCATGTCGGCATGAAGATCGAGAAGCCCGGCGATGTCGAGGGCGCGTTGCGCGAGGCGTTCAAGCTCAAGAATCGGCTGGTGTTCCTCGACATGATCACCGATCAGGCCGAGAACGTGTTTCCGATGATCCCCGGCGGAAAGGGACTCACGGAAATGATCTTCGCCGAAGAATTGTAGCGATGCGCCATATCCTGTCGATTCTCGTGGAGAATGAAGCGGGCGCGCTGTCGCGCATTTCGGGCTTGTTCTCCGCGCGCGGCTATAACATCGAGTCGCTGACCGTGGCGCCGACCGAGGACGCCACGATGTCCCGGATGACCATCGTGACAGCGGGCTCCGACGACGTCGTCGAGCAGATCACGAAGCAGTTGAACAAGCTGGTCGAGGTCGTCAAGGTCGTCGATCTTACCGATGGCAATCACATCGAGCGCGAGCTGATGTTGGTCAAGGTGCGCGCCGCGGGCAAGGACCGCGACGAGATGAAACGGCTCGCGGACATCTTCCGCGGCCGCATCCTCGATGTCACCGACAAGAGCTATACCATCGAGCTCACGGGACCCGGCGAGAAGCTCGACGCGTTCCTGCAGGCGATTGAGCCGGGCGCCATTCTCGAGACGGTGCGCACCGGCGCATCGGGCATCGGGCGGGGGGAGCGCATCTTGCGCGTGTAGAAGCGCCAATCCAGGGGGGTTACGATGAAAAATGTTTCGGCCGTGTTAGCTGTCATCGCGCTTGCTGCGTGCGCCAGCGCTGGAAACATGAAAATGAAAGACGAAAGCCAAGCGACCGTCTATGCTCGGATCGTAGAGAGCAAGACGACCCAGGCCGAGGTGCAGGCGGCATATGGTCTGCCGACGAACAAGAGTTTCACCGATGGTGGCAACGAGATCTGGACGTACGATTACGCGTATGCGACCCCGAAAGCCGTGAACTTTGTTCCAATCGTCGGTATCTTTGCGGGCGGCGCCGACGTCACGAAGAAGCAACTGGTCCTGTTGTTTGACAAGGGTGGCGTAGTCGTGCGACGAACCTACACCGAATCGCAGCAGGAAGTCGTACGAGGCGCTGCGCCGAATCAGCAGGCGCCGAAGTGACGCGACGAGGAGCGATGCAATGAAGATCTACTACGAGAAGGACGCGGACCTGTCGTTGATCAAGGGCAAGAAAGTCACGATCGTCGGCTACGGCTCGCAGGGCCACGCGCATGCGCAGAATCTGAATGACTCCGGCGTAAAGGTAACGGTGGGATTGCGTGCTGGGGGCGCATCCTGGGACAAGGCGAAGAAGGCCGGACTCAAGGTCGCCGCGGTCGCCGATGCCGTGAAGGGTGCCGACCTCGTGATGATGCTGATGCCCGACGAGCACATCGCCGCGGTCTACCGCGAAGAGGTCGAGCCCAACATCCGCAAGGGTGCGACGCTTGCGTTCGCGCACGGATTCAACATTCACTACGGGCAGGTCATGCCTCGCGCCGATCTCGACGTGGTGATGATCGCGCCAAAGGCGCCAGGGCACACCGTGCGCTCGACCTACGTGCAGGGCGGCGGCACGCCGATGCTGATCGCGGTGCATCAGGACATGAGCCGGAAGGCGCGCGACCTTGCCCTTTCCTACGCCGCGGCAATCGGCGGTGCGCGCGCCGGCGTCATCGAGACATCGTTCAAGGAGGAGACCGAAACCGACCTGTTCGGCGAGCAAACCGTGCTCTGCGGAGGCTGCGTCGAGCTGGTCAAGAATGCCTTCGAGGTGCTGGTCGAAGCCGGATACGCGCCCGAGATGGCGTATTTCGAATGCCTCCACGAGCTGAAGCTCATCGTCGATCTGATGTACGAGGGCGGCATCGGCAACATGAACTACTCGATCTCGAACAATGCGGAATACGGCGAATACGTGACCGGACCTCTGATCATCAACGCGGCCACCAAGGACGCGATGCGCGCGGCGCTCGCGCGCATCCAGAGCGGCGAGTACGCGCGCAACTTCATCCTGGAGAATCGCGCCGGCGCGCCAACGCTGCTGTCGCGACGGCGCATGACCGCCGAGCACCCGATCGAGCAGGTCGGCGGCAGGCTGCGGGAAATGATGCCGTGGATCAAGAAGAACAAGCTGGTGGATCAGACGAGAAATTAGCGGCGTTGCCGTCTACATGAGCCGAGCGCAACGGCAGCGCGGCTGGATCGGCCTCGTCGGCCTTCTGATCGCGCTCGTGATCGTCGCGTTGCTGGCGCAGACGGTGCTGAAAACCTACGGCCTGCTGCCCGGCCCCGACGCAGAGGTCAAGGCGGGGCCGCGCGGCGTCGGCGCGGTCGGCCCGGCACCGCTCGATCCGACCGTCGCGACTCCCGCGCCGACCGGTCCGATCGAGCGGGCGCGCGGCGTGGAGCAGCAACTGCAGCGCGACGCGCAGGACCTCGCGCGGCGCGTCGATGAGTCGACGCGGTAGCCTGCCGATGCCCGCAGCCGTCTACCCGCATCCCATCATCGCCCGCGAAGGCTGGCCGTTTCTGGCGATCGCGATTCTCATCGCGCTCGCGCTGACGTGGACCGGCCTGTGGCTGCTCGCTGCCATCGCCTGGCTGGGCGTCGCCTTTATCGCTCAGTTCTTTCGTGATCCCCCGCGCGCCGTGCCGGAGCAGGCGAACGCCGTGCTGTCGCCGGCCGACGGCAAGGTAATGCTCGTCGAGCGCGCGCGCGACCCCTATCTCGACCGCGATGCGCTGAAGATCAGCGTGTTCATGAACGTTTTCAATGTCCATTCGAATCGCAGCCCGGTCGATGGCGAGGTGAAGCGCCGGTGGTATCACGCCGGCGGGTTTCTTAATGCCGCGCTGGCCAAATCCTCGCTCGAGAACGAGCGCAATGCGCTGCACATCGCGAGAGCGGACGGCGTCGACGTCGTCTGCGTGCAGATTGCCGGGCTGATCGCGCGAAGGATCCTGTGCTACGTCGGACCCGGCGATCACCTGACGCGCGGGCAGCGTTTTGGTTTCATCCGTTTTGGCTCGCGGGTCGACGTTTATCTGCCGCCGAATGCGACGCCCAAAGTCGCGGTGGGCGACGCCGTGTACGCCACGACGACGATCCTTGCCGAGAGCTAAGGTTCCCTCGGCGTACAGCGGCGTTGTCTTGCCGGTTGGTAGCTGCTAGGCTAGTTTGCATGGGGGACTATCAGCAGGAGCGGGCGCTCGCCAAAAACCGCATTCGCCGCCGCGGCATCTACCTGCTGCCCAACCTGTTCACGACCGCGGCGCTGTTCGCCGGCTTCTATGCCATCGTCCAGGCGATGAACGGCCGCTTCGATCATGCGGCAATCGCGATCTTCGTCGCGATGGTGCTCGACGGGCTCGACGGACGCGTCGCACGGCTTACCAAGACACAGAGCGCCTTCGGCGCCGAGTACGACAGCCTCTCGGACATGGTCTGTTTCGGCGCGGCGCCCGCATTGGTCGTCTACGAGTGGGCGCTGCTGAGCATGAAGAACTGGGGCTGGTTCGCCGCATTCGTCTATTGCGTCTGCGCTGCGCTACGGCTGGCGCGCTTTAACACCATGCTCGAGGTCGCCGACAAGCGCTATTTTCAGGGGCTGCCCAGTCCTTCGGCGGCGGCGCTGGTCGCCGGCTTCGTGTGGATCATGGACGACAACGCGATCGATCCGGAGAGCGTGCGCTGGTGGGCGTGGGCGGTGACCGTGTTCGCGGGCCTCACCATGGTCAGCAACTTCAAGTACTACAGCTTCAAGACCATCAATCTGCGTCGCAGCGTGCCGTTCGTCGTCGTCTTCTTGATCGCGCTGTTCTTCGTGCTGGTGAGCGTCCAACCGGCGATCGTGTTGTTCGCCGGGTTCGTCGCCTACGCGCTGTCGGGCTATGTCTGGTCGGCGTGGCTGGCGCTCAAGCGCCGGCGCGGTAACGTCGGGTGAGCGGCACCTACGGCCAGTTGCGCGCGCGAGCCGATCCAGCTATAGTTCCTCCCATGAGCAGCCAACGCGAAAGCAATCTTCTCTCGCGTCTCCTTCCGATCGCCGGCCTCGGCGATCTGCTGCTGCTGCGCCCCGCGCGCAGATAATCGACCCCACCCCTTGGTTGTGCGAGCCCGCCCGAAGCAACGCGGCGGGGAGGAACTGCAGTAGACCCAGCTTGTAGGAGCTGATCATGTCAGACCACTTGATCGTTTTCGACACTACCCTGCGCGACGGCGAGCAGAGTCCCGGGGCGTCGATGACACGTGAAGAGAAGATGCGCATCGCCAAGCAGCTCGAACGCCTGAAGGCCGACGTGATCGAGGCAGGATTCCCCGCTTCGTCGAACGGCGACTTCGAGGCGGTGCGGGCGATTGCGCAGGCGATCAAGGACAGCACGATATGCGCGCTCGCTCGCGCTAACGAGAAGGACATCCGGCGCGCCGGCGACGCGCTCAAGGGCGCCCATTCGGGCCGGGTGCACACTTTCATCGCGAGCTCGCCCATTCACATGCAGATGAAGCTGCGCATGACGCCCGATCAGGTCCTCGAGCAGGCGATCAAATCGGTCCGATGGGCCCGTGAGTACACGGAAGACGTAGAGTTTTCCCCCGAGGATGCGGGCCGGTCCGAGCCAGACTTCCTGTGCCGCCTCGTCGAAGCGGCGATCAACGCCGGCGCGACGACCATCAACATTCCGGACACCGTCGGCTACACGATGCCGTGGCAGTTCGGAGCGCTGATCAAGATCCTGCGCGAGCGCATTCCGAACTCGGACAGGGCCGTATGGTCGGTGCACTGTCACAATGACCTGGGCATGGCGGTTGCCAACTCGCTGTCCGCGGTGATGAACGGCGCGCGGCAGGTCGAGTGCACGATCAACGGCCTAGGCGAGCGCGCAGGCAACGCGTCGCTCGAAGAGATCGTCATGGCCGTCAAGACGCGCAAGGACGTCTTTCCGTGCACGACGCGGATCGACACGACGCAGATCGTCGCAGCGTCGAAGCTCGTCTCCAGCATCACCGGGTTCCCGGTGCAGCCGAACAAGGCGATCGTCGGCGCGAACGCGTTCGCGCACGAATCCGGCATCCACCAGGACGGCGTGCTGAAGCACCGCGAGACCTACGAGATCATGCGTGCGGAAGACGTCGGCTGGGGCGCCAACAAGCTGGTGCTGGGCAAGCTCTCGGGGCGCAATGCCTTCAAGACGCGGCTCGCGGAGCTCGGCATCGATCTGGGCACCGAAGAAGCGGTCAATCATGCCTTCGCACGTTTCAAGGAGCTTGCCGACAAGAAGGGCGAGGTCTTCGACGAGGACCTGCATGCGCTGGTCTCCGACGAGCAGGTGACGCCGGAGCGCGAGCACTACAAGCTCGTCGCGCTGAAAGTTGTCTCGGAAACGGGCGAAGTGCCGCAGGCGGAGGTCACGCTGGTGGCCGGCGACACCGAGCATAGCGTGCACACACGCGGCGACGGCCCGATCGACGCGACGTTCCGCGCGATCGAGCAGATGGTGCACTCCAAGGCGAAGATGATCCTCTATTCGGTCAATGCGATCACCACCGGGACCGACGCGCAGGGCGAAGTTACGGTGCGACTGGATCGTGACGGCCGTATCGTCAATGGCCTCGGTGCGGACACCGACATCCTTGTCGCCTCCGCCAAGGCGTACATCAACGCATTGAACAAGCTGCACAGCAAGCAGGAACGTTTGAACCCTCAGCTAGCCGCGTGAACGGCCGTTCGTGGTGAGCCCTTCGTCAGGCTCAGGATAGGCTTGTCGAACCACGAACGATTCACGCAACTCTGCCGTTCACCCTTCGACAAGCTCAGGGCGAACGGCATTTTCTTGACCGATATCGACGATGACGCCACAAGCGGCAATGGCGGATGACCGAGGCGAGCAGGCAATGCTGCCCGCGACGATCCGCGTCGGCGGAAGCGATCTCCCGGTGTGGCCCGAGGGACAGGCGGTCGAGCCGCTGTCGGCGCCGCTGATGGCGGCAACGAGATTTGCCGATTTCAATGCGCTCCATCCGGCACTGATCGATGCGGTCCTGACCGCGGAGCGCGATCCGCGGTGGCGCGCGGTGCTGGTGCTTGACAGTGGCGGTTCGTCGAGCGCCGCAGTCTTTCGTGGCGGCTGCGGCACCAAGGTGCGCAAGATCTCCGACTGGAATGTGGACGCGGCCTCGCTCGCACATGCCCGCGCGCTGATGCTCGCGCATCGAACCTTGTCGCGCCGGCCGGTCTATGCCGACGACAGTTGGGCCAGCGTATACCGCACCGGCGACTACTGCATGCCGCACAGCCACCTGCGGTCGAGCGTCAGCATCGTCTACATGCTGGACCCGGGCGATGACGACGCCGACGATCCGATGGCGGGCAAGCTCTGCTTCGCCGATCCGCGCATCGACGCCTGCTGCCCGGATGAACCGAGCCGTGTCACACGCCATATGATTCCCGCGATGATGCCGGGGACGATGCTGATCTTTGCCAGTGACTATCTGCACAGCGTGAATCCGTATCGCGGGCGGCGCCCGCGCATCACGCTGTCGTGGAATATCACCCTCGATCGGCTCGCCGGCCGTCCTGGCGAAGGCTGGGAATGACGCTTGTCGAGCGCCCCGCGCCGCGCTCATCCTGTTATTATTGACGCACCGCAGCACTACAGCCTGAACCGGGGCTTAAGCGGCCCAACCGGCCTCGACCCCGGCGCTCCTCGCCCGACACCGCTTGAACGCGCCTGGCTGCTTCGCCTTCGCTTGGTATCGAGGGACAGGGATCGCTTATGACCACGCTGCGCTACGGCCCGGGGATCGAGATCACCGGCCGCGTCACCCCCGAATATGCCGAGATTCTCACGCCCGAAGCGCTCGGCTTTGCGGCGAGGCTGCAGCGTGCATTCGGCGGGCGCCGCGCGGAATTGCTCTCGCGCCGCGCGGCGCGGCAACGGGAAATCGACGCTGGCAAGCTGCCCGACTTCCTGCCTGAAACGCGCGCGATCCGCGAGGCCCGCTGGACCTGCGCCGCGATTCCTGCCGACATCCGGGACCGCCGCGTCGAGATCACCGGCCCGGTCGATCGCAAGATGATCATAAATGCTCTCAATTCGGGCGCCAGCGTGTTCATGGCTGACTTCGAGGACGCCAATACGCCGAAATGGGACAACAACATCCAGGGCCACATCAATCTGCGCGACGCGATCCGTCGCAGGATCGACTACGTCTCGGCCGAGGGCAAGGAGTACAAGTTGAACGCGAAGCTCGCCACGCTCTTCGTGCGGCCGCGCGGCTGGCATTTGCCCGAGAAGCACGTCAAAGTCGACGGCACGCCGATCTCGGGCGGCATCTTCGACTTCGCGCTCTACTTTTTCCACAATTCCAAGGAGCTCGTCACTCGCGGCAGCGGTCCTTACTTCTATTTGCCCAAGCTGGAGAGCCATCTCGAGGCGCGACTGTGGAATGACGTTTTCGTGATGGCGCAGGACGAGCTGGGCGTGCCGCAGGGGACGATCAAGGCGACGGTCCTCATCGAGACCATTCTCGCGGCGTTCGAGATGGACGAGATCCTCTACGAGCTCAAACAGCATTCCGCGGGACTCAACTGCGGCCGCTGGGATTACATCTTCTCGTGCATCAAGAAGTTCCGGCTCAATCGCGAGTTCTGCCTCGCTGACCGGGCGCTGGTGACGATGACGATGCATTTCATGAGAAGCTACGCGGAGCTCTGCATCCAGACCTGTCACCGGCGCGACATTCACGCGATGGGCGGGATGGCGGCACAGATTCCGGTGAAAAACGACGGAGCCGCCAACGCCGAGGCCTTCGCCAAGGTCAAGGCCGACAAGGAGCGCGAGGCAACAATCGGCCATGACGGGACTTGGGTCGCTCATCCGGGGCTGGTCCCCGTGGCGAAGGAGGCGTTCGACCGGCTGATGCCCGAAGCGAACCAGATCGCGAGCAAGAAGCGCGAGGATGTGCGCGTGAGCGCTGCCGACCTGCTCAAGTTCGAGCCCGAGGCGCCTGTCACCGAGAAGGGCCTGCGTCTGAACATCAACGTCGCGATCCAGTACATCGGTGCATGGCTCGCAGGGCAGGGCGCAGTGCCCATCTTCAACCTGATGGAAGACGCTGCCACCGCCGAAATATCGCGCTCGCAGGTATGGCAGTGGATCCGCTCGGCGAAGGGAAAGCTCGACGACGGCAGGAAGGTGACTAAGGAGATGGTCGCGGCGATGATCTCCGAGGAAATGCAGAAGATCCGGGCGCTGCTCGGTCCGGCGTTCGGCGAGGGCCGCTACGACGAAGCCGCGGAAATCTTCGCCGA
>DASXQW010000105.1:0-11399 GCA_036506975.1 Casimicrobiaceae bacterium | reverse complement strand
CGTAAGCGGGAATCCAGTGTCGTGCAGCGCCGCTGGATCCCCGCCTTCGCGGGGATGACGCAACTGTTTCCAATCGCGCGGCGGCTTCGCCTTGCGCTCTTGGACAGTTGCGTCACTTGACGATCCCGACCGCCTTCATCGTCGCCCCGAGGTCCGTATCCGACTTGGCCATGAACTTGGCGAAATCCTCCGGCCCCGCATAAATGACGCCATAGCCCTGCTTGGCCATGAAGTCGGTGTAGTCCTTGCTGGCGACGATTTTTTTGATTGCCGCAACCAGTTTGTCGCGCGCTTCGGCGGGTATCCCTTTCGGTGCGGCAATGCCCCGCCAGGCAGCCATCGTCCAGTTGCTGCCCGTGGCGGCCTTGAGGGTCGGCACGTTGGGGTACAGCGCGGCGGGGGTGTCGGCCATCACCGCGAGGCTCTTCACCTTGCCGGCGTCGATCATCGAGCGCGCCTCCGGCAACGAGCACGGGACGATCTCGACGCCGCCGGCGACCAGATCCTGCAGCCCGGGCGCGGCGCCGTTCGACGGGACCCATGGCACGCTTGCCGGATCGACCTTGAGGTCCTGCAGCATACCGGCGATCGCGAGATGCCAGATGCCGCCCTGCCCGGTCCCCGACGCCTTGAACTTGCCCGGGTTGGCCTTTACGGCGGCCACCAGTTCGTTGACGTTCTTGTAGGGAGCATCGGCCCGCACTTGCAATCCGGCCGGATCGGCGTTGACCAGGCCGATCGGGGTATACGATGCGCCGGAGAGCTCCGTCAGGGCCTGCCAGTGCATCATGCCGATCTCGACGGTGATGATGCCGATCGTGTATCCGTCCGGCGCCGCCTGCGCAATCGCGCTGTGGCCCACGACGCCGCTGCCACCGGTGCGATTGACGACGTTGATCGGCTGACCCAGCTCTTTTTCGAGCAGCACGCCTATGATCCGTGCGGTCGCGTCGGTGCCGCCGCCCGCACCCCAAGGCACGATCAGCGTGATCGGGCGCTCGGGATACGCGCCGAACGCAGCGAATGGAACGAAGCCCAGCAGCGCGAGCGCCGCGGCCGCGAGGGCGCGCAGAAATAAAGCATTCATGTGATTCCTCCTAGGTGTGGAACGCGCAATCGGGATTCGCGCATCACAAGCGCCGCCCCGGTGCGGTCGGCGTCAAGGTAGCAAGCGATACCTAGGGGGTCAAGTGGTCACGCCAATAGCCGGCGGCCTGCAGAGAACTCTTCAGGCCCGCGCGCGAACGTAGTCGGCGAGCGCTTCGATGAGGCGCACGAGATCCGCCTGCAGTGCGCCGAAGCCGGCGGTCCTCGCGAGCGAAACCTCGTCCATGTAGAGCTGCCGGTTGATCTCGATCTGCAGGCTGTGCCTGCGCTCCGCAGGCCGCCCGTGCTTGCGCACCAGCTCGACGCCCTTGTACGGGTCGTTGATCGCGACCTCGTAATCCATGGCCGAGAGTGTCGCGGCGACGAACGCGGTGAATTCCGGCTCGCAGGTCGTGCCGTCGCGATCGCCCAGGACGAACTCGGCGCGTTCCCGGCCCGGATCGTCCGACATGACGTCGCCGACTGCGGGCATCGAGTGACAGTTCAGATGCCAGACCACGCCGAAACGTCGATGACGCTCTTCGAGCGCCGCCGCGACTGCGGCATGATAGGGCTCGTAATACAGCGCGATGCGGCGCTCGACGTCGGCCACCGACAGCGGACGTGCATACATCGGCACGCCTCCCTGCGCCAGCCGCCAGACAAGCCCGATGCCGAGCTCGGTCTTGCGCGAGCGCGCGACCGGTCCCGGCCAGGGTTCTTCAAGCACGGCCGGGTCCATATCCGACGGATGCCGGTTGGGATCGATGTAGGCGCGCGGGAACAGCGCCTCGACCAGGGTTGCGCCGGCATCGGGCGCGCAGCCGAACAGTGTTTCCACATGCGTGTCCTCGGC
Source organism: Casimicrobiaceae bacterium (assembly GCA_036506975.1). GTDB lineage: Bacteria > Pseudomonadota > Gammaproteobacteria > Burkholderiales > Casimicrobiaceae > PALSA-1003. Next base: position 9,457 of record DASXQW010000105.1, on the reverse strand, counting down.
TCGGCGCACGATCGCGCGCGGCGGCAGATGATCGAAGTCGGCCGGATAGCTCGTCCCGCTGTGCGGCGAATCGAGAACCAGCGGGAGTGGTGGGACGGCGGGGTCATGACGCCGATAGACTTGCATCGCGCTCACGCTCCGGTGTCGTTGAGATAGCATGCCGACCACCGGCCCGGCGCGATTTCCTCGAGCGGCGGCGCAATCTCCCTGCAACGCGGCATCGCGTAGGGACAACGCGGGTGGAAATGACATCCCGACGGCGGCGACAGCGGCGACGGAATCTCGCCCTTGACCCGCACGAACGTGCGCTTCTTCGGCTCGAGCTTGCCGACCTCCGCGAGCAACGCCTGCGTGTATGGGTGGTTCGGGGCCGCGAACAACTCGGCCGCCGGTCCCGATTCGACCACGCGTCCGAGGTACATGATGACGACGCGGTCGCTGATGTGCCGCACGACTCCGAGATCGTGACTGATGAACAGATAGGTCAGATTCAACGCCGCGCGCAGATCCATGAACAGATTGAGGACCTGCGCCTGGATCGACACGTCGAGCGCAGCTACCGACTCGTCGCAGACAAGAAACTCGGGTTTGACCGCCAGCGCCCGCGCGATGCCGATGCGGGCGCGCTGTCCGCCGGAGAACTGATGCGGAAAGCGCCGCATCAGCGTCGGGTCGAGGCCGACGCGATTGAGCTGCAGCCCGACATATTCGGTCTGCTGCCGCGGGCCGATCACGCGGTGCACCACCGGCGCCTCGCCGACCAGGTCGATGACGGACAGCCGCGGATTGAGCGCCGCGTACGGATCCTGGAAGATCATCTGCATCTTGAGCTGCCGCTCGCGTGCAGCGGCAGCGGTGAGGCCTGCGAGGGGCTGCCCGCGCCAGAATCGCTCGCCCGCAGACGGCGGCAGGAGGCCGACCGCGAGCCGACCCAGCGTCGATTTGCCGCAGCCGGACTCGCCGACGAGGCCGACGACCTCGCCTTCGCAAATCGCGAGATCGACGCTCTCGACGGCATGCACCACTTCCTCGCGCAGGCCCGCCCCGAAGACGTTGGCGATCCGTGCGGCGAGGTCGAGCGTCCTGACGAACTGTTTCGAGACGGTCTTGAGCTCGAGCAACGGCACGGCGCTCCTCGGATCGGCGGCAGCGATCATCGCGTCACGGCTGCGACAGCGGATGGAAGCAGCGGATGCTCTGGCCGATCGCGCCATTCGGACGCATCTCGGGAGTCTCCTCGCACTCGGCGGTTGCGTAGGGGCAGCGCGAGCGGAATGCGCAACCGGGCGGCAGCTCGATCAGCGACGGCGTCATGCCGGAAATCTGCTTGAGCTTTTCGCGCGGCGCGTTGCCTGGTACCGAATCGAGCAATCCGCGTGTGTACGGGTGCCGCGGCGCGTGCAGCACGTCCACCGTCGCGCCTTGCTCGACGATGCGACCGGCATACATGACGCAGACGCGATCGGCGAGCCCGGCGATCACCGACAGGTCGTGGGTGATCCAGATCAGCGCCGCGCCGGTCTCGCGAGTGAGCTTCTGCATCTCGTAGAGGATCTGCCCCTGGATGGTGACGTCGAGGGCGGTGGTCGGCTCGTCGGCGATGATCACGTCGGGGCGGTTGAGCAGCGCGATCGCAATGGCCACCCGCTGCCGCATGCCCCCGGAAAACTGGTGCGGATACGCCTTGAGTCTTTCGTCCGGCGACGGAATGCCGACCTGGCCCAGCGCCGCGCGCGCCCGGTCGAGCGCGGCGGCGCGCGGGATCTTTTCGTGCGCCAGAATCGTCTCGATCATCTGTGTGTCGATCCGCAGGACCGGATTCAGCGTCATCATCGGATCCTGGAAGATCATCGCGATGCGGTTGCCGCGTAGCTGTCGCATCTCTTCCGCAGGCAAGGCGGCGAGATCGCGCCCGGCAAGCAGGATGCGCCCTCCGACGACCCGTCCGGGCGGATCGACGAGGCCCATGATCGAGTAACCGGTCATCGACTTGCCCGAGCCCGATTCGCCGACCAGCCCCAGCACCTCGCCGCCGTCCACAGCGAAGCTCACGTCGTCGACGGCCTTGCACACGCCGGCCTTGGTGAAGAAGTACGTGCGCAGGCGATCGACGGACAACAGCGCTTCGGTCATCGCTGCAGGCGCGGATTGAGCACGTCGCGCAATTGATCCGCGACGAGATTGATGCTGACGATGGTGATGAGCAGCGCGACGCCGGGGAAGAAGCTGATCCAGTATTTTCCCGACAGCAGATACTGATAGCCGTTGGCGATCAACAGGCCGAGCGACGGCTCGGTGATCGGCAGTCCCAGGCCCAGGAAGGAAAGCGTGGCCTCGAGCGCGATCGCCGCGGCCACCTGGACGGTCGCGACGACGATCAACGGCGGCAGGCAATTCGGCAACAGATGGCGGAACACGATCCGCGACGGCGGCAGCGCCAGACAGCGCGCCGCCTCGATGTATTCCTTTCGTTTCTCGACCAGCGCCGCGCTGCGGACGGTGCGCGCGTAATACGCCCATTGCACCGTGACCAATGCGGCGATGATCTTCAGCATTCCCTGGCCCAGCACCGCGAGCAGGATCAGAGCGATCAGAATCGCCGGGAACGAGAGCTGGATGTCGGCGATGCGCATGATGACGGTCTCGGTCCGGCCGCCGAAGTATGCCGCCGCCAGCCCCAGAGCTAACCCGAGCGCGAGCGCGATGACCGTGCTCACGACACCCACCGTGAGGCTGATGCGCAAGCCGTAGAAGATCGCCGAGAGCATGTCGCGGCCTTGATCGTCGGTGCCGAGCCAGAACGTACCGCCGCCCGTCGTCGCGCCGGGAGGGAGCCTGCCGTCCATCACGTCGAGCTGTGCCAGATCGTAGGGATTCTGCGGCGAAATCAGCGGCGCCGCGATTGCCACGGCCAGGATCCCTGCGAGAAGTATCAATCCGAATACCGCGGTCGGACTGGACATGAAATCCGACAGGATGCGCCTGAACGGCGTCTCTTCGCCTGCCATCGCGCCTATCCCTTCGCTTCGCTCAGGCGCACGCGTGGATCGAGCGCCGAATACAGGATGTCGACGAACAGATTGATGAGGATGAACATGAACACGATCACCAGCAGGTACGCGACGATGATCGGTCGGTCGAGCAGGTTGATCGAGTCGATGAGAAGCTTGCCCATGCCCGGCCAGGCGAACACCGTCTCGGTAACGATGGCGAAGGCGATAACCGAGCCGAATTCGAGGCCGATCACGGTGACGATCGGGATCAGGATGTTGCGCAGCACATGGACGCCGATCACGCGCGCGTTGGTCAGCCCCTTGGCGCGCGCGAATTTGATGTAATCCTGCAGCAATGCCTCGCGCGTTCCGGCGCGGGTCAGGCGAATGAGCAGCGCGAGCTTGAACAGCGCGAGATTCGTCGCCGGCATGATCAGATGCCGCCAGCCTTCGAGCGACGTGAAGCTCACGGGCACGCCGAAAAGCAGCGTCGTCGGCCCGCGGCCGTTCGACGGGAGCCATCCCAGCATCACCGAGAACACCATGATCAGCATCAGGCCGACCCAGAACGTGGGCAGCGAGAACCCGAGGATCGAGCCGGCCATGATCGTCCGTCCTGCCGCCGTATTGGGCTTCAAGCCCGCCCACAGCCCGAGCGGGATGCCGAGCACGATGGCGATCAGCATCGCCACCATGGCGAGCTCGAGGGTCGCCGGCATCCGCTCGAGGATCAACCGGAGCGCCGACGTGTTGTGGACGAAGGAATTACCGAGGTCGCCGCGCAGTGCGCCGGCAAGAAACGTCACGTACTGAGTCCACATCGGCCGGTCGAGGCCGAGCGCGGCGATCGCGTGCTCGCGTTCCTGCTGATCCGCCAGTGGATTGATGAGGATGTCGATCGGGTTGCCGATCGCGTAGACGCCGATGAATACCAGCACCGACATCACGAACAGCACCAGCACAGCCTGCAGGCTGCGGCGGACGATGAAGACCGACATGATGGCGGCTATTGTACCTGCCGCAGACGGTTGCATTCTGCGTGAGGGCGCACCGGCTGCGGTCGGCGCGCCGGCTTGTTTCGATTAAACTATGCGCATCAAGGCGCCGCCGGCGCCGGCAACCGACGGAGAAAGGGTCATGCGCGCTAAAAAACCCAAGCTCCCGCACCCGCTGCTCGATTTCTCACGCAACGCGCCGCCGTCCCGGCGCCGGTGACATGCCGATCGTGGATGACATCGCGGGTCTGCGTCGCATCCTGACGCGTTCGCGAACGATCGCCGTGGTGGGATTGTCCGCGAATTGGTATCGTCCCAGCTACTTCGCCGCCAAGTACATGCGCGATCACGGCTATCGCATCATTCCCGTCAACCCGACCTATGACGAGGTGATGGGCGAGCCTTGCTATCCCGGTCTCCCGTCCGCGAACGAAGGCGCCGCAATGCCGATCGATATCGTCGACTGTTTCCGCAAGCCAGCCGAGATCCCGCCGCTCGCGCGCGATGCGATCGCGATCGGGGCAAAAGTATTGTGGATGCAGCTCGGCATCCGCAACGACGAAGCCGCCAAGCTCGCCAGCGATGCCGGGCTCGACGTCGTGATGAACCGCTGCGTCAAGATCGAGCACGCGCGGCTGATGGGCGGCCTCAACTGGGCCGGGGTCAACACCGGCGTCATCTCGGCGCGGCGGCCCGTGTGACCAGGTCTCATGCCTGACCGCAAGTTCGGCTTCGACACGCTCTGCCTGCACGCGGGCCAGATCCCGGATGCCGCGACAGGCGCGCGTGCGCTGCCGATCTACCAGACGACGTCGTTCGTATTCGACAGCGTCGACCACGCCGCCAGCCTGTTCAACCTGCAGACCTTCGGCAACGTCTATTCGCGCATCTCCAACCCGACTGTGTGCGCACTCGAAGAGCGCGTCGCCGCGCTCGAAGGCGGCCGTGCGGCGCTGGCCGCCGCGACAGGCATGGCGGCGCAGACCGTGGCGCTGCTGACCCTCGCCAAGAATGGCGACCACATCGTCGCTGCGCGCACGCTCTATGGAGGAACCTACACCCAGTTCGCGGTGACGCTCGCCGAACTGGGGATCGACACAACCTTCGTCGACCCGGATAACCCCGACGACTTTCAGCGCGCGGTGAAGCCCAACACCAAGGCGCTCTACGCCGAAACGATCGGCAATCCGCAATTGAATGTCGTCGACCTCGCCGCCCTTGCCGACACCGCGCATGCGGCCGGCGTGCCGCTCGTGATCGACAATACGCTGGCCTCGCCCTATCTCTGCCGGCCGATCGAGCACGGCGCCGACATCGTGATCCACTCCGCCACCAAGTATCTGGGCGGCCATGGCACGACGATGGGCGGCGTAGTGGTCGAATCGGGGAAGTTCGACTGGGGCAACGGCAAGTTTCCGCAGATGACGACACCCTCGCGTGGCTACCACGGCGTGATCTTCCACGAGACCTTCGGCGATTTTGGATTCACGATGAAAGCGCGCATGGAGGCCATGCGCACGCTGGGGCCGGCGCTATCGCCGTTCAACGCGTTCCTGCTGCTGCAGGGCATCGAGACGCTGCATCTGCGAATGCCGCGACATTGCGAATCGGCGCTCGCGATCGCGCGGCACCTTGCGGATGACCCGCGAGTTGCGTGGGTCAACTACCCTCTGCTGCCCGGCAACCGCTACGAGGCGCTGGCGAGGCGTTACCTGCCGCGCGGCGCGGGCGGCATCCTGACCTTCGGCCTCAAGGCCGGCGCCGCAGCCGGGGTACGGTTCATCGAAGCGGTGCAGTTTCTGTCGCACCTCGCCAATGTCGGCGACGCGAAGACGCTGGTGATCCACCCGGCGTCGACGACGCACCGCCAGCTCGACGAGGAAGAACAGCGCGCGGCCGGGGTGCTGCCGGAGATGATCCGGCTGTCGGTGGGGCTCGAGACGCTCGATGATATTCTCTGGGACATCGATCAGGCGCTCGCGACCGCATCCCGTTGAACAACCGAGGCTATCCTTCGCTGACCTGGCCCTGGGTCGGGCTGCTGCTTTGCCTCGCGCTGCTGGGACAGGAATACCTGCTGCAGGCGACCGGTCCGAACGCGCCGCTTACCGCGTACCGGATCACGCTGATGGCCATCGGCGTCACGTCGCTGGCGCTGATCTTTTTGCCGCCACGGCGCATCGGCTACCTGCTCGGCTTCTTCGTCTGCGCCGGCCTGATGGGCTACGCGTTGTACCTGCAGTATGTGATGGATCTCGAGCCTTGCCCGCTGTGCATATTCCAGCGCGTCGCCGTGATCGCAATGGGGCTCGTGTTTCTGATCGCGGCCTTCCATAACCCGGGACGCACCGGCGCGCGCGTGTATGCGCTGCTCCAGCTGCTGATCGGCGGCGTCGGCGCGGCAATCGCTGCGCGCCAGGTGTGGCTGCAGTCGCTACCCAAAGATCAGGTGCCCGCGTGTGGCATGGGGCTCGATTACATGCTCGAGACGCTGCCTTTCACAGACGTGTTGCAGAAGGTACTCGATGGCAGCGGCGAATGCGCCGAAAAAGGCTGGGAATTTCTGCACCTGTCGATTGCCGGTTGGACGCTTGTATTCTTCGTCGCGATGATCGCGGCGAGCTTCGCGCTCATCCGTCGCGATTGATCTCCGCGTCATTCGGCGAGGTTCGGCAAATACTGTCGCTCCCAGCTAGCTTTTCGGCTAGACTAGTTTGGGTTTCGGGGAAATTGCAGGCGCGACACTTGCCCACGCTTCCGGTAGCGGCTTGGAAAAGAAGCGTTCCTGCCCGCATAGCTACTTTCCAGCCCCTCGCATAGGGAGATTTGAGCCTGTCCCGCATGTTCCATTGGTGATGCCGTGACCGAAGCCGAGCCGCATCCATCAAACCGCGCGCTGGTGGCGAGTTTCCTCTTCACCGATCTTGTCGGTTTCTCGATAGGAACGGCGGCCGAGCAGTACGCTGCCAAAGCCACCTTGTCGGCGATTCTTCGCAGGAATCTTGCAGCTCTCCGAGATGCCGACTACCGGATCAAGGATACCGGCGATGGAGCATTGATCGCATTTACCTCCAATCCCGAGCACGCGCTGTATATGGCGCTGGCGATTGCAGAGGATTTCGGACGCGCGGCGAGGGATGTGGGCTTTCCTTCCAACACCTTGCGCACAGGCATCCATCTCGGATCCGTCAAAGAGTCGATCGACCTCGAAGCGCGGCCCAATTTCATCGGAGATGGCATCAACGCCGCCAAGCGGATCATGGACTTTGCGGCTCCCGGGCAAATCACGGCTTCGCGAGCGTTCTTCGATGCCGTTGCCTGCCTGGATTCCGCGTACGCCGCGCTGTTCAGGCATGTGGGCGCCCCCGACGACAAGCATGGGCGGGCGCACGAGTTGTACGCCATCTCCCCGAGTCCGACAGTCCTGGAAAAGCTCAAGCTCGATCTCGCGGCGGCCGCTCACGAGTCCGCAGAATTTGCCGAGAAGAGCTCCGCGACGATCAAGGTGAAGCAGGAGTCGGCGACAGCGGTCGGCACAGATGCTCAGGCGAAGTCGAGCCACGCCGCTGACGTCGTTCGCAAGTGGTCCCTCCCCGCCGGCGCGGTAATCGCGTTTGGCATTGCGTCGGTATTCGTGGGCACGAAATTGATCGAGCCAAACAATCCGACGATCCCGCAAGTAACGAACGAATCGGCTTTGGCTCCGACCTCGTCCAAACGGGCCGCGGCGCCACCAACACCAGCGGAAGGACCTTCAGTCGAATCGCAGACCGCGCCCGCAATCCCGCCCAAGCCTGAGGTGGCCGCGCCGGTCCGCCCCGCGCCAGTTGCGGAAGGCGCACCCGCGCCCGGCTTGACGCAGCAGGCGAGCGTCCCGCCTGCAGCGGCGGCGAAAACAAACGCCAAGATCAAGCCGAGGACCGATCTAACTCCGGTCGCACCGGTCACCGCAACTGCCGCGCAGGATCGAAGCAGCCCGCGTTGCAGTCGCATCATGGAAAAGGCGACGCTCGGCGAAGCATTATCCACGGAAGAAAAGAGGGAGCTCGCAAGCTCATGTCGCTAAACCTGCCGCGGTGCATGCCGAGTGGACTGCATGCCACCGGCCTGATCACTTTGATCCTGCTTACTGCATGTGCAGCGCCCCCGCCTCCCGAGCGTCCACCCGCGCCGGCTTCCGAATTGACGTTCGACGCAGGTGTCGATTACGCGATCGACGACCTGCTGGTTCAAGCGCGGCGGCTGCCGGCGTTCAACCCCGCACCCGGCCTGCTCAAGAAAGAAGACGTTCCACGCGGCGTGATCGCTGTCGACCCCGCTATCGACGGCAATACCGGGCAGCAGACGATCGCATCGAGAGCCCTCGATTCGCGGCTGCTGCAACGCGCTTCGGACAAGTTCGCGCAGTTCGACGTGGCCGCGGTCAATTCGAACATTCTCGGCAAGGCGCAATATGTCCTCGCCGCAACCTTGACTCCCATCGATGCAGCGAAGGCAACGTCGGGAACATTCCGGATAAGTCTTTCGCTGACCGATATCAAGACCGGTTTCGTGGTGGCCCAATCCGTAGCGAGGATCCGCAGCGAAGGAGTCGATACCACGCCGACAGCCTTCTATCGCGATAGTCCCTCATTGACCAAGGATCGAGTCGTCGAAGGGCAGATCCGTACGGCGCAGACGCCCACCGGCGGCGCGGCCGACGAATTCTACATGTCGCGGCTCCCGATTACCGCCTTGATCAGCGAAGGCTCCAAGCTCTATGAAGCCGGTAACTACCCGGAGGCACTGCGCTACTACGAATCGGCCGCAGCTCGTCCGGAGGGACAGCAATTGCGCGTCCTCAATGGTCTTTATCTCGCCAATACTCAGCTCGGGCGCACCGACGAGGCTGAAAAAGCATTCGCGAAAATCGTAGCCTTCGGCCTTGCGACCAACAGTCTTTCGGTCAAATTCCTGTTCCGTCCCGGCTCCCTGGATTTCCTGGCTGACGCGAAAATCAGCGGCCCCTACAACATGTGGCTGCGCCTCGTTGCGCGCGAAGTCGCGGCGTCCAAAACCTGCCTCACCATCGTCGGTCACACAAGCCACACGGGAACGGAGCAGTTCAACGACAGGCTGTCGATGCAAAGAGCGATCGCAATCCAACGCCGGATCGAGGCCCAGGCACCCGAGACTGCAGGCCGCCTCGTATCGGTTGGCGTGGGCTTCCGCGAAAACCTCGTGGGATCCGGCACCGATGATCTGCGTGATGCGCTGGATCGGCGTGTCGAATTCAAGGTTCGCAACTGCTAGGCGGCCTGGGATCCTGCGGCTGGCAAGCGTCACAAGTAGTGAATTATTCACGCGTGGGGGCGCGATGTCCGTGGCCTTCATCACCGACGCTTTCAGGGTGCGCGACACCCGCGCCCACCTCGTCAATTCCCGCCAGCGTCGCGAACGTTCGCTCCTGGCAGAAGCGGGTGTCTGGCC
>DASXQW010000104.1:0-2450 GCA_036506975.1 Casimicrobiaceae bacterium | reverse complement strand
GTGACGACGTTGTGCGCGATCGTCTGGTAGGTGTAATTCATGTGATGGTCGGAGCCGTATGCCGGCCCATACAGCCCGCTGTCGATCGCCAGCTCTCCGCCCTTGTAGATCGTGAACGCACCCTGATCGAGATGCATATGGGACCAGTAGTTGTCGCCGGCCTTGAAGGTGACATAGGTGGCATCGGGAGACCAGTCGCTGCGCGCGACGATCATTCCGATGCCGTCGAACAGCCGCACCAGCGGCAAGCGGGTGAGCGACGACGGATCGTTGAGCGAACTGTCGGTTAGCGGACCCCAAGGCCAGCCCGACGGGATCCCGTTCTGCGCGGGCGCGTGAAGACTGTAGGCAGGCGCGTGGCGGAGCTCGAGCGCCAGGGGAATGCTGTCTGGCGCGATCCTGTCGAAAACCGAGCCGTCGCCCCAACGAAAGTCGGTGCCGTCGGGCCGCCTCCGATAAACCAGAAAATTCAGAAATCCGCGGATGCCCGGTTCGCTGACGAAGAGGTTCTCGCCGGTGGCGCTGCGCCACATGGCGGGCAGCTCGTAAACCGCCTGCCCGATCCCGACGCCTACGTACTCGCCGCCCTCGTGCCAGCCGCCATTGCTGCCCATGACCTGGCGCCACGCGGGAAGCACCCGGTTCTTCCACATGTCGTGTGTGAACCGCATCGCGGAATCGCCGCGCGGATCGTCGCCGTACAGCGCCAGACTGCACGCCATCAGCGCCTGCAGCGGCGCGTTGTACAGGATCACGTTGTACGGAGACATGCGGTCTTTGCGAATTAGCGCGATGATGTATTCGCAGCCATCGGCCAGCTTGGCTCTCAGTTCTGCGCGTTGCGACTCAGTCCACCGCGCATAGAGCCAGTCGTAAGCCAGTGCGAGCGGCTTGACCTGCTCGTCACCCCGCCGAATGAGCTCGAGCGCCACGAGGCGGCGATGCACAAGGCTTAGATCGACACTGCCCGGTTCGATCAACTCCTGCAAGGCAGCGGCCGCGATCTCGCCCTTGCCGCCATCAGCCCGGCTGCGCGCTTGCTGGAGGAACTCCGGGTTTTGCATGGCAAGCGTCCTCAGCTCAATTGCGGTTGGAGCAGGCAGGCGAGGATGGACGAATTTGAATCCGGGCAGATTGACAGGCGGCAGTTGCTCCGGAGCCGGTAACTGCGCAAGCTTACTCTCGTCGACGAAATGCTCTCTGGGCTGGACCGCCATCACCCAACCGATCAACGCGACCACGCCAATGAGAACGCCCGCGGCCAGCCCGAGGCCGTAAAGGCGCGCCGATTTAGAAGGCGGTTCAGGCCGCGGCGGAATTTGCGCCGATCGAATCGCTGGTCCGACAGCAACCGTCGGCAAACGCGTCAGGCGCGTCGCTACCAAATAGGCTGACACCGCCGCCGCTGCCGCGATCAGTACGTCGGTAGGGTCGGGCCGCTTGCCGTTGAGGAACAGCTTCAGCGTTTCCATTGCCGACGCCGTGATTGCCGCTGCCAGCCCGGAAATCCACAGTGAGGTTCGGCCGCCTCGGCCGCCGGCGAGGATCCAGACCGCCACCCCGATCGGCGCATAAGCACCGACGTGGAGCAGAAGGCTGTACATCGCCTGAGTCTCGCTGCTGAAGTAGTGATAGTAGAAGGGCAGAAAACGGACCTGATGGAGCTTGGTCACCGCGATCCAGTGGCTTTCCAGGCGGGAGGCGAAGAAGCCGATCAACGCCAACAAGAGGAGGAGGTACAAGGGCAGCGCCAGCAGCACGGCAGCCTTGATCTGCACGCGGTAGCGCGTCAGCCATTCCCTGTTGAAAGTGCGGTACGCCATCAGTCCGAGGGTCACGCCAAAGCCGCGCGTGAAGACGGAGGCACCTTGGCTGATGCCGGAAGCGAGGAACGCCTGCAGGCCTTCGATTACCGCGCCAAGCAGCAGTCCCCAGACGAACGCCCGTCCAAGGCCGAGGCTGCGACCCGCTAGCATGCCGAGAAAGACACCGAGTGGCGCAGCGGTGAGGACTTCGGCGAGCAGCTTGCCGCTGCAATGTAGAGTCCCGCCGCACGACTGGGTCACGAAGAGCGACGAGCGCCCGCTATCGGCCAGTTTCGCGGCAAGCTCGGCAGGGGATACCAGGAAGTCGAAAGGAAACAGCGCGAAGCCTAGATACGCCGCGGTGTACAGGACGGTCAGCGCGCGCCCGCTCGCGGGCCCGCCGAGCTGCACTTCGGCCCATAACGTCATGACTCGCTCGCCGGCCGATAGCCAGAGGACGATGCCCAGGGCCGAGCCGATGATTTCGGCAACGATGTCGTTGAGCGAAACGGTGCGCGGCGGGAAGTACAACTGGGTGAATTCGACGCCGACGGCCAGCAGGACGCAGAAAGCGAATACCACGATACCGGCCGCCACCCCACGCGAACGCGAGGCCGCCGCTAACCAGCCGGTCGCAAGGAATCC
>DASXQW010000103.1:0-17749 GCA_036506975.1 Casimicrobiaceae bacterium | reverse complement strand
GTTTCCAGCAGCCTGCCGATGCGCCGGTTCGAGCCAGCACAGACCACTCCCGTCGAGCCGCACGCCGCGGCTCGCAAGAGTCCGGATCCGGCGCCGGCGTTTGTTGAATTCGAGAACGTTCAGAAGACCTACGACGGCGAGCGCCTGGCTCTCGCGGATCTCAACCTGTCGATCTTCCAGGGTGAGTTCCTGACGCTCCTCGGGCCGTCAGGATCGGGGAAGACGACGGCGCTGATGATGCTCGCCGGATTCGAGGTTCCGACTGCGGGTGAGATTCGTCTGCGCGGCAAATCCCTGCTGCGCGTGCCGCATTATCGACGGAACATCGGCGTCGTGTTTCAGAACTATGCGCTCTTCCCGCACATGACCGTGGCGGAGAATCTGTCTTTCCCGCTTTCGGTTCGAAAGACGGGGCAAGCGGAGTTAAAGAACCGCGTCGCACGCGCGCTTGAACTGGTTCAGCTCCAGGGTTTTGACGATCGCCGCCCCGCCGAGCTGTCGGGCGGGCAGCAACAACGTATCGCGCTCGCGCGGGCGCTCATCTTCGACCCGGTTCTCGTGTTGATGGACGAGCCGCTGGGCGCGCTCGACAAGCAGCTCCGCGAACAATTGCAAATAGAGATCAAGCACATCCAGAAACAGCTCGGGCTCACAGTCGTCTATGTCACCCACGACCAGACCGAAGCGCTGACCATGTCGGATCGGATCGCTGTCTTGAAGAACGGCTCGATCGAGCAGCTGGCAACGCCGGCCGATCTCTATGATCGACCGCAGAACGCCTTCGTGGCGCAGTTCATCGGCGAGAGCAACCGCCTCAGCGGCGTGCTGCTGGCGATCGACAGCGAAGGACGCTGCAGGGTGGAGATCGCCGATGGCCACATCCTGGAGGCGATGGCGGTCAATATCGGCCTTCCGGGGTCGCGCACCACGCTCTCCATCCGACCCGAGCGGGTGATCCTCCACCCCGCCGAGGGAGAATGCAACAACATCCTCGTGGCGCATGTCGAGGAGCTGATCTACCACGGCGATCATACCCGGGCTCGACTGCGGGTGCCCGGCAGCAGCGATTTTCTTATCAAGGTTCCTAACACCCTCGGTGAGCTAAACATTGCTCCCGGAGACACGATTGAGATCGGCTGGCGGAGCGGCGATTGTCGCGCGCTCGATGCGCCGGCGAATTAACGAGCGGAGGACAGCCATGACACGCGAAGCACCGGTTCGCAGCATCACCACCATGGGAATCGTTGCGCTGATGGCGCTGATCGGCATGTGCGCCGAAGCGCGCGACCTGACGGTTACCGCCTGGGGAGGCGCCAGCCAGGCGGCGGCGCAGAAAGTCTACTTCAAGCCTTTCGTCGAGAAGACCGGGATCAAGCTGCAAGAGGATTCCTGGTCGGGCGGCATCGGCGTGCTGCGGACGAAGGTGCAGGGCGGCAATGCAAGTTGGGACGTTGTCCAGGTCGAGGTCGACGAGCTTATTCTCGGTTGCGAGGAGGGATTGTTCGAAAAGCTCGACTGGAGCCGTCTTGGTGGCAAGGATAAGTTCCTCGCACCCGCCGTGAACGACTGCGGTGTCGGCGCGGTAGTCTGGGCAAACGCGCTCGGCTATGACGGCGACCGGTTGAAGGACGGACCGAAGAGCTGGGCGGATTTCTGGGACGTGAAGAAATTTCCGGGCAAGCGCGGCATGCGTAAGGGCGCCAAATATACGCTCGAGATCGCGCTGCTGGCGGACGGGGTCAAGCCGCAGGACGTCTACAAGGTGCTCGGCACGCCGGAAGGCGTCGATCGTGCGTTCAAGAAGCTCGACCAATTGAAGCCGTCGATCATCTGGTGGACCAATGTCTCGCAAGTGCCCGACATGTTGGCTTCGGGCGAGCTCATCATGTCGGTGGGTACGCCTGGACGCCTGCTTGCCGCGAACAAGAACGACAAGAAAAACTTCAAGATCGTCTGGGACGGTAATCTCTATTCGATCGATTACTGGGTCATCCTCAAGGGTAGCCCCAACAAAGAGCAGGCGGTGCAGCTTGTCAGTTTCATGACCCGGCCCGAGAACCAGAAGCAGCTACCCTCGCTCATTCCGCTGGGAATCACCAATAAGGAGGCCATCGCACAGGCGGATCCGCAAGGGCTCGCCAACACCCCGAGCAATCCGGAGAACATCAAGAACGCCGTCAACATCAACGCCGCATTCTGGGTCGAGAACTCCGACCAACTGAATCAGCGCTTCAACGCCTGGGCCGCCAAGTAACGGAAACGGGCGCGCCGCTTGAGCATGGGTGCGACACTGCGCGCAGGGCGCCCCGCCGCTCTCGACTCGACCGCGCTCAAAGCAGGACTTCGGCGGGCCGAGCGGTCGCAAAAGCTCCATGCCGTCGCGCTGGTCGCGCCGCTTTTGCTGTTCCTCGCGCTGAATTTCGTCCTGCCGATCGGATCGATGCTGTTGCGCAGCATCCAGGATCCCGAGATGAGCACCGTGCTGCCGGCGACGGCGGCGTTGCTGCGCAACCTGGAGGGCGGCGCGCTTCCGGATGACCGCATCGCGGGCGTTTTTATCACGGAGCTGAGGCAAACACGCGACAGCGGCAACTTAAGCGCAATCGCCAACCGCCTCAATTACGACATCAACGGCTTCCGAACCCTGCTATTCCGCACCGCTCGACAGCTCGGCGATGAATCAGGTCGTGCGACGCTCGACGAGCTGGTCAGGATCGATCCGCGCTGGGGCGAGCGTGAGACGTGGGCGGCGCTGAAGCACGCGTCCGGTCCCTATACCAGCTTCTACCTTCTGGCCGCGGTCGATCGCCGCCTGACGGCGGACAGCGGCATCGCCAAAACGCCGGCGCAACAGGCAATTTTCGTCGACGTGTTCAAACGGACTTTCGGGGTTAGCGCGGTCGTGACCTTGCTCTGCCTGGTGCTCGCTTACCCTGTCGCCTACCTGCTCGCGACCGTACCGGTGCGCCTCGGCAATCTGCTGATGATTCTCGTGCTGCTGCCGTTCTGGACTTCGGTGCTGGTCCGTACCACGGCCTGGATGGTGCTTCTGCAGCGGGAAGGGATCGTCAATGGCATCCTGCGCCGGGCGGGCCTCATCTCCGATCCGCTGCAGCTCATCCACAACCGCACTGGCGTTTACATCGCGATGACGTACGTGCTGCTGCCCTTCATGGTGCTGCCGCTGTACGGCGTCATGAAGGGCGTATCGCCGCTCGCGGTCCGCGCCGCCCTGTCGCTCGGCGCCTCGCCGTTTGCGGCCTTCCGCAGGGTCTATCTTCCGCAAACGCTGCCGGGAATCACCGCCGGTTGCCTTCTCGTTTTCATCCTCGCCATCGGTTATTACATCACGCCAGCGCTCGTCGGCGGTGCCGACGATCAGTTGATCAGCTATTTCATCGCCTTCTACACGAACCAGACGCTGAACTGGGGAATGGCTGCGGCCCTGGGGCTGGTGCTGCTCGCGGTGACGCTGATCCTTTACGGTGTATATGCGAAGCTGGCCGGAACGAGCGGCTTCAAGTGGCGCTGACATGTTTCTGCCTCCGTATCCATCCCCACTCCAGCAAGTGCTTCGCTTCGGGTATTACGGTTTTTGTGCCCTCGTCTTCATCTTCCTGGTCGTGCCGATCGTCGCCGTCGTGCCCTTGTCGTTCAACAGCGGGACGTTCCTGACCTATCCGCTGGAGGGTTTCTCCCTGCGCTGGTACGACGATTTCTTTACCTCGCCGCGTTGGCTTCCAGCGCTTCGCAACAGCATCGTCGTGGGGATCGCCACCACGGCAATCGCGACGCCGCTCGGGACACTTGCCGCGCTCGGCCTCGTGCGCGCCGAGTTCAGGCTCAAGCCGCTCATTGTCGGGCTGCTCATCTCGCCGCTGATCGTGCCGGTCATCATCACCGCAATCGGCATCTACTTCGTCTATTCGCCGCTGGGCTTGACGAGCAGCCGCCTCGGACTCGTGCTCGCGCACACTGTGCTCGCGACCCCGTTTGTCGTCGTCGTCGTCCACGCCACCCTGCAGGGCTTCGATCCTGCGCTTTGGCGTGCCGCGTTGAGCCTCGGCGCGCCGCCTGGCGCCGTCTTCCGCAAAATCGTATTGCCGCTCATTGCGCCCGGTGTGATTTCGGGCGCGATCTTCGCCTTCACGACGTCTTTCGACGAGATCGTGACGACCATCTTCATCGCCGGCCCGGAGCAGCGGACCTTGCCGCTGCAGATGTTCGACGGCGTTCGCGAACAGATCAGCCCGACGATCACTGCTGCCGCGACGTTGCTGATCGCCGTTTCGGTCGTAATGCTGGGCGCGATCGAGGCCCTGCGTCGTCGCAGCGCCCGCATCTACGGGCGGCGATGACAAGCAGCGGCTTCAAGCATGGAGAGGCGGATTGAGCACGCAAGGCACGTTTCGGATCCGGGAGCTTACTGCCGAGAAGGGGCAGAAGACGAAAGGCTTTCTGCAACTCGGGGAAACGGCTACGGGCCCGATTCAGCTCCCCATCGTGATCGTCAATGGACGCGGTGAGGGACCCGTGCTCTGCCTTACGGCCGGCGTGCATGCGACGGAATATCCGTCCATCGACGCGCTGATGCGGCTGACGCGCGAGCTCACGCCCGAGGTTCTCCGCGGGACGCTGATTGCCGTTCCGGTCGTCAACATGCACATGTTCGCGAGCCGCCAGGGCTTCGTATCGCCGATCGACGGACTCAATCTCAACAAGATCGCCCCCGGTGGAAAGAGCGGCTCCATCTCGGAGATTGTCGCCGACGTTCTTCTTAACGAAGTCATCGCCAAAGCCGAATATCACGTCGATATGCACGCCGGCGACCTGGGCGAGATCCTCTATGCCTTCGGTGGCTATCCACTCACCGGCGACCCAGACCGCGATCGCCGAGGCGAAGCGCTGGCGCGACTCTACACGCCACGGCTGATTGCGCTTTACCGCGAAGGCAGCAAGCTGCCGCCTGCCAGCGGCTCGATCGTGCTCGAGGCGACGCGACGCGGTGTGGTTTCCATCCTCGCCGAGTCGGGCGGAAACGGCACGCTCGAAGAGGCCGACGTCGAGGTCCATCTCGCAGGCGTGCGCAACATAATGCGCTATCTCAAGATGATCGACGGCGATCCGCAGATCCACGGCGAGCAGCTCATCGCCACCGAACGCTACGTCACCCGCGCTACGCGGGCAGGGCTCCTGCGTCTCAAGGTAGCGATCGGAGAGGCGGTCAATGAAGGTCAAGAGGCTGCTGAAATTTGCGACATCTGGGGCGAGACCGTGGAGTGCGTAAGGTTCGCTCGACCGGGCATCACGGGTCTGATCTGGTCGCACAAGGCGGTCAATACCGGCGATCCGATCGTTCGCTGCTGGATTGCGGAGCCGGCGCCGCGCTTCCCGGAAACCGACCGCTTCATGCGCTCGAGCTGATCTTCGGGTGACATCGCGTCAGTCGCTCGGAGGCTTCAACCGGCCCGTACTATCTTGGAGAACGTTGATGAAGTCGCCAAAGATTTGGTCAGCAATGACATTGGGCTGCATGCTTGCGGTGATGCTTGTCGCATGACGGGATCTCTGTGCATCGGAATCGATGTCGGCGGCACCTTCACCGACCTGTTCATGGTCGACGATCGTACCGGCGATACCTTCCGCCACAAGCTCTCCTCGACGCCGGACGATCCGCATGAGGCGCCGGTCCACGGCATTCGCGAGATCCTGGAAAAGGCCGGGCGAAAGCCGCAGGAGGTGCGCTTCGTCGGTCTCGGCACGACCGTCGCTACCAATGCGCTGCTCGAAAGAAAAGGCGCGGCGACCGGGCTGATCACCACCCGCGGGTTTCGCGATCTGCTCGAGATCTGCCGCCAGACCCGTCCACACGTTTACGATCTCACCCAGCACCGACCGGAACCTCTGGTGCCGCGGCGATTACGGCTCGAGGTTGAGGAGCGCGTCGCGGGAGATGGATCCGTCGTACGGCCGATCGATCTCGCCGACGTCCATCGTGCAGCTGCGCGGCTTCAGTCGGAGGGTGTGGGATCGGTCGCAATCTGCTTCCTGAATGCCTATGCCAATCCCGAGCACGAACGCCAGGCGGTCGCGCGTCTGCGCGAGATCTGGCCTGGGGTGACGGTGAGCGCCTCGGAGGACCTTCTTCCCGAATTCCGCGAGTATGAGCGGCTGAGCTCGACCGTCATCAATGCCTATCTGATGCCGGTCATGCGAGGCTATCTGCTGCAATTTCAGAAAGAAGTTCAAGCGCTCGGCCTGGCAGCGGAGCCGGTGGTGATGAGTTCGGGCGGCGGGGTTTTCAGCCCCGAGCTCGCCTCGGAACGGCCGATCGACACGCTGTTGTCGGGCCCGAGCGGCGGCATCAGCGGCGCGGTCTACATCGCGAAGATGATCGATCGGCCAAACATCATCACTTTCGACATGGGCGGCACGTCGACCGATGTGAGCCTGGTCGCCGATGGCAAGGTCGAGAGCAGCAACTGCCGGATCATCGACGGGTTACCGATCAAATCCATCGCCGTCGACGTGCATACGGTCGGCGCCGGCGGCAGCAGCCTCGCCTGGCTCGACGGCGGCGGCCTGCTGCGGGTCGGCCCTCAGAGCGCGGGCGCCAAGCCGGGACCGGCGTGTTACGGCATCGGCGGAGTTCACCCGACGGTCACTGACGCCAATGTTCTGCTCGAACGGCTGAGTCAGGATTACCTCCTGGGGGGTGCCCTTCGGATCGACGCCCGCCGCTCTGCCGAAGCGATCGAGCGTGATATCGCCGCGCCGAAGGGAATCAGCGTGACGGAAGCCGCAACCGCGGTTCTAGCGATCTCCAATACCAACATCGCTCAGGCAATCCGCTTTGTCTCGGTCCAACGCGGGCTCGATCCGGCGGATTTCCTCCTTGTCGCATTTGGCGGGGCTGGACCGTTGCATGCGGCAGATATCGCCCGCGAGCTCGGTATGGATGTGCTCGTGCCTCCCAGCCCCGGCGTGCTCTGTGCAATGGGCGTCCTGACCAAAGACGCGCAGATCGATGTCAGCCAAACCCGCATCCTCCGCCAAAGTGCTACCGGCTTGGGCGAGAAGATGGGCAATATCTTCGCTGCGCTCGAGCGACGCGCCACGGAGATCATTCGACGCGGCCGGCTGTCGCCGGCGCGCGTGACATTCGACCGCGCGGTCGAGGCACGCTACGTCGGCCAGAATTTCGAGTTGACCGTTCCCGTCGCGCTGGATGAACAGCGTGAGGTCGCACCGGATTCGGTACGCAAGTGTTTCGATGCCGCGCACAAGCGTTTCTACGGATACGACCAGCCCTCGAAGGAGATGGAGGTCGTGACATTCCGGTTGAGGGCTTCAATGCCCGGACCCAGAGTGGACCTCGCCACGCATGCGAGAGGCCGCAGGCTCGGAGCGCTCGTGCCGATCGGGCGGCGCCGCGTCGCATTCGAGGCCACGGAAACACGCATCGACTGTTCGGTCTTCGATCGCTCCCATCTCGTGCCGGGCGAGGAGCTCGACGGGCCGGCGATCATCGAACAGATGGATACGACAACACTTCTGCCACCCGATTTTCATGCCGCGGTCGATCCCGTCGGCAATCTCCTTCTTACCCGCCGATGACGCTGCGCGTTGGGCTGACCGAGATCATCGCCAGCGGACTCGAGGCGGCGGCTTCGGAAATGTGCGCGAGTCTCATCCGTACCGCCTATTCGCCGAACATCAAGGAACGCGGAGATTGCTCGGCGGCGATTTGCGACGTGGCGGGACACACCATCGCCCTGGCGACCAATGCGCCTGCGCATCTCGGTTCGACGCTGATTCTCGTGCCGGCGATCCTGGAGCGATTCCCACTCGAGACGCTGCGGTCGGGTGACGTGTTCTTCGCCAATGACCCCTACATCGCCGGCGTCACGCACCTCAATGATTGTACCGTCTGTGCGCCGGTTTTCCTCGACGGCCGGGTGATCGGCTTCACGGCGGCGGTGGCGCATCATTCCGATGTCGGTGGCCGCGTCCCCGGCAGCGAATCCGGCGATTCGACGAGCATCTACCAGGAGGGGATCCGTTTCCCTCCCGTCAAGCTCGTCGAGGCGGGCGAGAGGCGGCGGGACGTGTGGGAAACATTTCTGCTGAACTCGCGTACACCGCATTTCAGCGACGGCGACCTCTATGCGCAGATCGCCGCTAACACACGCGGCGCCGAACGGCTGCAGGCGCTTTTCCGCCGGTACCCGGGCGAGATGGAAAAGGCGCTCATCGAGATGCGCGACGCGACCGAGCGCCGCGCCCGGGCCGCGATCCGGTCAGGTCTGCGGCCGGGCCGATACCACGCAGTCGATTGGCTGGACGAAAACGGCGTCGACGACGAACCGGTAAGGCTCGCGGTGACGCTCACAGTCAGCCAAAGCGGTCTCGAATTCGATTTCAGCGATTGTGGCCCGCAGTTGCCGACCGGGAAGAACGTTCCGTACACGCATCTGATGGCGACGATCTATTTTTGCGTCAAGGCCACGCTCGATCCCAACCTCCCCGTGAACGAGGGACTCTATCGCGTCGTTCGGGTCATCGCGCCGGAGGGGTCGGTGGTCAATCCTCGGCCGCCCGCGGGAGTAAGCGCGCGCAACCACACGTCGATGATTCTCGCCGACGCCATTCTCAGCGTGTTCGGGCAGGCATCGCCGGAGCGGGCGATGGCGGCCGGCGGCCCGTGTCAGGGCATCATTCTCAGCGGTCAGGATCCGATCCGGCGGCGTTACTTCGTCGACTATGAAAACTTTGCCGGAGGCCAGGGCGGTAGCACGGTGAGGGACGGACCTGATGTCGTTCAACTGCACATGACCAATACCTCCAACTTGCCGATCGAGGTCATGGAGAACGAGTTTCCGGTGCGTGTCGAGCGCTACGAGATGATCCCCGATTCAGGCGGAGCGGGGCGATATCGTGGCGGACTCGGCGTCCGGCGCGAGCTTCGCATTGTCGCGCCAGGCGTCAGGCTGGCGACTCGTTGCGCGCGGCAGAAATTCGCCGCCCAAGGATTGGCCGGTGGCGAAGCAGGCGGTCTCGGCGCGTACACGGTCAATCCGGGCACGCCGACGGAACGCCGCCTCCGTCCGACGGTTTCCGAGTTCCTGCTGGACGAGGACGATCTGCTTTGCATCACGACGCCCGGCGGAGGCGGCTTCGGTGACCCGCATGAGCGCGAGCGTGAACTTGTCCACCGTGACCTGCTCGATGGCAAGATCACGATCGCCGCTGCGCGCGCCCGCTACGGATACGAACCTGTGGCCGGGGAACGCATGGCCGAGGATATGCTGCCGCAGGGGCGAGCGAGCCAAGCGCCTGCTATCAACCCGTCGATCATGCCGACGGCTTCGCCAGGCAAGAGTTCAGCAAGCACCAACGCTGCGAGGTCAAGTCCCCGAGTTGTCGTAACCGCCGAAAGCCTTGCACCGGAAGCGGTCAAGTTGCTGACCGACCGGGGTGCGCGCGTGCGTTACCTGCCTGGCAGCTCTTCAATGGAAGCACTGAAGGATGCGATTGCCGAAGCGCCGACTGATGCGATTATCTCCCGGGCGATGCCGCTTACCGCCGAAGTGATGGATGCGGCCGGCGCGCTCAAGGTGATCTCGAAATACGGTGTCGGAGTCGACAACATCGATCTTCGCGCCGCCGCCGAGCGTGGCGTCGTGGTGATGCGCGCATACGGGACGAACGCGCGCTCGGTGGCGGAGCTCGCGCTGACAATGATGCTCCTCCTTCTAAAGCGAGTCTTTGCGCTCGACGCTTCGCTGAGAGCCGGCCGTTGGGAAAAATACAGTACGCCGGGTATCGAGCTCACCGGCAAGCATCTCGGCATCGTAGGCTGTGGGGCGGTCGGCGGCGACCTCGCCGCGTTGAGCCGAAGCTTCGCAATGCCGCTGACGATCTATGACCCCTATATCGAGGCGGCTTCAGTCCCACTCGGGGCTGAGCGCGTCGATCGGCTCGAGGCGCTGCTCGAACGTGCCGACGTCGTCAGCCTTCATTGCCCGTTGACCGCCGAGACGCGCGGCATGATCGGCGCGGCGGAGCTCGACCGAATGAAGGCGACTGCGCTGCTCGTGAATGCGGCGCGCGGGCCCGTTGTCGATGAAAGCGCGCTGATAGCAGCGCTCCAGACCGGGCGGATTGCCGGGGCCGGGCTCGATGCATTCACGCAGGAGCCGCCGGATCCGGGCAGCCCGCTATGGCACTTACCGAACGTCGTGGTGACTCCGCATATCGGCGGCTCGACTCGCGAGGCGATGACCCGCGTCGCCGTGCAGGCGGTCAAGAATGTATTTACGATTCTGGAGGGAGAAACGCCCGATCCACGCTTCGTTGTGACGCAATGGAAGTTCTAATTCACAGGCTTGCGCGATCGCCAGGATAAGATGCAACGCATAGGGTTACCGTTAGCCTAAGCGCGGGTGTCCGCGCACATTATTTCGTCTGCGGCCGACTTGTGCGCAGGCCCGTGGTGCCGACGGTATCGACTTCCAGTGGAGTTCCCAATCCGCCGCCGATCACCACGCCGTACGCGTTGCGCGCGTGTTCGATCGACATCTTGTCTTCCAGCACATCGTCGAGAACCAAGGTCGGGCTCCTATCGAAGGGATTACCGTGGCCTCCGCCGCCCGCGAGCCGAACCCGCAAGACGTCACCGTCATGCACGGTAGTCAGAAACTTGGCGGGCCAGGGCTCTTCGTGCCCATCGGCCCGCCGGATGCTGACATCGGATGGAGCGCCCGGTGATCCGCCTTGCAGTCCATACGGCGGATGATCGCGGCGATCCGAGCGGATCTGCAGCGTTGCATTATTCGCCCGGAAACGCAGGTGCCGCTCGAGTGCGAGGCCGCCGCGAAACCTGCCGGCGCCGCCGCTGTCGCGCACCAGCGCATAGCGTTCGACCACGATGGGCTGATCCGCCTCGATCATTTCAGCCGGAGTATTTGAGTAGTTGACGAGTGTCCCGGTGCATGCATCCATGCCGTCGCGATCGGGCCCGCCGCCCCACGAAGCTAGCAGGAACTCGAGATAGACGAACGGGTTGTTGCTGGCGTCGACGCCGCCGAACGAAATGCCGACGTCGGGTGCATTGGATCCGCACGCCGGCAGCACCTCTGGCACCGCTTGGGCGAGAGCGCCGAAAATCGCATCGGCAATCCTGATCCCCGTAATGCCGCGGGCGGCCACCGCCGCCGGCGGTCTGGGGTTGACCACCGTCCCCTCGGGTGCAATCACGTGAATCGGGCGGAAGTAGCCCGCGTTGTTCGGAATCGAGAGATCGACAATCGAACGCACGCAGGCGAGCGCGGTCGACAGCGTGAACGGGAAAACGCAGTTGATGGCTCCCCGTACCTGTGGTGCGGATCCGGTCAGGTCGATGGTCATTTCATCGCCGCCAATGGTGACCGTGGCCACGATGGGAATGGGATCCGGATCGATCCCGTCGCCGTCGAGATGGTCGACAAAGCGCCATGTTCCCTTCGGAAGTTTCGCGATCTCGGACCGCGTGAACCGTTCCGTATAGTCGAGCAGATCGCGACAATGCGCGTCGAACCGGGACGCGCCGTAGCGCTCGGCGAGCTTGATGAATTCGCGTTCGCCGACATGGCACGCCGCGACCAGCGAGCGGATGTCGCCCAGGACTTTGTCCGGGACGCGCACGTTGCGCTCGATCAGCCTCAACATGGTCTCGTCGGGTTCGCCCTCGCGCCACAGCCGGGACGGCGGAATGCGCAATCCTTCCTGGTAGAGTTCAGTCGAATCGCTGGCATTGCCGCCGGGCATTCGGCCGCCGATATCGGTCATGTGCGCCAGGGCGACCGAGTAGCCAATGAGGCTTCCGGCAAGAAAAATCGGCCTGACGAGGACGATGTCTGGCAGGTGCGTGCTGCCATCGTAGGGATCGTTGGTGATGAAGAGATCGCCGGGCCGGATTCGGTCAGGGTAGGCACGAACGACCGACTTCACCGCAAACGGCATCGCACCCAGATGGAACGGCAGGCACGTGCCCTGCGCGATCAGTTGACCGTCGGCCAGGAACAGCGCGGTCGAAAAGTCGAGTGCCTCTTTCACCACGAACGAGCGGGCCGTTCGGTAGACGGTCAGTGCCATCTCGTCCGCCAGCGCAACCAGTGCATTCTTGATCAGTTCGAGCGCGAATGGATCACGCGAGGGCAATGTCGCCTGGCGGATACTCGTTTCCTGCGATTCGACCGCAATGTTCATGGCGTCATGCAAGCTCGATTTCGATCGTGTCCCAGTTGCTGAGCCGGGCGCGACCATCAGGCGGCACGACGGTGGTGCTGTCGAATTCCTCGATCAGCAACGGACCGTTTCGCCACTGAGGACCGACCGCACTGCGGCCGCACACCGGCGTTTCGATTGAACCAAATTCGGGGCCGAAGTAAGCAGCGCGTGTGGCACCGGCGCCTGCACGCTCATGATCTAGCGCAAGACGATCGGGAATCCGGGACGATGCCGTGGCAGCACGAGCGATCACGCGCAGGCTCATTGTTTCCACTGTTTCTGCATCGGATCGGTAGCCGTATTGCCGCTCGTGCGCTTCACCGAACAACCGCCTGAGTATCGTGGCGATATTTTGATCGGCGGGGCAGGGCAATGTCAGCTCGGAATTGGCACCGGCATACCGCAGGTCGATGAGTCGCTCGAACCGGTGGACAGGCGTGCCGTAACCCTCGCTGTGGAGCGCCGCGGCGCCTTCCGCTTGCAACGCGCCGAAGCTCGCCTCGAGCGCGCCGATGTCGAGGCTGTCCAGCCGTTGCTTGCAGGTGCGCACGTAGTGGTGTTCGATCTCGGGGAACAACATGCCAAGCGCACTGAACAGCCCCGGCACCGGCGGCACCAGAATCTTGCGGATATCGAGCAAGCGCGCGAGCGTCGCGGCGTGAACCGGTCCGTTGCCGCCAAAGGCCAGCACGACCAGATCGCGCGGATCGCGCCCGCGTTCGGTGGAGACGGCGCGCAGCGCTCGCGCCATCGTCGCGTTGGCGACGCGGTGCACGCCCCACGCGGCCTCGTTGATGCCGAGCCCGAGCGGCTGTGCGATATGCGTCTGCAGCGCGGCATGCGCCAACTCGCGTCGGATCGGAAGAGAGCCGCCGGCCAACGCGACAGGATTGATAAAGCCCAGCATCACATTGGCGTCGGTGACCGTCGGAATGACCCCGCCGCGATCGTAACAGACGGGTCCGGGCGCGGCGCCGGCGCTCTCGGGTCCGACCCGAAGCGCGCCGCCGGCATCGAGCCTGGCCATGCTGCCGCCTCCTGCGCCGACCTCGGCGATATCGATTGAAGGTGAACGCACCGGATAGCCGCCGCCGCTCAACAATCGCCCTGCAATATTGATGCCGCCACCGACTTCGATCGCGTTGACGCGCAGAAACCGCCCCTCTTCGATCAGCGCAGCTTTGGCCGTCGTGCCACCCATGTCAAAGCTCAACAGGCTCAAGTTGCCGAGACGGCGAGCGAGCTCGGCGGCTCCGACCACGCCGGCAGCCGGACCCGATTCGATGATGTGGATGGGTCGCTCCGCCGCTGCCGCGGCGCTCATCGCGCCGCCGCTCGATTGCATGATCGTCAGCGGCTTCCCGATCTTGCGCGCTTGCAATCTCGCCTCGAGCGATTGCAGATAATGTCGCACCAACGGCAGCACGTAGGCATTGACGACCGTCGTGCTGGTGCGTTCGTATTCCCTGATCTCCGGCAGCAGCGTGCTCGAAACCGAGATTGGAATGCACGCGTCGCGCGCACGAATCAAGTCGCGAAGGCGCACTTCGTGCGCGCCGTTGGCGTACGAATTGATCAGGCAGATCGCAATGGCGTCGACCTTCGCCGCGAGGATCTTATCGATGACTGCGTTCGCACCGGCTTCGTCCAGCGCATGCTCGACGCGGCCCAGGTGATCGATCCGCTCCTCGACCTCGAATCGGAGCCGCCGAGGAATCAGCGCCGGCGGTTTGCGCCAGCGAATGTCGTAGAGGACGGGCATCCGCAGACGGCGGATCTCGAGCACGTCGCGAAAGCCCTGCGTGGTGATGAGCGCGACCCGTGCGCCCTTGCCTTCGAGAATGGCGTTCGTCGCCACGGTCGTCCCGTGCATGATCTGCGCTATCTCGGCGATCGGCACGCTGCCGTTGCCGACGATGGCCTCGAGACCGGTTGCGATACCCAGGCTGTAGTCCTCCGGCGTCGACAGCACCTTGGCGCGCAGCACCCGTCCTGCGGCGTTCAGGCATACGAGGTCGGTGAACGTGCCGCCGATATCGATGCCGATCCGCGTTTCCATCAGGGAACCTCTGAATAAGTCCCGCGTGGTCGCGACGGAGGCTTGCCGGGATGAGATGCACGAAGCGACGCGAAGCCAATGGTAGGCCCCATTGGCGAGCGGCGCGACACCGCAGATCGCCCGGCAAGCCCCGTCCCATCCGGGTTTCGCCGCAATGGCCTCATCTGCGTTGTTGCGCGGCTTGCGAATAGGATGAACTATTCGCTGCGCCGCGGCGCCTAGCATCTGAAGCCATTGCGGCAGAAACGCGATCCATGTGGGACTTGTTCAGAGGTTCCTTAGGCTTACCGTCAGCGAAGACGCCATCGATGCGCGCACATCGAGCCCGATGAGTTCCGCGGCGTTGCTGCCCAGAATCAGATCCTTCTCATCGTCGCTCAGAAAGCTGCAGTGCCTTCTTACATAATCGACACATTGACGGTAGGTGCAGAAGCGCTCGACGTTGGGCATATCCGAGCCCCATAAGAGCTTCGATGCGCCGAAGATGTCTCGCATGCCGCGAATGAGCTGCTGCGCCTCCGGGTAAGGATAGTCCCAGACGCCGCCCCACGAGATTGGAAACATGATCTCCATTTGCAGATTGTCACGCTTGTAGACGGTGAGCGCTTCCGGTGCGAATTCCCAGCGGCCGGAGGCGGCGAAGTAGCCGGCGGGCGGGCCCATGACCAGCAGGAATCGATGAGTCGGATAACGCACCAGCAGTTCGTCGAGCGCTAACAGGTTTGCCAGGTAACCCGCCTGGTCGTAGGTCGGCGTTGACGACAGTTCGATGAAAACCGGTAACCGATAGGCGACGACCTTGTCCCAGAAGCCGCCGAACGCCGGGTGATTCACATTGCGCGCGTAACCATGCCGCGAGAAATCCTGTGCATAGTAGAGGCCGCGCAAGCCCAGAGCATTGACTGCACGGTCAAGTTCCACTTGCACGTCTGCGCGATCGGACAGTGCTTCATCGATGTGGAGCAGGCCGCTGAACTTTTGTGGATACTGATGTTGCGTATATGCGTTGTAATCGTTCATTGCGCCATAACCGCCGCCCGCTTGCAAAATGCAATGGTCGACTGCGGCGTAGGTCATTTGCGACAGCATGAGCTCCGGCGGACAAGCAAGGTCCTGCATGCCGACCGGTAAATATTGGACGTAATAGTCTTCACCCTCGTAAGTGAAACAGAGCTGGCCGAACCGGCCCACTCGAAACCCTACATCGGTCAAGCCCGCCCAGGTGTTGTCGTCGGGTCGAAACAGCATGGTCGGTTTGATCTCGCGACCGTCGCGGACGCGAAAAGCCCGGGCCGCGGGTCGCGTCACCACCTTTTGCAGATACTTGAGATGCACGGCGCGAGACGGATGCCCACAGGCGCCTTGCCAGTGCGCAAACACGTGGGCGTGACAATCGACAATCATCGGATTCGCTCGATCGGCAGGTGAGGGTGGGCAGGGCGAGCATCGACACGCCCAGCCGGACCTCATCCGTACCGCAGTTACGCGGCGCCGAGCTTCTCCATGTGCAGCTTGAACAGGCGCTCCATCTCGCCATTCACCGTCAGAAACACGGCGAAAAAGTCGAGAAAATGCTTCCACTCCGAATCGCCATACCGAACAGCCCAGGTGTTCGGTCGCTTATCGATCGGGTGGTCGGTATCGAACACGTGCGCCCAGGTGGGATTGCGCTTTGCAAACAGCAGCACATCGCTGTCTCCACTCATCCACACATCGGCTTTCTTGGCACGCACCGGCTCGGCTCCCAGTACCACCTGGCCGGCCGTGGTGATGAGCTTCGCTTTCGGAAACAAAACCGGGATGCGCGGCTCTTCGCTGCCGCCGGCAACGACCGAGAATGTCACCTTGGGGTCATTGAAATCGGCCAGCGTCTTGAACCGTCCGGCGTTGTCCTTGTGCACCATCAGCAAACTGCCCTTGGACCACAACGGCCCAACGTAGTCGACCACCAGCGCGCGGGCGAGCGTGTAGGTGAGCGATGAGC
This sequence comes from Casimicrobiaceae bacterium, assembly GCA_036506975.1. Taxonomy (GTDB): domain Bacteria; phylum Pseudomonadota; class Gammaproteobacteria; order Burkholderiales; family Casimicrobiaceae; genus PALSA-1003. Next base: position 1,436 of record DASXQW010000103.1, on the reverse strand, counting down.
CGTAGAGCTCGTAATCGTTGCGGCGCAGGCCGACCGTCGAGTTCTGGAAGGTGACTTCCTTGTAGTCGACTTTGACTTCCATCTCTTTCGCCAGACGGTCGACGGCGTCCTTGTAGATGCCGCCCAACTCGCCGCTCTTGGCATCCTTGTAGAACCACGGACCGGTTTGCGAGTATCCGACTCGGATCACGCCATCCTTGCGCACTTTGGCCAGGCTCGAGTCTTCGCGAATGCCGGTTTCCAGCATCTGCGCGAGTGCGTCGCGCGGCGCGGCGGCCGCGGCGATCATGCTCGATGCGACGCCAAGAACCGCGGCGCTCTTCAGAAAATCGCGTTTGCCGTCATTTACCGTGTCGTCCATTTCTTCCTCCTATTGAGTCTCGTTTGCCTGCTCAACTGCTGGCGCCGCGCGCGGTGATCGGCCACAGCGCCTCGACGCGTCCCGCTCGGACCGCGACGTACCAGTCGTGAAGATTGACCGTCGGATCGCAGTGACCGGGGATCAGCATGACCTTGTCGCCCATCCGCAGCCGCTCGGCTTTCGGCCCCACTTTCAGTTTGCCGTGTTCATCGGAAACGCCGACGACTTCGACGCCTTCCCTCCCATGCACCCAGGGCGGGCCCTTCTCGCCGCTGTAGGACTTGAGCCCGGCGTCGACGATTGCGCGGTCGGCGGTCGGCACGCTCATCACCGTCGCCAACACGAAGAGACTGTGCCGGAACTCGGTGTAGAGCCCTCCCTCCTTGCCGCCGATCCTCGCATATTCGGTATCCATGAAAACGTACGAGCCCGCTTGCAGTTCGTTCCAGAGGCGGCTCGTGCCTTCAAGCGCGAAAGTGCCGGTTCCCGCGCCGCTGATTACCTCGCAGATGATGCCGTCGCGCTCGAGCGCGTCGATGGTCGTGCGCACCGCACTTGTCGCGTCGGTTATCGCGCGCTCGCGTTGCGCGAAGCTCGGCAGGTGTTGTGCGGTGCCGTGATAGGCCTGCAGGCCGCGGAATCGCAGCCCAGGGGCGTCGGCAATGTAGCGCGCGAGATCGCTTGCGGCGTCGCCGGCGGCAACGCCGCAGCGCTGCATACCGACCTCGATCTCGACGAGCCCGCCGAGCGTCACGCCGAACTCGGTCGCCGCGCGCGACGCGGCGTCGACTTGCTCTTTCGCATCGAAACAAAGCGCGACGGTGGCATCCGCAGCCAGCGCCGCCAGCCGGCGAAGCTTCGGCATGCCGACGACTTCGTTGCTGACCATAACGTCGCGCACACCGCCGCGCACCAGCGCCTCGGCCTCGCCGACCTTCTGGCAACATTGTCCGACGGCGCCGGCAGCGACTTGCTTTAGCGCAATGGTCGGACACTTGTGCGTCTTGGCATGCGGGCGCAGCCGGACGCCGGCCGAACGGGAAAAACCTGCCAGTTTGTGAAGATTGTGTTCGAA
>DASXQW010000102.1:0-1592 GCA_036506975.1 Casimicrobiaceae bacterium | reverse complement strand
GACGATCTTGTCGGTCAGCGGCTCGGCGGCGAGGAAGAACGCGCGCCGCTGCCGCGCGAAATCGGCCACGGCAAGCCCGACAGCAGACGAGAATGTCCCCATCAGCACATCGACTTTCTCCCGCGCCAAAAGCTCTTCGGCCACGCGAACCGCGTCGCCTGCATTGCCGTTATCGTCGCGCGTGATGAGCTCCAGCGGGCGGCCGAGCACGCCACCGCCGGCATTGACCTCTTCGACCGCGAGCTCCATGCCCTTCTTGTACGGCTCGAGAAACGCTGGAAAGGTCTTGTAGCTGTTGAGCTCGCCCAGCTTGATCGGCTGTGCGATCGCCATCACGCTCGACAGCGCTGCGGCCGCGAGCAGCGCCTTTGGAAGCCTGCAAAAGGAGTTCATCCTCACCCCGTGCGTGGCGCGCGACGGCGGCCCAACGGATCTGCGGCCGCAGAACGCGCGGACCGCGATCATAGCCGCGCTGACGGCGGTTCGGGAAGCGGATTCTCCACGCCGCCGTCGCGGCGACCCCAGGCTTCTATGCTTATGCAGCCGAGATGGCTGCGGCTGCTGCCACCCATAAGGTAAAATTGTACGTTTATTCGCTCTGCGGATTGCGCCGCTTTTCGATGCTCAAGCTCGGTTTTGGGTTCAGCTTTCGCGACCTCTACTCGACGGCCGGCCTGAAGAGGCTGGACGCGGCCTTCGTCGCCTGGCTCGGGCAAGCCGACGCTGCACTCGCCGCGCGTCTCGCCGCCGCGCGCGCCGATCCCGATGCGGTCGGGCGGAAGGACGAATCGGAGTTGCTTATCGCACTCGCGCCCCACGTCGAGGATTTCCTGGCGCGATTGTTCGATGTCGAATCCGAAGTGACGGCTCTTCAGGCGGCGCACCATGAGCTCGCGCCGCTGTTCGCGTGCAAACGGCAGGTCGTGCAGCGCAAGGCGCTCAACAAATACAAGCCCGACGAGGCGGCAGGCTTCGATGGCGATGCGCTGCGTGCGGAGCTCGAGGCAAGGTTTGGCGAGCCCCTCGTCGGGCAACGCGGGGAGCTCGCGTTCGCCTCGCACGTGGGCGCTTGGGGCCGCGACGAAGCTGCGCACGCGGCCGATATCGATCTCGCGCTTCGCTACGCCGCCTGGGCGGTGCACACGCCGGCGGGCAAGGCCCGGCACAAGTCGGGCGTGTTGTTCAAGGCCCCGCGCAAGCTCGACTATCTGCGGCTCATCCCCGTCGAGCGCGAGACGCGCGGCGGCGTCGAGACGTGGCAGCTGCCGCGCGAGCACCTGCGGCGCCGCGATGGTTTTGCATTGACCGATTCCGGCACCGACCTTGCCGGCGGTCTCGACCAGGCGCATTACTGCATCTGGTGTCACGAGCAGCAGAAGGACTCGTGCTCGTCGGGCCTGCATGAGAAGAAACCGGCTGATGGCAGTGCGGCACCGTTCAAGAAGTCGCCGTTCGGTGTCACGCTCGCGGGCTGTCCGCTGGAGGAGAAAATCTCCGAGTTCCACAAGCTGCGCGCCGAGGGCTGGGCGCTCGGCGCGCTGGCGGTCATCTGCGTCGACAATCCGCTGGTTGCGGCGACCGGGCATCGCATC
>DASXQW010000101.1:0-2105 GCA_036506975.1 Casimicrobiaceae bacterium | reverse complement strand
CATGTGCTCCGGATCGCGAAAGAGCGTCGCTTTTACTATTTCATCGAGCCGCGAACGACCTGCGCAGTCCTGGGTCAGCTAATGCTGGTGCCACGAAGGTCGCCGAGGTCTTGCGGAATGCTCCAAGACGACGGTTGGTACATGACCGACCGCCGACCGGTTCACCGGACTTCCGTGATTTGCTGCGCCACCGGAACCGTCGCAGCAAATGACGGACGCGAAAACATGCGCTCGCTGAAGGCGACGAGATTTGCATGGCGCCCGCGCCAATCGAATTCGGGTAATCGCAAGTCAAGGTAGCCGAGCATGCAGCCAACGGCGATGTCGGCGAGCCCGAGGGTAGAGCCAACGAACCATTGTCGCGCGCCGAGCTCCTCTTCCAGCGCTCCGGTCCCGGCTTCCACCTTGCCCAGCTGGCGCCCGATCCAGTCGCTGCTTTGCAAAGCGCCCGCGCGGCTGCGCTCCAGCACAATCAGCACGACTGCGTCGCAGACACCGTCTGCCGTGGCCTCGATCTGCTTGTGCGCCAATCGCAGCGATGGATCAGAGGGTAGCAAATGCGGCGGCCGTCCGAGCATCTCGAGATACTCGACGATGACTTTGGAATCGTGAACCACTCGCCCGTCGTCGAGCACGAGGACAGGAATCTTGCCGAGGGGATTGAAATTTGGCGCCGCGCTGCCGGGATTCCAGGGCAACTCGGTCATCAGCTCGAACGCGATGCCCTTCTCGATAAGCGCAATGCGGACTTTGCGCGCGTAGGGACTCGGGGTAGCGCTTAGAAGCTTCATCTCACAACCCCATGTAGGCGCGCTGGATGTCAGGATCCTTCATCAGGGCGTTGCCGGTGCCGGTCTTCACGATCTCGCCGCGCTCGATGACATAGGCGCGGTTCGCGATCTCGAGCGCGTCTTCGACGTGCTGCTCGACGAGCAGGATCGTGAGATGGCGCGAGGCCACGACCGAGCGGATGAAATCGAAGACTTTCTCCACCATGACCGGCGAAAGACCAGCCGAAGGCTCGTCCAGCGCGAGCAGTTTTGGGTGGCTCATCAGCGCCCGTCCAATCGCGCACATCTGCCGCTCGCCGCCGGAAAGCGAGCCGGCGAGCTGCGAGCCGCGCTCGGCGAGGATCGGGAAAAGCTCCAAGACTTCTTCGAGATTGCGGCGGGTCTCGGCGCGCGAAGAGGGATTGAACGCGCCAAGCTCCAGGTTCTCTTTTACAGTCATGAACGTGAACAGGCGGCCGCCCTCGGGCACCATGGCGAGGCGGCGGCTGACGATTTGATGCGCGGGCGTGCCGCTGATATCGGCGCCTTCGAAGACGACGCGCCCGCTGGTCGGCGCGATGAGGCCGTAGATGGCTCGCAACAAGGTGGTTTTGCCGGCGCCATTGGCGCCGAGTACCGCGACGACTTCTCCCTTGTCGACGTGCACCGACACATCCCGAAGCACCGAAGCGAGGCCATAACCCGCCGAAACGCGCTCGACGGCGAGAAATCCGCTCATCGGCGCCGCTTTCCGAGATATGCCTCGATCACTTCCGGCGTGCCGAGGATCGTCTCCGCGTCGCCTTCAGCGATCTTGGCGCCGTGGTCGAGCACGATGACGCGCTTCGAAAAGGCGCGCACCACCTTGAGGTTGTGCTCGATGATGAGGAGTGTCAGCCCCGACTCGTTGAGACGCCATACGAGGCCGATCAGTTCGGCCACTTCGCTTGGATTAAGACCTGCCATCACTTCATCGAGGAGAACGATATGCGGCTCGAGCGCCAGCGCGCGCGCCACTTCCAGCCGGCGCCGCTCGGACAGGGTCAATTCGCCCGCGCGGACATTTGCACGGTCGCGCAACCCCACTTCGTCCAGCTTTGCGCGCGCGAGCTCCTCCGCTTCGCGCAGCTTGGGATGGTGAAGAAACGCCCCGACCATCGCGTTCTCCAGCGCGGTGAGGCCGATCAAGGGTTTTGCAATCTGGAAGGTGCGGCCCAAGCCCAGCTTCGCGCGCTTGTCCGGTCTCAGCTCGTTCAGCACCTCGTCATTGAGCCGGATTTCTCCGCTGCTCGGCGCCAGTTGTCCGGTCAGCAGGTTGAAGAGCGTCGTCTTGCC
>DASXQW010000100.1:0-3559 GCA_036506975.1 Casimicrobiaceae bacterium | reverse complement strand
GGTCGGGAAAGTCACCGGTACGTTATTTGCGTTCGACATCCTGAGCTATCATGCGAACCCCCGACACTAAGCGCCTGATGCGCCGCGACAGCGCCCGCGGTGAGCGGACCGGAAGAGCGGGCTGATCGAGGTGGGAGGAGCAGCGATGATCCGATATGGCTTCAATATCCGAACGCGCACCGGCCAGCGCGTGGACAACATATGCATCATGGCCGCCAGTCAGGCCGACGCCGAACGCCGGCTGCGCCAGATGTACCATCACTGCGAGATCGTCCATTGCCAGACCGAGGCCGTCAGCGTCCGCAATGATTCGCTGGACCTCGAGGGCGTCATCGGCATTATCAGCGACGAGCCCGCAACGATCCCCTCGGTCGCGCGCTCGATGCTACGCTATAAATCCGGCACTCACTAGCTCGTCGACCAGCTCCCGATATTCGCGCGCGCCGCGGCTTTGCGGTGCGTGGCGGAATATATCGAGGTGACGCGCCGGGCTCTCAGCGAGGCTGACGCTTTCCGCGATCCGGGTGGCGCAGATTTCCTCGGCACGGAACGCCATCGCCATTAAATCGGCAACCTCCGAGCTCATCTTGCGCCTCGCGTCGAAACGCGTGAGGACGTACCGCCGGGGCAGCCGGCGCTTGAACACCGGCTCCAACGCATGCAGCGCGCGCTCAACCTGCTGGGCTCCTTGCAACGCGAGATAGTCGGCCGATACCGGCACGAGCAGGAGATCGCAGGCGAAGATCGCATTCAGCGACAGGACTCCGAGGAGCGGACAGGTGTCGATCACCACCGGTCCGGGCGCCTCGCCGGGCTGCTTCAGCGCCACGCGAAGACGAGTCACGACGTTGACGCCCTTGCCAAGCAGAGTGTCGAGCTTGGTCAGCTCGAGATGCGCGGGGCAGAGAACCACGCCGCTGGCCGTGATCTGCGCTACGTCGGCCAACGGGCGCTGCCGCACGAAAAAGGCGTATACGGAATCGTCCGCGAGTCGCGGATGCGTGTCGAAAATGCCGGACAGATGCGCCTGCGGATCGAGATCGATGCCGAACGGACGCTGCCCGCGCTGCGCGATGCCCGCGAGAAGATTGAGCGCGGTCGTCGTCTTGCCAACGCCGCCCTTCTGGTTGAATACCGCGATGACCGTCATGCACGAAAGTCTACAGGACCCGTTTGCGGACGACGGTGACGACGACCTCGGCCAGGATCACGATCGCGAAAATCGCGAGCAGGATGACCGCAACGCGTTCCCACTGGAACAGGTTGAGCGCGGCATCGAGCGTCATGCCGATGCCGCCGGCGCCGACCAGGCCGAGCACCGCGGATTCGCGGACGTTGATGTCCCAGCGAAACAACGCGATCGACCAGAACGCCGGCTTGACTTGCGGCCAGTAGCCGAAGGATAGCCGCGACAGCGCGGGCGCGCCGGCCGCGTCCAGCGCCTCGATGGGACCGTGGCTCGTTTCCTCGAGGGCCTCGCCGAACAACTTGCCGACGAAGCCGATCGAACGAAACGCGATCGCCAGCGTGCCGGCCAGCGCACCGGGCCCGAAGATTCCCACGAAAAGGAGCGCCCACACGAGCGAGTTCACGGAACGCGACGAGACGAGAATAAGTTTCGCGAACCAGTTGACCGGCGTCGAAGGGCAGAGGTTGTGCGCCGCGAGCAAGCCGATGGGCAACGCGAGAACCAGCGAGAGCAGCGTGCCCAGCGATGCGATATGAATCGTCTCCATGAGCGCGGCGTGCACGCCGCGCGGATAGTAGGCGAGATCGATCGGCCACATCCGCGCGAAGAGGTCGGCGACCTGATCCGGCGCGTCGACGAGAAATTCCGGGATGACTTCGACGCTTTGAATCGAGACGACGATCCCCGCGACGATCGCGAGATAGACCGCAAAGCGCGCGATGCGCTGTGCCGGTGTGAAGCGGCGCCAGACCAGATCGTGTGCCGCTTCAGTCATCTTCGAGGTGTCGCTCGCCTTGTGCGGCGAGCCGTCCCATGCGGCCGCGGAACAGGTCCGCGAGCGAAAGGCCGTCGATGAAGATCGCGCGCACGCCCATCGCGAGCAATTCACCGACCATGATCAGGGCGATGATCGAGATCAGGATCGCGCACACATAATCGTAGTCGAAACGCTGAAACGCCGCGAATAGCGTGCCGCCGATGCCGCCGGCGCCGACGATGCCGACCATCGTCGAATTGCGCAGGTTGGAATCGAGCTGGTAGGTGCAGAAGCCGATGAACCGTGCGAAGACCTGCGGCAACACGCCGAAGCCGATGACGCTCATGAATGGGGCGCCTGTCGCGCGTATGGCCTCGACCTGCTTGAGCGATATCTCCTCGATCGCCTCCGCGAAGAGCTTGCCGATGAAACCGATCGAGGCGACGGTCAGCGCCAGAATTCCCGCGAGCGCGCCGAAACCGACCGCCTTGACGAACAGGATAGCCACGATCACGGGGTGAAACGACCGGGCGGCGACGATGACCAGTCGCGCGGGCCAGCTCACCCATGCGGGCATCAGGTTGCGCGCTGCGACGAAGCCGATCGGCAGCGAGATTGCGATGCCGAGCGCCGAGGCGAGCAAGGCGATCTCGAGGCTTTCCTTCAGGCCCTTGACCAGGAGATCCCAGCGCGCGAAGTTCGGAGGGAACATGCGGCTAAAAAAATGCGCCGCGTTGGAGAAGCCGCTCGCGAGCCGTTCCGCCGACACGTCGAGCTGCGCGCAGGCATAGACGACGTATGCCGCGAGCGCGAGCCAACCCACGCGCGCCCATGCGTTGGACCGGAACGGGAGGGCGGCCGCGGCCGAGGTCATCACTGCGGGCGCATCATTGGAGCCAGTCCTCTCCGCCGTAGATCGTCTTGAGCGTGACGTCCGACAGATTTCCGGGCGGGCCGTCGAAAACCACGCTGCCGGCGGACATGCCGATGATGCGATCGGCAAAGCGTTTCGCGAGCTCGACGTCGTGCATGTTGATGACGACCGGAATGTCGCGCTCGCGGGCGATGTCGGCGAGCAGCTGCATGATTTCGACCGAGGTCTTCGGGTCGAGGGAGGAGGTCGGCTCGTCGGCGAGCAGCACGGCGGGCTCCTGCATCACTGCGCGCGCGATGCCGACGCGCTGGCGCTGGCCACCGGAGAGCGAGTCTGCGCGGGTGTGCGCGAAGCCCGCGAGACCGACGACGTCGAGCAGCTCGAAGGCACGCGCAATGTCCTCCGATGGAAACTTGCGCCGCCATGCATGCCACGGCGACACGTAGCCCAGGCGGCCCGACAGTACGTTTTCCATCACGGACAGGCGCTCGACCAGGTTGTACTCCTGGAACACCATGCCGATGCGCCGCCGCACCCGGCGCAATGCCGTGCGCGAGAGCCGGACCAGATCCACGCCTTCGAACTCGATCTCCCCTGCGCTGGGCTCGACCAGACGATTGATACAGCGGATCAGCGTGCTCTTGCCGGTCCCCGATGGGCCGATGATCGCCGTGATGCCGTGCGCGGCGATGTCGAGGTTGATGTCGTTTAAGACCGGCTTGCCCGGGACGTACGATTT
>DASXQW010000099.1:0-3273 GCA_036506975.1 Casimicrobiaceae bacterium | reverse complement strand
GTCGTGGCGACAAAGGCGTCGAGCTTCTTCTTCGCCGCGCCCGATGCGATCGACTCGCGCGCCCGCTCGATGCCTTCGGCGATCGATCCCGCGATGCCCGCGGTGTAAAGGGCGGCGCCAGCATTGAAGACGACGATCTCTCGCGGCGTACCTTCGACGTTCGCCAGCGCCTCCTCCACCATCGCCTTCGATTCCGCGGCGCCGTCGACCTTGAGACCACGATTCGACTTCATGTGCAGCCCGAAATCCTCCGGATGGATCTCGTATTCGCGCACCTCGCCGTCCTTGAGCTCGCCCACCATCGTCGCGGCGCCGAGCGAGACCTCGTCCATTCCGTCTTTGCCGTACACGACCAGCACGTGCTTGCCGCCCAGACGCTGCAGCACGCGAACGTGAATACCGACGAGATCCGGGTGAAACACACCGACGAGCTGATTCGCGGCGCCCGCGGGGTTGGTGAGCGGCCCGAGGATATTGAAGATCGTCCGCACGCCCAGTTCTTTCCTCACCGGTGCGGCGTGCTTCATCGCCGCGTGATGACTGGGCGCGAACATGAAGCCCACGCCGGTCTCCGCGATGCACTGTGCAACCTGCGCCGGCGTAATCATGATGTTCGCGCCCAGCGCCTCGAGCACGTCCGCGCTGCCCGATTTCGACGACACCGAGCGATTGCCGTGCTTGGCCACGCGCGCGCCGCCTCCGGCCGCAACGAACATCGCTGCGGTCGAGATGTTGAACGTATGCGAGGCGTCGCCGCCGGTGCCGACGACGTCGAGCAGGCTCTCGCGGTCGGGCACCTCGACCCGGGTCGCGAATTCGCGCATGACCTGTGCCGCGGCGGTGATCTCGCCCACGGTCTCCTTCTTGACGCGCAGGCCGACCGTCAGCGCCGCGATCATCACCGGCGAGGCTTCGCCGCTCATGATCTTGCGCATCATGGCGAGCATCTCGTCGTGGAAGATTTCGCGGTGCTCGATCGTGCGCTGCAGCGCTTCCTGCATGGTGATGGGCATGATCGTTCCCTCTACTGAATGGTCAGAAAATTGGACAGGAGCTCGTGGCCCTGCTGCGTCAGGATCGCCTCGGGGTGGAACTGAACGCCCTCGATCGCCGCCGTGCGGTGGCGCACGCCCATGATCTCGCCGTCGTCGCTCTCCGCGGTGATTTCGAGACACGACGGCAGGCTCGCGCGCTCGATCGCCAGCGAATGATAACGCGTGACCCTGAGCGGCGATGGCAGGCCGGCAAACACACCTTGCTCGCGATGCGTGACGGCCGAGAGCTTGCCGTGCATGACGCGCCCAGCGCGCACGACACGGCCGCCGAAGGCCTGCCCGATCGCCTGGTGACCGAGACACACGCCAAGGATGGGAATCTCGCCGGCAAAGCGCCGGATCAGCGGGACGCAGATTCCCGCCTCCGACGGCGTGCACGGGCCGGGCGAGAGCACGATCCTCTCCGGCCGCCATGCCGCGATCTGCTCGAGCGTCAGCGCGTCGTTGCGATACACCTGGACGTCGGCGCCGAGCTCGCCCAGGTACTGCACGAGGTTGTAGGTGAAGCTGTCGTAGTTGTCGATCATCAGAAGCATAGCGGCCACCTAGCTCTCAGCGTCGAGTCCCGCCTGCACCATCTCCGCTGCGCGCAGCACCGCCCGCGCCTTCGAAAGCGTCTCGCGCCATTCGTTCTCGGGCACCGAGTCGTGCACGATGCCGGCGCCGACCTGCGCGTAAAGCATGCGGTCCTTGACTACCGCCGTGCGAATCGCAATGGCCAAGTCCATGTCGCCCTGGAACGAGACGTAGCCGACCGCGCCGGCATAGATACCTCGGCGAGACGGCTCGAGCTCATCGATGATCTCCATCGCGCGCACCTTCGGCGCGCCGCTCACCGTTCCCGCGGGAAACGAGGCGCGCAGGACGTCGAGCGCGGTGAGCCCCGGCCGCAACGTGCCCTCGACGTTGGATACCATGTGCATCACGTGCGAGTACCTCTCGACGACCATCTGATCGGTGACCTTGACAGTTCCCGTCGCGGCGACCCGGCCGACGTCGTTGCGGCCGAGGTCGAGCAGCATCACGTGCTCGGCGATCTCCTTGGGGTCGTCCAGCATCTCCTGCGCCAAAGCTTCGTCGGCGTCGCGTGTCGCGCCGCGCGGGCGGGTGCCGGCAATCGGCCGCAGCGTCACGGTATCGCCTTCCTTGCGCACCAGGATTTCGGGCGAAGCTCCGACGACGTGAAAGTCGCCGAGATCATAGTAGAACATGTACGGCGACGGGTTGAGCGAGCGCAGCGCGCGGTAGAGCGATAGCGGCGACGCGGCGAACGGCATCGTCATTCGCTGCGAGAGGACGACCTGCATGATGTCGCCCGCCGCGATGTATTCGCGGACACGCGCCACCGCCGCCTGGAACGCGGCGGCGCCGAATTCGCTTCGCGCTTCGGCCGGTTCCGTCGCGGTCTGGAAGGGGATCTCGACCGGCGCGCGCAGCTTGCGTCGCAGTGCCTGCAGGCGCTCGTGCGCATCGCGATACGCGCCGGGGAGCGCGGGATCGGCATAGACGATCAACGAAATCTTGCCCTGCAGATTGTCGACCACCGCCAGCTCTTCGGTCAGCAGCAGCAGAATGTCCGGAATTTCTTCCAGGGCTTCGATCGCAGGCGGCGCCGACGCGGTCAGCCGGTCCTCGATGTGGCGCACGACATCGTAGGCAAAGTATCCGGCGAGCCCGCCGCAGAAGCGCGGCAAGCCGGGAACCGGTGCTGCTCGGTAGCGCCGCTGAAATGCGGCGATGAAGTCGAGCGGGTCGCCGTCATGACGCTCGGAAACGACGCCGTTCTGCTCGACCTCTATATCGCGACCGCGGCTGCGCAAGCGCGTCGTCGCCGGCAAGCCGATGAATGAGTAGCGGCCGAAGCGCTCTCCGCCCACGACCGATTCGAGCAGGAAGCTGTACGGGCGATTGGCGAGCTTGAGGTAGAGCGACAGCGGGGTATCGAGGTCCGCGAACGACTCGAGCACGAGTGGTACGCGGTTATACCCTTGCGCGGCGAGCGCCCGGAATTCGACTTCGGTCATGATGCTTCAACGGTTCCCTCAACGTGCGCAACTGGAGTTTGGTGCGTCGCATCTTGCGCGCGACGCGGGCGCGGCTTACGAGCGGCGCCAGCAGCGCCAGTCGCCACGCGCCCAGATGACCCGGGTCCGGCCGTTGCGGTTGAAAGCGTTGAAGCTCATTGCGCTAAAGACGTTGAGGTCGTCTCGATCGGTTC
>DASXQW010000098.1:0-17260 GCA_036506975.1 Casimicrobiaceae bacterium | reverse complement strand
GAACCCGCGCACCGTGCCGATGGCAATCGGAATCGCCTCTTCCAGAGGATAACCGTAGGCGCCGCAGCTGATCGCGGGAAACGCGATCGATTTGAGGCGATGGGCGAGCGCAAGCTCGAGCGAGCGCCGATAGCAGGAGGCGAGCAACTCGGGTTCCCCGCTGCGGCCGCCGTGCCACACCGGCCCAACGGTGTGGATCACGTGCCGCGCGGGCAAACGATACCCGCGCGTGATCTTCGCCTCGCCCGTCGCGCAGCCGCCTAACGTTCGGCATTCGGCCAGAAGCTCGGGACCTGCAGCGCGATGGATCGCGCCGTCGACGCCGCCGCCGCCGAGCAGCGAGTTGTTCGCCGCGTTGACGATGGCATCGACCTCGAGTTTGGTGATGTCGGCGTGGACAGCGAGAAGCGATGCAGCCATCATTTTATTGTAGCCCGCGGTGAGCCCTTCGACGAGCTCAGGACAGGCTGCGCGAACCCCGGGGACGTCGTCCAGGGATTCACTGTGTTCATCCCGGGCTACGAGGTTGTTGTGCAAAGGGGGACATGACACAACCGCGCGGGTTGCCCCGGGTTTCACTCAACCCGGGCTACAACCTTCCGTTCGTGAGTGGTAACGGCTGTCGCCATGCGCCGCTTGGGGTTATAGTAGCGCGATGGCCTCACTCAATCCGATCAACGCTCCGCCAGTGACGCCAGCCGCGCCAGCGGACGGCGCGGCCACGCGAACCGCGCGCACTCAGGACCGCCGCCTGCGGCTGGAAGACATCCTGAAGCTGATGGTCGCCGAAGGCCTCGTCACGGCAGCGGATGCCGACCGGCTTGCCCGTTCGCGCACCCATCGCTTCGAGCATCCCCTGGAGATGATCGCCGATCAGAAATGGCGATCGCTGTTGCCGCCGCGCCCGCTTATGACGCTGGATTGGCTGGTCGAATGGCTGGCCGGCAAGCTCGGCGTTCCCTACCACCACGTCGATCCGCTGAAAATAGATCTGGTCGCGGTCACGAGCACGATGTCCAACGCATATGCCGAGCGCTATCGCATTCTGCCTGTCTCGGTCGGCAACGGCGAGCTGACGGTTGCAACGAGCGAGCCTTTCGTACGCGCCTGGGCGGAGGAGCTCGAGAAGATCCTGCACCTCAAGATCAAGCTCGTCTTTGCCAATCCCCTGGACATCAAGCGCTACCTGGGTGAGTTCTTCACCCTCGCGAGGTCGATCAAGAAGGCGTCGGAAACGACTCGCGGCGAAGTATCGCTCGTGCGCAACTTCGAGCAATTGGTCGAGCTGGGCCGGCACGGTCTACTCGATGCCAACGATCAGCACGTCGTACACATCGTCGACTGGCTATGGCAATACGCGTTCGAGCAACGCGCGTCCGACATCCACATCGAGCCGCGTCGTGACGCCGGGATCGTGCGCTTCCGCATCGACGGCGTGCTGCATCAGGTCTACGCGATCCCCAATCCGGTGCTGCTCGCGATGACCAGCCGGATCAAGCTGCTCGCGCGCATGGAAATCGTCGAGAAGCGGCGGCCGCAGGACGGGCGGATCAAGACCGTATCGCCGGAGGGCCAGGAGATCGAGCTACGCATCTCGACCATGCCGACCGCTTTCGGCGAGAAGATCGTGATGCGGATCTTCACGCCCGAGGTGCTGATCCGCGATTTTCAGGAGCTGGGCTTTACCACCGAAGACTACACGCGTTGGGACAAGATGATCCGCGAGCCCAACGGCATCATCCTTGTCACCGGCCCGACGGGTTCCGGCAAGACGACGACGCTGTACTCGACGATGAAGCAGCTCGCAACGCCCGAGGTCAACGTCTGCTCGGTCGAGGATCCGATCGAGATGATCGCGCCCGAGTTCAACCAGATGCAGGTGCAGCCGACGCTCAACGTCGACTTCGCCAATGGGGTGCGCACGCTGCTGCGGCAGGACCCCGACATCATCATGGTCGGCGAGATCCGCGACCGCGACACCGCCGACATGGCGGTGCAGGCGGCTCTCACCGGCCACCTCGTATTGTCGTCGTTGCATACCAACGATGCGCCGAGCGCGGTCACGCGGCTGCTCGACCTCGGCGTGCCGCCGTACCTGATCACCTCGACGCTGCTCGGCGTGATGGCGCAGCGACTCGTCCGCACGCTTTGCCCGCATTGCAAGAAGCTCGGCGACGGGCCCGACGAAGAGGCCTGGCGCATGCTGACCGCGCCGTTCCGCGCCGATCTCCCCGCGCAGGTGCAGATGGCGGTGGGTTGCCTAGAATGCCGGATGACGGGCTATTACGGTCGCGTGGGGCTGTACGAGATCATGACGCTGACGCCGACGCTGCGCCGGCTGATCCACGCCGAATCCGAGGACGCGAAGATCCGCGAGCAGGCTTATCGCGAAGGAATGAAACCGCTGCGGGTCTCCGGCGCGAGCAAGATCGCCGCCGGGTTCTCCACGCTCGAAGAGGTGATGAAGGTCGCGCCTCTGGCTTGACGTGCCGGCGCGACCCTTCATGGCGCAGACGCGTCGGGCTTTCCGGTTTCCACCAGGCGCGCGAAGCGCGCGAACTGCTCGCCCAGCACGCGATCAACCGCGGGCGCATCTTTGTCGAGCGCGCTAGCGCTTGCGCCGTTGACGCGATACGCGAGCGTTAGCACGGTCGCCTTGCCATCGGGGACGAGCTGGAAGCTGAGCACGCCCGTAACCGCCTTGCCCTGCAGCGGTCCTAACGCCGTATCGATGCGCAGGAGCTGGTCGCGCAGTGCCAGGGTCACGCGGCCGTGGGCGACGGCGCCATCCTTCCAGCGCTCGCAGAAACATCCTCCCGCTTCCGTGTCGAGCGTGAGATTGGCCGCATCGCCCGAATAAGTGTGGCTGCTGCTCCACCATCGCCCGATCGCCGGCAATAGCGCATAGACCCGCGCCGGACCAGCATCGATCCGCGCGCTGTGCACGATCAGAAAGCTATCGCTTGCAGCGGCCTTGATTTCCGCGCGCGTCACCGACGCGGCGGAGGCCAGGAGCAGGCAAAGCAGAATCCGCGGCAGATAGGCCATCGGACGCGATTTTCACCGCCGTCCGCGTGGACCGCAATGCTTGCGCTCTGCCGCTATGCAGCAGGGCTTGGAGTGGCGCTCCATGCGAGCCTTCCCCCTGGCAGCGGCGTAATTGCACGAAATCGGTAAGAGTTACGCACTTTGGCACCACGCCGCCTGCTCTCCACCGCTGCGCGAGGCTGGCACGACGTATGCAAGCGCTGCAAAGGGCAGCGATGCCTTGCGCTCAAAAAAGGAGAAACGCAATGTCCATTTCGCTCATTCTGCTCATTGTTTTGATCCTGCTGCTGGTCGGCGCTCTACCGGCATGGCCATACAGCTCGGGATGGGGATACTGGCCAAGCGGCGGGCTCGGCCTGGTTGTACTGATATTGATCATCCTCTTGCTGATGGGTCGCATCTAGCCTGTGCCGATCGCGCGCTGCGCGGGCGTGGCGATCCGCTCGAGCCGCCAGCACTGCGCGGCGCACAGCAGGCTTGCTCGAGCGAGACGAAGCATCACGCCGAAGACCTTATCCGGCGTAACCAGGGCAGCGCGAACCAAAGCGCGGCAAAGAGCAGCGCGACGGCGACGGCAACGCCTGTCGCCGGTCGCGGATCGCCGATCACCGTCAGCGAGACCACGTAAGTCTCCAGCGCGATACCGAGCATCAACGGCACCATGGCGCTAGTAATCACTCTCGATGCGAGGGTGATAAAGCGGCGCGAGACTCGCTGCTCGCCGACGATCCGGTCATAGGCCGCCGGCGTCATGATCAGAGCGATGGCGACGGTCACCAGCAGCAGCGAGCCAAGGTGCGCCAGACGCTCGACGTCCGTCAGCCGGCGAAAGCCTTCCGTGAAAACGGCGATCAGCTGGAAACCGAACAACGCCTGAATTCCCGGCAGCACCATGCGAGCTTCATCCAGGATCATTTGCGCTTCATCGTGAAGGCTTTGCGACGTGGACGATGCGTCGGCGGCGTCTTTCGACGTCACCCCTCGATCCTTGATCGCGGTTCGCGGTCGGTGGAGCGCCATGGTCATGGGCACCCCGGCAGTCAGCGGTCGTGGCACACCGCGCGCGCCCGCCGCGAGGCAGCCCTATCGCTCATCCGCCGCGACGGATGCTTCGGCCGCGGCTCGGTCGGAACCTCGACCGGATCCGAGCCGGGGTGCGGAGGCCGCGGCTCGACCGGAACTTCGACGGGCGGATCGGTCGGATGCTCGTGCGGGTCGGTACCCGGGTGAGGAGGCGCAGGCGGTCGCGGCGCGTGCAACTCGTGCTTGGAATGCGGGTTCATAACGCGATGGCGCGCTTCATCGCGCCGGGCCTTCGGGGCCTTCGTCGTTGTCGCCAAAAGACGCGTCTCCCGTCCCACCGGGCCGCTTCGAAAGAGCGCCCGTTTCCTCGTCGATGCTCTCGTCGGAGCGGCCACCGCGTGGTGGTTTGTTTCCGCCCGGCTCGACTACCCCGCTTTCGGGATCGTATTCGTTCGGGGTGCGACGCGGAGCCGGCTTGTTCGGCACGGTAGGCGCGCCACTGCGCCCCTTCTTGCGCGTCGACGTTGTCGCGTTTGCGGAGCGTTGCTGTTTGGAACTGTGACCCGTGGTGCTTGTGTTCCTGGTGCGGCGCGTCCGCTTCGACCCGGCGGCGCCGGCGGCGGATGCGCGGGCATGTGTGCGTGTACTTTTCGATTGTGCCATCGAGAACTCCTTGGTTGTGTGAAGCAACAAACGGCATGGACCGGGATCGATGCCAGCTTCCATGATGCGGGCAATATCCATGCCGAGCGCACAGACCTGAATCGTCGGCAATTTGCATTTTTGTTGATGCTCGGCATCGCGGTAGGAATTGCACGGCAGTGCAACTGTTACAGCGCGGCAGTATCGCCAAAGGTACGCATCCGAGGCGATTCGGCGTTGAATCCGCCGAGGTTGAGCCGTCCTTTTCAACGGCTAGGCACGGCACGGAAACTGCTTAGTCGCGACTGAATCGGCGCGGGCGGCTTGCTTCGGTGCCCGCCGTCAGCGACCGCAAAGCGCACGTGCAATGGACCCATCGATGACTCCGGTAACCCGCGCTTTGCCGCGGGTCATGTTCCCAAAAAGGGCCGAATCGGCGCGAGACGGGACCGTCGCCGTGGCGTGCGGCAGAGAGGCATGATCCACAGGAACGCCGGACTGGGAACGCCGGAGCGCGCGTGGCGCGGCTGGCCGGGAGTGGACAGCTTACCGGTGATCGCGCCGGAGATTCTGGTGCCGAAAGGTTATCGTGCCGTCGTCGTCGCGCCGCACCCCGACGACGAGAGCGTCGGCCTGGGGGGATTGATCTCGCGCCTTGCCATGCTCAAGCGGTCGATTCTGATGATCGCCGCGACCGATGGCGCCGCGAGCCGTCCCGGCTCCAGCGCTAGGATGCCGCGGCGGCCGGTCGAGGCCCGGAGCCTGGAAGCCTGGCGTGTGGTGCAACGCCTGGGCCCGCGGCATACGACGATTCTCCGCACCGGCCTGGACGACGGCGAGGTTGCGCACGTCGAGCGCGATCTCGAGTGGCGGCTGCGCGGTTTGCTACTGCCGTCGGACGTGGTCTTTGCCACTTGGCGCCACGATGGACATCCCGATCACGATGCGGTGGGTCGCGTCGCTGCCAACGCCTGTGCGGCGCTGCTCGTGCACTTGGTCGAGGTTCCGCTCTGGGCATGGCAATGGAGCTTCCCCGGCGATCGACGCATTCCGTGGCAGCGGGCTCGGCGCATTTTTCTCGATCCCGCGCTAAGAGCGCGCAATCGACTTTCACGCTTCGCGCGCCCATACGAGATCGTCTTCGTATGATGTCGCCGACAGCCGCCTTCCGTCGTGTTGAGCAAATGGACCCGGCACCGATGACCGGCTACGGACGTCGTTGCGCGCCACGCGGGTTGCTAAGCCCTAATCCGATTCGACGCGATGCTGATTCGGAAAATTTGTTCTGCGGTACGCGGGCATCGCAATAACGCGCTTCACCCGATGCGGAGCGCTGTACGGGAAACTGCCGGATCGAAGTCACGGCAGCGAGGCCGACCGATGGCAACTTGAGGAGATGCATCATGGAACCAGGCAAATACGATAACCCGGAACAACCGTTGACGACGACGCTGGGCACGACGCTCGGCGCCGACGCGATCCCAATCGAGACGCCCCTGAGCGACGACGCCCGCCGTGCGGTGCGCGAGCCCGTGCCGGGCGAGGAGCATTTTGTCGGTCGCTCGGGACCCGGGCCGAAGATCATGGCCGCCGATACGCTCGAGGGCGATGACATCGTCAACACGGCGGGCGACAAGCTCGGCGAGCTCGAGCACATCATGATCGATGTTCCGTCCGGCAGGGTGGCGTATGCCGTTCTGTCGTTCGGCGGATTCCTCGGTATGGGCGACAAGTTGTTCGCCATTCCGTGGCTCGCGCTGCGCATCGATCCCCCCAACCATCGCTTCATCTTCGATGTCGACAAGGAAACGTTGGAGAACGCGCCAGGGTTCGACAAGGATCACTGGCCATCTATGGCCGATGAGCAATGGGCAAAGGAGTTGCACACGTATTACAAGGCCAATCCATACTGGGATTGACGACACTTCGCGGCAGAGGCGGCGCGGCGCCGCTTCTGTCGCGAAATGAGACTGAATCGACGCATCGATTGCGCGACGGGTGTTTCAACCGCCGGCGGCGCAACAATAACCAATGGAGGTATCGTGACCATCAACCTCGCCATCGGGCCGGTGGTGTCATTGATCGCCGGCGTTCTCATCCTGATCGTTCCCCGTTTGCTGAATTACATTGTGGCCATCTACCTTATTGTGATTGGGTTGATCGGCGTTTTCGGCTGGGGCGGAACGCATGTTCTTCGCTCGGCGGGCATCGAAGACGGCCGCGCACGCATCGCGACCATCATGTACAGCGCCGACGTGCCATCGCAACCCGCGCACAGCATAAGTATTGGCGGCATCCCGGGTTGAAGAGAAGAAGGAAGCCGCGCGCGGAGGCGCGGCAGGGGGGCATGCTCATGCGGGCGTCGTGCCGGCCACTGCATGACGCGTAGGAATGAGCCCGACGATGCCCAAGACCCATCGACACTGGAAGGTCCTGCCGCACGGCAAGCTCTCGGAGATCGACGACGGCATTCTGACGGTCGTCGGCAGGATCCGTATGCCGCTCGGCAGCTTCCCGCGGCGCATGACCGTGGTTCGTCTCGCCGACTCGCGGCTCGTGGTGTGGAGCGCGATCGCGCTCGACGAGAAAGAAATGGCCACGCTCGAAGCCTTCGGCCGTCCCGCGTTCCTGATCGTGCCGAACGACCACCATCGGCTCGACGCCAAAGCGTGGAAAGATCGCTATCCGCAAATGCAGATCGTCGCGCCGAAAGGCTCGCGGGCGAAGGTTGAGCAGGTGGTGCCAGTCGACACGACCGCGCCGGGCTTCGGCGTTCCGGACGTGCGATTTGTTACCGTACCCGGCACGCACGATCGCGAGGCGGCGCTCGTCGTGCACACCCCTAACGGGACGACGCTCGTGCTCAACGACTTGATCGGCAATATCCGCGATGGTTCGGGCATCGGCGGCTGGCTGCTTCGTCTCGCCGGTTTTGCCGGGCGGGCAGCCCAGATTCCGAGAGTGGTGAAGCTGAATCTCGTCAAAGATGCGAACGCGTTACGCTCCCAGCTGCTGCAATGGGCCGAAATGGAATCGCTGAAGCGCATCCTCGTCTCGCACGGCGAACCGATCGAGAGAAATCCTAAAAAGACGCTAAGCGACTTGGCGGGATCCCTTTCATAGGCGCTCGCGCTCAATATGATCGGCCTGCGAAAATCGCCGGTAAGAACGCGACTTACGCGCGCATCAGTTATTCCTACAACCGAATAAGCGTTACGCCGATTTCGGGTTCGATTCGAGCGGCCTAGATTTAGTAGGCGCGCGCCGGTTTTTCGAGCATCGGTGGCGTAACGCGTATGGAGATATCGTATCCGTATTGATGGTACTCCAGCTTGAAGAGGAGAAGCACGATGATTCGAAAGCTCAAGAATGGACAGTACCGGCTGTACTCTCGCAAGATCAACCCCGCGACGGGCAAGGCGCGAAACCTCGGAACCTTCGCGACGCGCGAAGCCGCGGAGAAGCATGAACGCGAGGTGCAGTATTTCAAGAAGCATTAGCCGTTCGGGGAAAAAGCCGCCCGCGGAGGCGCGGCAGCAGGGCATGTGATGCGAGAGGCGGCAGGCAGCGCGGCCCGGACGGCTAGGACGCGCCGAATGGACACCAGCGAGATCCTCACCCGAAGGCAAGTCCTGACGCTCGAATCGCTGCGCGTGCTGGTCAATATCGAGCTCAACGTCCACACCGAATGCCACGGCGTACAAATCCGCCGCATTATTGTTATTGAGCCCGATATATCGGGTTGCAACTGGCAGGCCGAGTGGCCCGCGTTGCGTGCCTCGGCGATCGAACCCTGCCATTCTCAGCTTCTCGCCGTGATCGAGCAGCTGCGTGGCCGTTACAACGTCGCGCAGTAAGTTTGCGCGCTGGCTTTATTGCGTCGGTGCCAGTCCTACACGAAAATCGGACCGGCGCCGATACCGATGCACGCGATCTTGATCGATAGTTGTGTAGTCGTCGACGGCGACGTCGACGTCGAGAAGGGACCGAACGCAATCCTTCTCTGGAGACATCATGAACAGTTACTCGTATCGAATCCTGATGGGCGCGGGCCTCGCCATGCTCGTCGGCATCGTTGGTGCTCAGACGTATGGCGACCAACCATCGTCCCTGTCCGCGGACAAGAACGCAGCGCAAAACGTACAGGTGCAACCGTCGATTCCCGCGAGCGGCGGCGATACACCGTATTCGACCGCCGACAAGAGCGCGCCTCAGGCCACGCAGACACAACCGTCTAGCACGAGCGACCAGACGGGCGCCGATTCGACATCGCGATTGCCGGCAGTCAAGGGCGCGACCGAGAACACGCCAGCCCAGGCCGAAAGCGCGCCCCAGCCGACCGACAAGATGTTGGGACAAACAAACGCTCAACCAAAAGCCTCGGACCAGCAAAGCCGGAAAATTTCCAGCGCGAAGTCGACCAAGTCGGTACAGCATGCGGCCAAGCCACGCAGCAAGCCTGAGCAGACGGCGATGCAGGGCGAGAAAGCCTACCGTGAGGCATTGCGTCACTGTGCGAAGGAGCAGGATCAAAGTGCCCGCGATAGCTGCCTCGACAACGCGATCCAGCAATTCCATCGCAGTACCTAAAGCGCAGAAACGACACAAAAGCACCGAAGGCCCCGCGAATGCGGGGTCTTTTTTTGACAGTCGAGGCAGCGTTGCGACGCGGATCGGGACCTGGCGGATGGAGTGGGATTCGAACCCACGAGGGACTTGCACCCCTGCCGGTTTTCAAGACCGGTGCCTTCAACCGCTCGGCCACCCATCCGATTCCTGCCGGTTTTGCCTCCGGCCGCTCGCGTATGCTCGCTTAACGTTCGCTGCGCTCACGTTAGCCTACGCCGCAAGAAGCCGGCTTCGCCGGCGTCTTGTGGTCTCGACGTACGCCGGCTGCGCCGGGTTAGTCTCGCCCGAGGAAGCTCGCTTGCGCGAGCGTCCTCACAAGACCGGTGCCTTCAACCGCTCGGCCACTCATCCGATTCCTGCCGGTTTTAGCCCCGGCATAACGTTCGCTACGCTCATGTTAGCCTTCACTGCGCGAAACCGGCGCCGCCGGCGTCGCGGCTCTTGGCCGCTTGAGATCATAGCACCGGCCCCAAACTGCGCAGCTGCGAGGTCTTGGCGGCCGTCGTGGGTCGAGTGGCTCGCCACCAGCGGCCGGCGACCATTGAAACTTCAAGGATTTCTGCTAGTCTAATCGGCCGTCACGGATACGCGTATAGTGGCGTATGACCGTTTTCTAGTGAGGGATTCCATGGAACCGCAACTCAAGCCTGTACCAACGGGCGAATCGCAGACCCGATGGACGATGCCGGGATCGGTGGCCGTACCGACCGTCGCGCCGAACCAGGTCCTGCGCAATACGTACTGGCTGCTCGCGCTGTCGATGCTGCCGACTGTTGCCGGCGCGTTTGTCGGCATGTCGCTCAACTTCGCCGCGTACTTCCACGCCTCGCCTATCATGGCGCCGCTTCTGATGTTCGGCGCGATGATCGGCTCGCTGTTCGTGGTCGCAGCATTGCGCAACACCGCCTGGGGCGTGCTCGCCGTCTTCGGCTTCACGTTCATCTCGGGTCTGATGCTCGCGCCGACACTGCAGATCGCCGCCGGCTTAAAGAATGGCGGACAGCTCGTCGCGCTGGCAGGCGGGATGACTGCCGCAGTGTTCTTCGTCATGGCGACGATCGCCACGGTATCGAAGCGCGACTTCAGCTTCCTCGGCAAGTTCCTGTTCGTCGGTCTGATCCTGCTCGTCGTCGCGATGCTCGCCAATCTGTTCCTGCAGATCCCCGCGCTGGCGGTGACGCTGTCGGCGATCGCCGTGCTGATCTTTTCGGGCTACCTGCTCTATGACGTCAGCGATATCGTTCGCGGCGGCGAAACCAACTACATCATGGCGACGATCAGGTTGTTCCTCGACCTGCTGAACCTGTTCTTGAGCCTGCTCAACCTGCTCATGATCTTCACCGGGCAGCGCGACTAAACGCGTTCGAAGCGAAAAGTGTTAACGGGCGCCTCCGGGCGCCCGTTTTTCTTGGGTCGCGTCGTCGGTCCGCGTAGCCCCGGGCATCCCCGGGATCAAATCCGGGGTCAGCCCGGGCTACGCGGCGACGCGCCACGGGTGAACACCGCGATCGACTCGACGTGCGCGGTGTGGGGAAACATGTTGGCCACGCCGGTGGCGGCGAGCGCAAAGCCCCGCTCGTGCACCAGCACTGCCGCGTCGCGTGCCAGGGTCGCTGGATTGCACGAGACGTAGACAACGCGCGACAAGCGCTCCTGGGGCAGCGCCTTGACCAGCGCAATCGCGCCTTCGCGCGGCGGATCGAGCAGCACCTTGTCGAGCGGCCCCAGCGCGGCGATGCTCGCGCGCGTTGCCTCGAACAGGTCCGCGACGGCAAAGCGGGCGCGCTCGGCGAGGCCGTTGCGTGCGGCATTCGCCTCGGCGCGTCGGACGAGACTGCGGCTCGCCTCGACGCCGATGACCTCCGCGCCCTGGCGTGCAACGGGCAAGGTGAAATTTCCCAGGCCGCAGAAGAAGTCTGCCACCGCTTCGCCCGGTGCCGGCTGGAGCCACCCCATCGCGCGCCGGACAAGCACGCGGTTGAGCCCCGCATTGACCTGCGTGAAGTCGGTGGGCTCGAATTCGAACGTCAGGCCGAAGTCCGGTAGGGAATACGTGAGACCGCGTCCGGGCGGATCGAACGGACGGCCGCTGGCGGGTCCTTGCGGCTGCACGTAGAGCTCGATGGTATGGCGTACGGCGAAGGCCGCAAGCTCCTCTTCGTCCGCGGCTGATAGAGGCGCGAGTATGCGCAGGACCAGCGCATCGACCAACGCGCCTTCGCCTTCGCCGATCGCGAGCTCTATCTGCGGCAAACGATCCCGAATCGACAGGCGCCCGACGAGCGCACGCAACTCGGGCAACAGCGCCGAGATGCGCGGCGGCAGCACCAGGCAGCTCGTCATGTCGGCGACAAAACTCGACTTCCGCTCGTGGAAACCAACCAGCACGCCGCCTTTTTTCGCGACGTAGCGCACCGACAGCCGGGCCCGCTGGCGATACCCCCAGGTTTCGCCGTGGATCGGCGCGAGCAACTCACCTGGACGCACCCGCGCGATGTGCCAGAGTGCGTCCTCGAGCACGCGTTGCTTGACTGCGACTTGCGCCGCGGGATCCAAATGCTGGAGGCTGCAGCCGCCGCAGATGCCGAAATGCGGGCAGGGCGGCGCAACGCGCGCGGGACTCGCGGCGTGAAGCTCGGCCATGCGCGCGAGCTCATAGGTGGGCTTGCGGCGAAGCACTTCGATCGCGACCCGCTCGCCGATCAGCGCGCCTTCGACGAAGATAGCCTTGCCGTCGATGCGGGCGACGCCGCGGCCTTCCTGATCGAGCGCGGTGATGACGACGGTGTCCATGCAAGCCGTTCGTCCTGAGCTTGTCGAAGCCTGTGTTGAGCCTGTCGAAGTGGGCGGACGCCGCTCGCGGTTCGACAAGCATGTCCTGAGCCTGACGAAGGGCTCACGACGAACGGCCTGAAGTGCGGCCCGACGAAGACCGCGTGGTTGTCGTAGGTGCGAATTCATTCGCACGATACCGCGATACGGGACGCCGCGGCCGAATGAATTCGGCCCTACGAAGACTGTACCGCATTGTACCGGGTCGCGTAGCCGTTACCCGTTGGCGAAGTCCCGCCGAGGTAGAATCGCGTCATGCAAATCCTCGCGCTCGACGCCTCGACCGATGTCTGCGCCGTCGCGCTCGGCGACGGCGCGCATTGGGCGGACCGCACCGAAAACGCCGGGCAACGCCACTCGGAACTGCTTCTGCCGATGGTTCGGGCGTTGCTTGCCGACGCACGCCTGGATCTCGCCGCGCTCGATGGGATCGCCTTCGGCGCCGGACCGGGCTCGTTCACGGGGCTGCGCATTGCGTGCGGCGTGGCGCAGGGGCTTGCGCTTGGCGCAGATCTGCCGGTCATCGGCGTCGCGACGCTCGCGGCCATGGCCGAAGCCGCGCGCCAACGCAGCGGCCGGACGCGCGTAATCGCGGCGCTCGACGCGCGCATGCGGGAGGTCTACGTCGCCGCGTACGAGCACGACGGATTGCGCTGGAGCGTCGTGCTCGATCCGGCCGTCGTCATGCCCGGCGAGGCGCCGCTGCCGCCGGGGGACGGCTGGACAGGTGTGGGCAACGGCTTCGCGGCATATCCTGCGCTCCGCGAGCGCTTCGGCGGCGCGCTTTCCGGCTGCGATGAAGACATTCTGCCGACGGCGATCGCGATCGGCAGCCTCGCATTGCCTCGATTTGCCGCCGGCGAGGGTGTCCCGGCGCGCGAAGCGGCGCCGCTCTATGTACGGCATCGGGTCGCGCTGACAACCGCCGAACGCGCGGCGGGGGTGACATTGTGAACGCGACACTCGCGCGCGAGGCGCTGGCGATGCCAGTGCTCTGGCGCCCGCTTTCGGACGCTGACATCGAAGCGGTCGCCGCGCTGGAGCGCGCAGCGCACGTCGCACCGTGGACCGAAGGCAACTTTCGCGACGCACTGGCCGCCGGCTACGGGATGCAGGTCGGCGTGGCCAACGGCGCGATCGTCGCGTACGGCGTGCTGCTGTTCGCGCCCGGCGAGGCGCAGCTTCTGAATCTCACCGTCGCACCCGAAGTGCGGCGGCTGGGCATCGGGCGGGCGCTGCTCGGGCGGTTCCTCGCCGACGCGCATGCGCGGGGCGCCGAGCAATGCTTCCTCGAAGTCCGGGTGTCGAACATTCCGGCAATCGCGCTCTATGCGCGGGAAGGCTTCGTGCCGGTAGCGCGCCGCATCGGCTACTACCCTTCGGCCGGCGCAGCGCCGCGTGAAGACGCGCTGGTCATGCGGCGTGCTCTCTCTCGCGGGCAAGGAAGCTAAGGTGGCCGCGCGTTACGACATCCTGCGCGAGCTTGGGTTGCTGCCGTTATGGCGTCTGCGGTCCGTGTCTGCAGAAGTAGCAGAGATACGAAACGCGTGTACCTCGTCCGCCGCCGAGGCGCCGGCTCGATACAACGCGGCCGCGCCGGGGCAATCGCGCGAGCCGCCCGTCGATCGCTTGCAGCATATCGCGGCGCTCAAGTGGCCCGAATTCGCGACGGACGTTGCCGCCTGCACTGCATGCGGGTTATGCAGGACGCGCAACAAGGCGGTTCCCGGAGTTGGCGACGTGCACGCGCAGTGGCTGTTCGTCGGCGAGGCGCCGGGCGCGGAAGAAGATGCCAGGGGCGAGCCTTTCGTCGGCCAGGCCGGACGGCTGCTCGACAACATGCTCGTAGCGCTCGGCATGAAGCGCGGCGCGAACGTCTACATCGCCAACGTGCTCAAGTGCCGGCCCCCCGGCAACCGCACGCCCTCGCCGCTCGAGGTCGAATCCTGCCGGCCCTATCTCGATCGGCAGATTGCGCTGATTCGTCCCACGCTGATCGTCGCACTCGGAAAAAGCGCGGCGACGACACTGCTCAATGTTGATGCGACCATCGCCAGCCTTCGCGGTCGCGTGCATCGCTATCAGGGTGTTCCGCTCATCGTCACCTATCACCCGGCTTACCTGCTGCGCAACTTGCCCGACAAAGCGAAGGCGTGGGAAGATTTGTGCCTGGCGCGCGCTACGCTGCGTCGATTGCTGGCGGTAAGCGATGGATCAGCTGGCTTGCAAACCGCCGCGAGTGCGCCCAACTAAACCATCTGAATCACGTCTCGATTGAAGGCCCCACGAAGGGAGAGTCACGATGCGCAAGTTCCTTGCCTTCACCGCCGCCGCGATCGCCGCTGCGTTCCTGTCCGGCTGTGGCTACAACGATCTGCAGCGCCAGGACGAGCAGGTCAAGTCCGGCTGGTCGGAGGTAATCAACCAGTACCAGCGCCGGGCCGACCTGGTGCCGAACCTGGTCAACACGGTGAAGGGCTACGCTGCGCAGGAAGAACGCGTGCTAACCGAGGTAACCCGGGCGCGGGCCAGCGTAGGCAGCATCCAGGCGACTCCCGAACTTATCAACGACCCGCAGGCTTTCGCGAGATTCCAGGCCGCGCAGGCGCAGTTGCAGTCGGCGTTGTCGCGCCTGCTGCTGGTCGCCGAGAACTATCCGCAGCTCAAGTCCGATCAGAACTTCCGCGACCTGCAGTCGCAGCTCGAAGGCACCGAGAATCGCATCGCAGTGGCGCGCAACCGCTACATCAAGGCGGTGCAGGAATTCAACACGACGGTGCGCACGTTTCCGACCAACCTGACGGCGATGCTGTTCAAGATGGACGTGAAGCCGAACTTTTCGGTCGAGAGCGAGAAGACGATCAGCGTGCCGCCGACGGTGGACTTCAGCAAACCGGGGCCTGCGCCTGCACCGGCGCCCCCACTCCCGGCGCCCCCGCCGGCTCCCGCACCGGCGCCTGCACCCGCCCCGGCGACCAAGTAGCGCGGATACTTCGCGCGTTTGTTGCGTGATCGCCGCCCGCACCGCGTGGCGCCGCCGCTGGCCATCCGACGTGCTGCGCCTTTGGGTCGCCGCGATCGTGCTTGTCGCCGCCCTCGGCGCGACGGGCGCCGTGCCGTGGGATCCACCGCGCGACGGACTGCAGCCCGTGCCGCCGCTGCGCACGCGCGTTACCGATCTCACCGGCACGCTTTCGGCATCGGAGCAGCAGGCATTGGAAGCGAAGCTCGCCGATTGGGAAGCGCGAACGACCAATCAGCTCGCAGTTCTCATCGTGCCGACGACCAAGCCGGAGCCGATCGAGCAATACGCGATTCGGGTCGCTGAAGCATGGAAGATCGGCCAGAAGGGCAAGGACAACGGCGCGATCCTCGTCGTCGCCAAGGACGACAAGCAGATGCGCATCGAGGTTGGCTACGGCTTCGAGGGCGTGCTGACCGACCTCACCTCGCGCCGCATCATCGCAGAGACGATTGCGCCGCTGTTCAGCAAGGGACAGTTCGCGGCGGGCCTCAACGCTGGCATCGACCGCATCATCAGCGTCGTGGGTGAAGGCAAGCCGCTGCCCGAGGCCAAGCCGCAGCGGCGCGCGCCCTCGCACGGCTTCGACATCGGTACGCTCGCCTTGATCCTGCTCGTCGCGGTACCGGCGATCGGCGCGGTCCTGCGCTCGATTCTCGGCAACGTCGGCGGCTCGGTCGTCGGCGCGGGAATCGTCGGCGGCGCAGCCTGGCTCTTCGCCGGTTCGTTGCTTATCGCCGCGATCGTGGCGATTGTCGCGCTAGTCGTGATCAGCTTTTCGGCGTTCGCCGGCCGCGGCGGACCAGGCCTGTGGACAACGGGCGGAGGGAGAGGCTGGTCGGGAGGCGGCTTCGGCGGTGGGGGAGGTTTTGGCGGGGGTGGAGGTTTCGGTGGCGGCGGCGGCGGCTTCGGCGGCGGCGGCGCTTCGGGCGGATGGCACTGACTTGGAACGAAAGGCGCAATGATCGCAACTAAACCGCGGCGGCTGGGTCGTCACTTCCTCACCGATCACCACAGCGTGCGACGGCGTTTCTCGTCGCAGGCACTGAAGCGAATCGAGGATGCGATCGCCGCCGGCGAGCGCCAGCATGAGGGCCAGCTTCGCTTCGTGGTCGAGGCGTCTCTGCCGCTCGGGCAGATCCTGCGCGGGCTCGAGCCGCGCGCGCGAGCGCTGGAGCTGTTCGGACGGCTCGGCGTCTGGGATACCGAGCACAACAGCGGCGTGCTGATCTACGTGCTGCTGGCCGACAAGGACGTAGAAATCGTGGCCGACCGCGGCATCAACCGCAAGGTGGCGCAGGATACTTGGGAAGCCATCTGCCGGGCGATGGAGTCAGCCTTCAGCCAAGGTCGATTCGAGGATGGCGCATTCGACGGGATCGCCGCGATCAGCGAGTTGCTCGCGCAGCATTTCCCGCGTCGCGCCGCGGGACCGAACGAGTTGCCGGACCAGCCGATCGTGTTGTAGGGCCGAATTTATTTGGCCGCGGGCGTAAGGCAACGCCCGCGTGCGAAAGAATTCGCAGCTACAGATGGCCCTTCGCTTCCGCGTGATCGCCGGCGACCAGGTGCATTACATCGCCCGCGGCGAGGTTCTGCCGATGGCGCCACATCACGAGCCCCATCGCGCCGGCGACGAACAGCCCGAAAAGCACGATCGCCGAATTGGTCGACAAACCCACGTGCACGATCACCGCGTAGAGCGCAAGCATGACCAGCACGCCGATATTCTCGTTGAAGTTCTGCACCGCGATCGAGTGCCCCGCTCCCATCAACACGTGACCGCGGTGCTGGAGCAGCGCATTCATGGGAACGACGAAGAATCCCGCAAATGCTCCGATCAGAGTCATGAGCACGATCGCGCTCTCCAGCCTGTTCACGGCAACCATCGCGATGACGACGAGTCCCATCAGCACGCCCAGCGGCAGCACCTTTACCGCATTCCGCAGCGAGATCATCACTGCGGCCAGCGCCGCGCCGAGCGCGATGCCGACCGCGACAATACCCTGCATCATTGACGCGCGCGACAGGTT
Organism: Casimicrobiaceae bacterium; assembly: GCA_036506975.1. Lineage (GTDB taxonomy): Bacteria > Pseudomonadota > Gammaproteobacteria > Burkholderiales > Casimicrobiaceae > PALSA-1003. The sequence goes on along the minus strand of DASXQW010000098.1, from coordinate 31 downwards.
GTAGCAGAGGTGCGTCGCCGCCCAGTCGATG
>DASXQW010000097.1:0-1885 GCA_036506975.1 Casimicrobiaceae bacterium | reverse complement strand
CCGCCCAGGACGCGCGGGAGGCGGTCCTTCTGCGCATACACCCGGCGACCCGGCTTCGAGATCCGCTTGAGATCCGTGATGATCCGCTCGCGCTTCGGGCCGAACTTGAGCTCGACGACGAGGGTATCGAACGAATCGCCCTTCTCGACGTGGTAATCCTTGATGTAGCCCTCCTCCTTGAGGAGGCGGGCGATTTCTGCCTTCATCCGCGACGCGGGCATCTCAGCGCTCTCGTGGAGCGCCTTGTTGGCGTTCTTGATGCGGGCGAGCATGTCGGCGACTGGGTCTGTGTGCATGTCGCCTCCTACCAGCTCGATTTGGTCATACCGGGGATGACACCTTCGTGCGCGAGGTCGCGCAGGCAGATGCGGCAAAGGCCGAACTTACGGTAGACAGCCCGCGGACGGCCGCAGCGGTTGCAGCGCGTGTACTGCCGCGTCTTGAACTTCTGCGGCCTCGCTGCTTTCGCGATCATGCTCTTCTTCGCCATACACGTACTCCTTTACTGCTCTGTCCGGAATGGAAGGCCGAGCTCGCGCAGGAGCGCGAGAGCCTCCTCGTCCGAATCGGCGCTAGTCGTGATCGTGACGTCGAGACCCCGGATGGTCTCCACGTCGTCGTAGTCGATCTCCGGAAAGATGATCTGCTCGCGGACGCCAAGCGAGTAGTTCCCGCGTCCGTCGAAGCTCGCCGGCGAGAGACCTCGGAAGTCGCGGATGCGTGGCAGCGCGATCGAAACGAGCCGATCGAGGAACTCCCACATGCGGGCGCCCCGCAGGGTGACCTTGGCCCCGATCGGCATCCCTTCGCGAATCTTGAATCCGGCGATCGACTTCTTCGCGCGGGTCATCTGGGCGCGCTGGCCGGCGATCAGCGTCAGCTCGTCGATCGCCTTGTCGAGCGAGCGCGCGTTGACCTTCGCGTCGCCGACGCCCATGTTCAGCGTGATCTTGTCGATGCGCGGCACCTTCATCGGGGACCTGTACGAGAACTCCTCCTTGAGGCGACCGCGAACCTCCTGGTCGAAGCGCTCCTTCAGGCGCGGGCGATACCCGTTCGACGCTGGCTTCTTCCGTGCTTTGGCCATCAGCGGTCACCTTCCGAGCAGATCGCGTTCACCGGGCGCGAGAACCCATACGCATTCGCGTTCGGAATGACGCACAAGTGCGTAAAGTGCGTGTAGCTCGACGCGGATGCGTATACGGGTGCGACCGAGGACGCCGCGAGGCGAGGGTTCGCAACGATCCGGAGGATGCGAGATGCGAGGCAGGGCGCCATTAACGGTCGAGCACCTCCCCGCAGTCGGCCCGCTTGCAGACTCGAACCTTGACGCGGCGCCCCTTCTCGTCCTCGCGGAACTCGTAGCCGACCCGGCTGGGCCGGTTGCACGTCGGGCAGACGAGCATCACGCTCGAGACTGGGAGCGGCGCGGTCAGCTCGATCACGCCTCCCGGCTGGATCTGGGTCTGGCCCATCCGGCTCGAGTCCTTGAGCGGGCGCGGCTTGCGGTGCTTCTTGACGAGATTGAGGTTCTCGACCATGACGCGCCCCTTGCGCGGATCGGCCTCGATGATGCGGCCCTGCTTGCCGCGGTCCTTGCCCGAGAGCACCTGAACGAGGTCGCCCTTGCGGATCTTCATGCCGTGAGCCATCAGAGGACCTCCGGTGCGAGTGAGACGATCTTCATGAAGTTCTTCTCGCGCAGCTCGCGGGCCACTGGCCCGAAGATGCGGGTGCCGCGCGGGTTGTTCTGGGCATCGATGATCACGGCGGCGTTCTCGTCGAAGGCGATCGAGGTGCCGTCGTCGCGCCCGAAAGGCTTTTTCGTGCGGACGACGACCGCCTTGACGACCTCGCCCTTCTTGATCGTGCCCTGGGGCGTGGC
>DASXQW010000096.1:0-17867 GCA_036506975.1 Casimicrobiaceae bacterium | reverse complement strand
GCGCGCCACACGTCGGTCCCCATCGCCGTCGGCGAGTCGCTCTACAGCGCGAGCCAGTTCAAGGATTATTTGCAGGCGGGCGCGTGCTCGATCGTGCAGGTCGATGTCGCGCGCATCGGCGGTATCACGCCGTGGCTCAAGGTCGCGCACCTGGCCGAGGCGTTCAACGTCGCGGTCTGCCCGCACTTTCTGATGGAATTGCATGTGGGCCTGTGCTGCGCAGTACCGAACGGACGCTGGGTCGAGTACATCCCGCAGCTCGAGACAATCACGGAAAGAGAACTCGAGATCCGCGACGGCCGCGCCTATCCTTCGCCCGAACCCGGACTGGGCATCGACTGGAACTGGGACGCGATCGGGCGGCTCGCCCGCGCCGCACCGATCGTGGTTCGCTGAGCAATGGCGCTCCTAGGTGCGAATTCATTCGTAGGTACCGCAGCGGCCGGATGAATCCGGCCCTACGAAACCGACGCTTCTCGTAGGTGCGAATTCATTCGCACGTACCGTCAGCTCTCACGCCACGGTCCCTACGGCCGCTCCGCGTCGCCCTGAGAACCAACGCGGAATGCGGTGACCTGGAACGACAGATCGATCTCATCGCCGATCAGCGTAAGCGCGTAATTCATTCCGAAGTCCGAGCGCCTGATCGAGGTTGCGACCCCGGCGCCGCAACCGTCGCGCCCGCTGTCCGGTTCCTTGCCGCACTCGAGCCGCTCGACCTTGAGCGCCACCGGGCGCGTCACGTCGCGCAACGTCAGCTCGCCGGCGACACCGATCAGGCGCTCGCGGTCGAAGACGAGCTGCGTCGAACGAAAGCGGACGACGGGATAATGCGCGGCATCGAACATCGCCTCGCCGCGCAGGAATTCGTCCCGCACGTTCCAGCCGGTATCCACAGACGCCGCATCGACGGTGAAATCCACGCTGCCCGAGTGTTGTTCCGGATCGAGCACGATGGTGCCATTCGTCCGGGAAAAGTGCCCGCGCTGCCTGGAAAGTCCGATATGGCTGACCGCGAACTCGGCGTAGCTAAACTCGGGCTCGATGCGGTAGACGACCGACGCCGCGGCGGCCGAAGCCGCAAAGCCGAGCGCCAGCAACGTCGCGGCGCCGGCAGTGAATGGCTCGCTAATCCTTATACGCTTCGATCGGGATGGTGAGCTTGATCTCATCGCTGACCGCTTTCGGGAGGGCGTATTTCATGCCCCATTCCGAACGCATGATGGTCGTCGTTGCCTCGGCGCCGCACATCGGCTTCTTGTTCATCGGGTGTTCGCCGCAGACAAAGTTCGCCACCTTCAGGCTGACCGGTTTGGTCACGTCCAGCATCGTCAATTCTCCGTCGACCTGGACGATGCGATCGCCGTCGAAAACGACGTTGTTTCCCTTGAACGTCAGCGTCGGATACTTGGCGACATTGAAGAAGTTCTCACTCTTCATCTGCTCGTCGAGCCTGGGGTCGTAGGTCTTGATCGACGTCGTATCGATCACGACTTCGACCGTCCCTTTCTTCGCGGCCCGGTCGAGCGTGATCTTGCCCGTCGACTTGGAGAACGACCCGCGCTGCTGCGAAAAGCCCAGGTGCCGGGCTTCGAATATCGGCTGCGAGTGTACGGGATCGATCGTGTAAGTCTCCTGCGCGGCAGCGCGGCCTGCGGTGGTTGCGAGCGCCAGCGCCACGATCGCAGCGGCACGTAGCTTGGTCATGTCGTCTCCTGTGGACAGAAAAGCGCGGTTGCCGCGGCCGCCATAGAGAACAGGCGCCGCAGCCTATTTGTTCCTGCATCCCCACCTTCAGCAACCTTCGGCCTTGCTTCCGTTTGCCGCCAAGCGTGGGAACGGGTGTCCGGCTTCCGATTACTGCTGTATCGCCTCGATCGCTATGGCGATGTTCACGTCGTCGGAGGTCGAGGCCTGGTTTTTCGTCATGCCGAAGTCGGAGCGCTTGACGCTCGCCGTGACTTCGGCACCGCAGGCCGGCTTTTTGGTAGCGGGATGGATGGCGCACTTGAAATCGGCCACCGCCAGCGTGACCGGCTTGGTCACACCGCGTATCGTCAGTTCGCCGTCGGCGCTCACGACGCGGTCTCCATCGAACTTCAGGCTGGTTGACTTGAAGGTGATGCTCGGAAACTGGGCGACGTTGAAATAGTCCTCGCCTTTGAGCATCGTCTCGCGCGACGAGCTGCCCGACGTCACTGAAGCCGCGTCGATCGCCACATCGATCGAGCCGTTTCGAGCGCTGCGGTCGAGTATCACCATACCGGTCGTCTTGCCGAAGCTCCCGCGCTGCAGCGACAGGCCAAGATGGCTTACCGAGAAGGTCGCCGCCGTGTGCAGGGGGTCGACCCGGTAGTTTTCTTGGCTCGAGGCGGAACCGGCAAAGACCACCGACAGCGCAGCGACGGCAAAACGAGCCCACATAGCTTTTTCCTCCTGATCGACGCGAAGCGGTGAAATAACGGGATCAACGTCCCGTTCAGCGGCCGCTCGCGCCAACTGCATCGCCGGAACCCAAACGCAGGCTGCCGGCTCGCCTTGTTCCAGAAACTATGCCACAGGGGGCAGCACCATCCGAATCCGGACAACGACGTCGTCGGCGACCATCTCGGTGTCGGACCACATGCCTTCGCCGATCTTATAGTCGAAGCGCTTCAATGGGAAGCTGCCCTCGGCGACGCTGTTGCCGGTCGCATCCTTCTTGAGCGCGATCGGCACCACGACGTCTTTGGTGACGCCCTTGAGCGTGAGCTTCCCAGCGATTTCGTACTTGTCGCCGCCTACGTTCTTGATCGAGGTCGAGGCGAAACGCGCGACCGGGAACTTCGCCGTGTTGAACCATAGCGGACTCTTGATCTCGGTTTCCGATTCGTCGCTGGCGAGATCGATGCTGCCGAGATCGATTTCGAACTCCGCCTTCGACTTGGCAAGGTCCTTCGGCAGAAACACGATGTTGGCCTTCCACTTGCGGAACCGCCCCTCGACGTTGACGCCCAACTGCTTGGAGACGAAGCGGATCTCGCTCTTGTCGATCAGCAGGCCCTGCGCATCGGCATGGCCGGCAGCGAGCAAGAGCGCTCCGAGCGACGGGATAAACGAACGCAACAGAACCATCATCCAATGCTTCCTTTCGGCCGGGTTCGCGGGAGCATGCGCATCAGCGCGAGGTCGCGGTCGACGAAATGATGCTTGAGGGCGGCCGCCGTATGGACGCAGACCAGTGCGAACAGGGCGAAGTTCAATGCCACGTGGGTCGTCTTGAGCACGCCGGCCAGCGCCTTGTCGGCGGGGACCAAATCGGGCAAAGGAACCAGGCCCAGATAGACCACCTGCACCCCCGTCGCCGAGCTGTAGAGCCAGCCCGATACCGGGATCGCCAGCAGCAGCGCGTACATCAGCATCTGCGTCACCTCCGCGGCCCGGCGCTGCCATTCAGGCATCGCCACGGGGGGCGGGGCTGGATAGATCCAGCGCCAGCCGAGCCGCGCGCAAGTCAAGAGAAACACCGTAATGCCGATCCATTTGTGCCAAGCGTACCACTGCAACTTCCGCGGGATAATCGGCAGCGGGACCATCGACAACCCGAGCGTTACGTTGGCCACGATCAGGACGGCGGTCAACCAGTGCAGCGCGATCGCCGCGCTGCTGTACCGGCCTCCTGTTTCATCCACTGCCATCGCTTGCAGCGCGCGCACGGTACGTTGTAATTCAACGGCAAACAGGCTGTCAACCCGCGTTGTTCCCCGGGGCATGGGTTCGATTCCCCGCCTCAGTATAATGGCGCGAAGCCTTGCGGCGCCACGATGCATCGACCGCGCCTTCCCTGCCCGTCATGCTGGACGATAGGCTCTCGGGCGCCGCCGATCCCTTTGCCGGCGAGGTCCGTGCTGCATTGCGTACGGCCGGCGCCGGGTGGCCGGTTGAGTTTCCATCTTTTCCGGGAATGACTTTGGTGAGCAACGCCGATTGGCTCGCGCGCAGCCGCGCCGCCGTCTGGCATCCTTGCACGCAGATGAAGCTGCACGAGACGTTGCCGCTGGTGCCGGTCGCCCGCGCTAACGGGCCGTGGCTCTACGATTTCGACGGGCGGCGCTATCTCGACGCGGTAAGCTCGTGGTGGGTTAATCTGTTCGGGCACGGCCACCCGGCGATCAACGCCGCCATCGGCGTCCAGCTCGCCGAGCTGGAGCACGTCATGCTCGCCGGATTCACGCATCGTCCGGTGATCGAGCTCTCGGAGCGGTTGGCCGCGCTCGCGCCGGCACGGCTGGGGCATTGCTTCTACGGCTCGGACGGCGCTTCGGCGGTCGAGATCGCGCTCAAGATGAGCTTTCACTACTGGCGCAATCGCGACCGGCCGGAGAAGACCGGCTTCGTCAGCGTCGAGCACGGATATCACGGCGAGACGCTGGGCGCGCTCGCGGTCACCGATGTCGCACTGTTTCGCGATGTGTACGCGCCGCTCCTTCGCGCTGGCATCACCGTGCCGTCGCCGGACGCGCGGCTTGCCGCGCCCGGCGCGTCGGCGCGCGACCACGCGCTCGGCGCGGCGGCCGCCCTCGAAGCGCTCTTCGCCGAGCGCCACAAAAGCATCGCGGCGCTTATCGTCGAGCCGCTGGTGCAAGGTGCGACCGGGATGGCGATGTACGACCCGGTGTACCTCGCGCGCGCCCGCGAGCTCTGCACGCGCTACGAGGTGCATCTGATCGCCGACGAGATCATGACCGGTTACGGTCGAACAGGCACGATGTTCGCCTGTGAGCAAGCCGAGATCGCGCCCGACTTTCTCTGCCTGTCGAAGGGCATCACCGGCGGCTACCTGCCGCTTTCGGTCGTGCTGACGACCGACGAGGTTTACGCGGCGTTCTACGACGATGATGCCGCCCGCGGCTTCCTGCACTCGCATTCGTATACCGGCAACGCGCTCGCCTGCCGTGCCGCACTGGCGGTGCTCGATCTGTTCCGCGACGAATACGTGCTCGCGCGCAATCGCGATCGCGCGGCCAGGCTCGACGCGCTGGCGCAGCCGCTCGCCGCACATGCCAAGGTTCGGAACTTTCGCCATCTCGGCATGATCTGGGCCTTCGAGGTCGATTCTGCGCAGCCCGACTTTTCGCGCTGGTTCTTCGCCGAGGCACTCGCTCGGGAATTGCTGCTGCGGCCGATCGGCAACACGGTGTACTGGATGCCTCCCTATGTGCTCGAAGACGCAGAGATGGCCCTTCTCGCCGAGCGCACGCTGGAGATCGTGGCATGCGCCTGATTCGCGTACTCGGCCCTGCGGTCGCGCTGGCGGCGTGGCTCGTGGCGGCGGACGCGAACGCTGCGCTGCCGCGCGCCGTCGCCCGCGCCTTTCTCGACGAGGGCATTCCGCTCTCCGCGGTCAGTGCCTATGTGCGCGAGGCCGGAAGCGCGCGCCCGCTCGTGTCGCATCAGCCGCGCAAGCCGATGAATCCGGCCTCGACGATGAAGCTCGTGACGACTTTTGCTGCCCTCGAGCTGCTCGGGCCCGATTACCGCTGGAAGACGGAAGCGTTCGCCGGTGGGCCGCTGCTCGGCTCGACGCTCGAGGGCGATCTCGTGCTTAAGGGATACGGCGATCCAAAGATCACGATCGAGCAATTCCAGGCACTGATCGCCTCGTTGCGCGCGACCGGGCTCACCGCGATCCGCGGCGACCTCGTGCTCGACCGCAGCTATTTCGCGCCCGTCGCGCACGATGCGGCGGCGTTCGACGCCGAGCCGCTCAAGCCCTACAACGTCGGCCCCGACGCGCTGCTTGTCAACTTCAAGAGCGTACGCTTCGTATTCGCTCCGAGTGCAGCCGGCGACGCGACCGAAGTGCGGATCGAGCCCGCGCTCGACAGCGTTGCGCTGCGCAGCGCACCGCGGCTTGTCGCGGGAGACTGCGGTGACTGGCGCTCGGCGCTTGGCGCAAGCTTCGACAATCGCGCCGACGCCGCGGGTGCCACTTTCGGCGGCCGCTACGCGGCCTCCTGCGGCGAGCGCGACTGGTACGTGGCGCTCCTCGACCATCCGCACTACGTGCTTGCGATGTTCGCGCGCTACTGGAGGGAAGCCGGCGGAACGTTTGCCGGCGGCGTGCGCGAAGGCCGTGCGCCGACGGTAGCGAAGCCGATCGCGACGCTGCAGTCGCCGCCCCTTTACGACGCGGTGCGCGACATCAACAAGCTTTCCAACAACGTGATGGCGCGACAGTTGTTCCTGACGCTGGCGACGACCGCGCATGCGCCGCCCGCGACGACGGCGCACGCGACCGAGGCGGTGCGGCGTTGGCTCGCCAAGCGAAAGCTCGGCTTTCCGGAGCTTGTCATGGAGAATGGATCGGGCCTGTCGCGACGCGAGCGCATCGCGGCGCAGAGCATGGCCCGGCTGCTGCTCGCCGCGGATGCAAGCAGAGTGCGCAGCGATTTCGCGAGCTCGCTTGCCGTGGCAGCCACCGACGGCACGGTGCGCAAGCGTTTCGTCGACGACGACGTCGCCGACCAGGCCTTGCTCAAGACCGGATCGCTCGAAGGCGTGCGCGCACTCGCCGGTTACGTCCTGGGGCCGGCCGACCGGCGCTATGTCGTCGTCTGCTTCGTCAACCATCGCAATGCGGGCCGCGCGCAGCGGGCGCTCGATCTGCTCGTGGAGCAGATCCACGCCGGAATGCACGACGGAGCGTCGCGATGAACGGCCGGACAAATCCGGCCCACATCACATGCCGGCCACGGGCTGGCTATCCTTGAACAGCACGTAGCCGCGGATCAAGCGGTAGAGCACCCAGATCGTGGTCGCGACCCAGATTATGTAGCCGACGACCAGTCCGATCAGAACGATCGCGAGCAGCACGAAGATGATCGCCCCGATGCAACCCCACAGCAACGAGTACCAGAAGGTGCGTATCAGCCAGCGATAGTGCGAAGCGAGCCACGTGCCCGTCGCCTCGCCGCGCTTCACATAGGCAAGAATGATGCCGATGATGCCGACGATGCCGAACAGCGGCGCGATCAACGGAAAGCCCGAGGACATGAGCCCTAACAGCGCCGCGACACCGAAGAGCGCGTACACGACGAGCGTCGTCGAGATCAGAGACGCGGAAGGCACAGCGGGCGGAGCAGGCGTATCGGTCATTTTTCGGTCTCCCTTGCTTGCATTTGTTTTCGACTTCGCGACCGCGCCGGCGAAGCGAAGCCGCAGGCCTCAATCGGGATAGCGCCGGCCGTCCTTGTGCGCGCCGTACGCCCCCTCGCCGCCATCGCACCACATCAGATCGTCGTCGGGGTAGAACGCATTGTCGCCGTCGATGCGATTGCCGACCTCGAGATACACCGCGGGTGCCGTGCCGCGGTTGACGAAATGGTGCGCGTCGCGCTTCCCCGCCGGATAGCCCGCGCACATGCCCGCGCCCAAGGTCTGTTCGCCCGCCTCGCTGACGAGCACGACCTCACCGGAGAGCACATAGACGAACTCGTCTTCGAGCGTATGCCAGTGGCGGAGCGCCGACTGGCCGCCAGCGCCGAGCGTGACCAGATTGACGCCGAACTTGGTCAAGCCGCAGGCCTCGCCCAGGCGGCGCTTGACCCGGTCACCCATGCGCGAGCGGAAAGGTTCGGGATAGCTCGACCCGCGCACTTCCGGCACGGCCGCGGGATCGAGAGCGGGCAGCTTCAACGGAGGCATAATTTTCCCGCCGGCTTGTCGGACGCCGGCTGATTGCGGCCGTTCGGCGATAGTACATAATACGCGATCCGGCGCGACCCCACCGCGCCGCCCTTCACTTCAAGGAAGATCGACATGACTGCCGCAAAATTCGAACGCAGCCGCGAGGCATTGGTCAAGGATTTCTCCGACGTGCTGGTGGAGGCGGAGACGCTGCTCAAGCAGGCCGCCAAGGAGTCGGGCGAAAAGGCGAGCGATTTGCGCTCGCAGGTCGAAACCAAGCTGCGCTCGGCCAAGATGCGCCTCCAGGATATGCAGGACGACGCGATCGACAGCGCCAAGGCTGCGGCCCGCGCGACCGACGACTACGTGCGCGACAACCCGTGGCAGGCGATCGGTGTCGCCGCGGCGATCGGCTTTCTGGTCGGGTTGGTGGTCAGCCGCCGGTAGCGTTCCGTGACCGAACCCGGCGCAGAGCGGCCCGCCGCGGGGCTCGCCGCCGCGCTTTCCGGCATGGCCGCGACCGCGGTTGCGTTGCTGCGCACGCGCCTCGAGCTTGCCACGGTCGAGCTCGAGGAGGAGCGCGAGCGTATCAAGAACATGCTGGTGCTGATCGTCGTCGCAACAATGTTTGGCTGCTTCGCTCTGGTCGCGGTTTCGGCTTGGGTCGTGGTCTGGCTTTGGGACAGTCATCCCCTGGCTGCGGTGGCCGGTGTGGCGATCTTCCATGCCCTGATTGCAGGCGGCGCGGTGCTCGCCCTGAAGCAGCAACTGCAGGCGCATGGGCGACCGTTCGCGGCGACGCTCGCGGAGCTGGAGCGCGACGCGGAAGCGATGCGAAGGAAACCATGAGCGCTGCCCGATGAGCCGATCGCTGGAACACCTGGCGGCGCGCAAGCAGATCCTGGTCGCGCAGTCACAACTGCAGCGCATGCAGCTCGCGTTGCACGCCGGCGACGCGCGCGACGCGCTGCGCCCGGCCGGCCTCGTAGGCGGCGCGATTGCGCGCCCCGCAGCGGCGATCGCGCTGGCCAGTACGGTGGCACGCCTGTTCGGCTGGAAACGGCTGGCTCGCATCGCGCGATTCGGCGCGGTCGCGCTGGTGGTCTTCCGCTTCGCGCGCGCCTGGCGGACTCGCGAATAGCACGCAGGTGCGAATTTATTCGCACGCGGCGTCAGATCGACCGGCGCGGCCGAATGAATTAGGCCCTACAAAAAACCGTCGCCTAAAGGCCAAGCTCTTTCCACAGCGCATCGACGCGACGCTTGACGGCGTCGTCCATCGCGATCGGGCGGCCCCAAGTGCGCTGCGTCTCGGCCGTCCACTTGTTCGTGGCGTCGATACCCATCTTGCTGCCCAAGCCGGCGACCGGCGAGGCGAAGTCCAGATAGTCGATCGGTGTGTTCTCGATGATCAGCGTGTCGCGCGCGGCGTCGACGCGAGTCGATAGCGCCCACACGACCTCCTTCCAGTCGCGGACGTTCACGTCGTCGTCGGTGACGATGATGAGCTTGGTGTACATGAACTGCCGCAGGAAGCTCCAGACACCGAACATCACCCGCTTCGCGTGCCCCGGATACTGCTTTTTCATGCTGACGACGGCCAGCCGGTACGAGCAACCCTCCGGCGGCAGGTAGAAGTCCGAGATTTCCGGAAACTGCTTCTGCAGCAGCGGCACGAAGACTTCGTTCAGCGCCACTCCGAGCACCGCGGGCTCGTCGGGCGGCTTGCCGGTATAGGTCGAGTGATAGATCGGATCGCGGCGCATGGTGATGCGTTCGAGCGTGAGCACCGGGAAACGCTCGACCTCGTTGTAGTAACCGGTGTGATCGCCGAAAGGTCCCTCCAGCGCAGTTTCGTAGCCGGACGGGTCACCGGCGTCGGGTCGAATGAAGCCTTCGAGCACGATCTCGGCCGAAGCCGGCACTTGCAGGCCGTGCGTGATGCACTTCACGATCTCGGTGCGCGCGCCGCGCAAGAGCCCTGCGAACTGATACTCGGACAGCGTGTCGGGCACCGGAGTCACCGCGCCGAGAATCGTCGCCGGGTCGGCCCCGAGCGCGACCGCGACCGGAAACGGCTTCCCCGGCGACGCGAGGGCATGATCGCGAAAGTCGAGGGCACCGCCCCGATGCGGCAGCCAGCGCATGATCAACTTGTTCTTCGCGAGCACCTGCTGCCGGTAGATGCCCAGGTTCTGGCGCTGCTTGAGCGGGCCGCGCGTGACGGTGAGTCCCCAGGTGATCAGCGGCGCGACATCGCCGGGCCAGCAGGTCTGCACCGGCAGGCGCGCGAGATCGAGCTCCGTACCTTCCCACACGATCTCCTGGCACGGCGCCGCGGAGCGTTCCTTCGGCGTCATGTGCATGACTTGCAGGAACACCGGCCGCGTGTTCTGCCAAGCGTCCTTCAATCCCTTCGGCGGCTCAGGCTCCTTGAGAAACGCGAGCAGCTTGCCAACTTCGCGCAACGCGGCGACCGACTCTTCGCCCATCCCTAAGGCCACGCGCTGCGGCGTGCCGAAAAGATTGCCCAGCACCGGGATCTGCGGACGCCCGCCCGAACCAGCAAAGCCCTTCGGCTTTTCGAACAGCAGCGCGGGGCCGTTCGCTTTCAGCACGCGATCGCAGATCTCCGTCATCTGCAGCCGCGGATCGATCTCGACGGCGATGCGTTTCAGTTCGCCCCGGCTTTCGAGCTGGGCGAGGAAATCGCGGAGGTCGGAGTATTTCATCGTGGATTTGGCGCGCAGCACGGGCGCGCGGCCATCTTACCAGCCACTCCGTGCACGGCACGGTACGGCCCGCGCAGAGCATCTCATCCAAGCAATACGAGCAAAACAGCCCAGAATGCCGAAATCTGTCGGGAGACGACGACACCCCCCGTGGTTTCGCCGCCACAGTCGGGCCGAGACGCGGTATTATCCGCGCCCGCGGCTGGACCGCCGCAACAGCCAACCGCTATGCTGGTTTGCGTGGGCTCCTCCGGGAGCCCACATCGCCCGAGGAGATCAACGCTTGCGAACGGTCGTGGCCGCGCTCAAGGCCTGGTCGGGAGTCGTCGTCCTGTCGTGGGCAACGGCGGGCTTCGCTGCATCTGCGGGCACGGCGTCGCCGCCCACGCTTCCGCAAGTAGCAGCTCCCGGCACCACCGCAGCGAAGCTGCCATCGATCGAGCTGCTGCGCAAGCAGCCCACGCTCGCCGGCAGCTGCGGCGGCAGCGCGTTCAACGTCAATACATTCATCAACGTCACCGGGCTTGCCTCGGCGGACGTCACGGTCACGGCGCCCGGCGTGGGCACCATCGAGGAATTTACCGACGAGACCGGCGCCAACATCGGGGCCTACAACGCGGTTTACCCAGCGTTTCAGATCAAGCCGTTCGGCGGCGGCTTGCCGCCGAACACGAAGATCACGATCACCATCACCACCTATACGGGCCCCAATCGGACCGGCTCGATCAGCTTTGTCAGTACGCTCGTTTTCGATTGCACGACTGGCAGGGTGTTCCGGGCCTTGCCCGCAGATCTTGCCGCATCGATCCCTACGTTGTCGCCCGTCGCGCTCATCGCGATGACAACATTGCTCGCCCTGCTCGGCACCGCACTGCTGCGTCGCCCGACGCGGCGGCGAACCGCTCGCCGCTAGATCACCGAACCGCTTCCTCCGTCCATCGGCACGATGGCGCCGGTGACATAGCTCGCTTGGTCCGAGGCGAGGAACAAGGCAACCTGCGCGACTTCTTCGGGCGTGCCAAGCCGGCCGAGCGGAATTCGCGCCTGATTGCGCTCGAGCAGCTCGGCCTCGCTCAACCCGGTCATCTTCGACTCGGCTTTCAGGCCTTCCTGCACTCGACCGGTCAGCGTAGCCCCCGGATTGATGGCGTTGATGCGGATGCCCTTCGGCCCGAACGCTGCGGCCAGACCGACCGTCGCCAGCATCAGCGCCGCGTTCGCCGCGCCGCCGGGCAGATGCACCGGACTCGCGACCTTGCCACCCATGCCGATGATGTTGACGATCGCGCCGCGGCCGCGACCGAGCATCCGCTCGAGCACCGCATCGATGGCGTGAATGTAGCTGAAAAATTTCGCATCCATGGCGTCATGCCACGCCTCGGCGTCGAGATCGGCCGGCGCATACCGGCGCGCGGCGCCGGCCGAGTTCACGAGGATCGCGATCGGTCCGACGGTTTCCTCGGCCATCGTGGCCATGCGTTCGGCTTCCTCGGCTCGCGTCAGGTCGGCAGCGATTGCGACCGGCGCCGGCGCGCCCTTCGGCCAGCGCGCGAGCGCCGTGTCGAGGTTCGCCTGACTGCGCGATACCAGCACGACTTTCGAACCCACGTGCGCGAATGCCTCGGCACACGCCCAGCCGATGCCCTTGCTCGCTCCAGTCACGACGACGATGCGATTCCTCAGTTGCAAATCCATGTGCTGCTCCTCACGGTAATGCGCGCGTAGCTCGTACTGGGACTCACGTCGATTCGAAGCGCCGCCCCGGGCATCGCGCTTCGCGCTCAGCCCGGGCTACACATCGGAATCGTCGTAGCCCGGGCTGAGCGCAGCGATGCCCGGCTTACATCGGCCAGCGCGGCCAGCGCTGCGAGCGCACGGCGTAGTCGGCGACAGTGCCGGCAAATATCGCAAGCCCGAGCCAGTGATTGCCCAGAAACGCGCGGAAGCAGCCTGCGCGCTCGCGTCTGCGGATCAGCCAAAAGTGCCACAGCGCAAGCGCTAACGCGACAAGAACTGCGGCATAGAACAGCGGCCCGAGGCCTACCGTGTCTCCGATCCACGTCAGCATCCCGAGGTAGACCGCGTAGCAAAGCATCACCGCAAGCACGTCGAAGCGGCCGAACGCAATCGCCGAGGTCTTGAGCCCCAGTCTGATATCGTCCTCGCGATCGACCATCGCATACTCGGTGTCGTAGGCCATGACCCAGAACAGGTTGGCGGTGAAAAGCCACCACCCGGTTGCCGGCACGAAGCCGAAGACCGCCGCGTAGGCCATCGGAATGCCGAAGGAAAAGGCGATCCCGAGAAATGCCTGCGGCAGCTCGAAAAAACGCTTGAAAAAAGGATACGCGATCGTAATCGCGAGCGCGGGAATCGAGAGCAGGATGGTGAACCGGTTGAAGCGCAGCAGCAGCAGGAACGCGCACGCGGCCAGCACGGCGCCGACCGCGAGCGCTTCCCAGGGCTCGATCTCGCGCCGCGCCAGCGGCCGCTGCGCAGTGCGCTCGACATGCGCGTCGAAATAGCGGTCCGCGTAATCGTTGACCGCGCAACCCGCCGAGCGCATCAGCAGCGTGCCGACGACGAAGATGCCGACGACGATCCATGACGGCGAGCCCGACGAGGCAATCCACAGCGCGGTGAGCGTCGGCCATAGCAGCAGCAAGGTGCCGATCGGCTTGTCGAGGCGGATCAACCGCTCGTAGGCGTCGAGGCGCGCGGCGATCTTCTGCCAGCGCGTGCGCTGCGGTACCGCAGAAGCAGAAGGGTCGGTCACAGTGGTAGATTGAGCTGCTTCTTGAGGTCGCGCGGCGCGATTTCGGCAAGCAACGCCTGCGGCGTCGGATAGCGCAAGCGCACGCGCAGCTCGCGCTTCATGCGCGCGTTGGACAGCCGCCGCGACTCGCTCATGAACGACAGGAGCTGCGGCGCGATGCGAGTCTCTGCTTCTTCCCACGAGATCCGCGGCGGGCGCGGCAGGGCAAACGCATCGGCGACCGCATCGAACCAGTTGCCCATCTGCATTTCGCCGTCGTCGGCAATGTTGTATGCACGATTCGGCTTGCCGCGAAACGCGGCGGCGACGGCTGCGCGCGCCAGATCGTCGGCGTGCACATGATTGGTGAACACGTCGTCCTCGGACCGCAGCACCGGTGTTCCCTGCCGCAAGCGCTCGAGGGGCAGGCGCGTCGCGGCGTAGATACCGGGGGCGCGCAGGATCGCGAGCTTGACGCCGTAGCGCTTCGCCCAGCGCCGCAAACGATCTTCCGCGGCGACCCGCCGCCGTGCGCGCGGCGTCTGGCTGCGGCGCGGCCGCGTTTCGGTCACACGTGCGCCAGCGCAATCGCCGTAGACCCCGCTGGTGCTGATGTAGACGAAGTGGTGGGGTATAATCCGCGCCTTTGTCAGCGCGGCGATGAGCCGCATGGTGCGCGGATCGTCGCGGCCCTCGCCCGGCGGTGGCGCGAAATGCAGCACCGCGAAAGGTGCCGCGCGCAGGCGCTCGAGACTGTGAGAGCGATCGAGATCGCCGAGGATCGGAACGATGCCCCGTCGGCGCAGCTTGGGAATGTCCTCCGGCCTTCGCGTGAGGCCGTAGAGCCGAACCCTGCCGCGCAAGAGCTCGGCAGTGCGCAGGGCGATGTCGCCGCAGCCAATCAACAATACCCGTATCACTTTGGTGCCCTGCGCGGAACGACGCTGCAAGCCAACGAATCGATGCCGTTCCAGATTACCATAAAACCCAGCGAGCACAGCTTCGCCTGCGACGACGGCGAAACCGTGCTCGCCGCCGCGATGCGCGCGGACCTGATGATCCCCTACGGCTGCCGCAACGGCGCCTGCGGCACCTGCAAGGGCAAGATTCTCGACGGCGCGGTCGACTACGGCGCGCACCAGCGCGGCACGCTCAGCGACGCGGAAAAAGCGCGAGGGCTGGCGCTCTTCTGCGTCGCCAGGCCGAAGACGCCGCTCACCATCGAAGTGCGCGAAGTCCGCCGCGCCGGCGATATCCAGATCCGCAAGCTGCCATGCCGGATCGAGAAGATCGACAAGGCCGCGCCCGATGTCGCAATCGTGTCGCTCAAGCTGCCGGCGAACGAGCGCCTGCAGTATCTCGCCGGGCAGTACATCGACCTCTTGCTCAAGGACGGCCGGCGGCGGAGCTTTTCGCTCGCTACGCCGCCCGAAGACGACGCGCTGCTCGAACTGCACGTGCGCCACGTACCGGGTGGACTGTTCAGCGGTCAGCTCTTCAACGAATTCAAGGGCCGCGAAATCCTCCGCTTCGAAGGGCCGCTGGGGACGTTCTATCTGCGCGAAGAGTCCGACAAGCCGATCATCTTCGTCGCCGGCGGCACCGGCTTCGCGCCGATCAAGGCGGTCATCGGGCACGCGCTGCATCACGAAATCGAGCGGCCGATGGTCCTCTATTGGGGCGTGCGCTCGTTGCGCGATCTCTATCTTCCCGATCTGCCCGGGAGGTGGCAGGAGCAGCACCGCGATTTCCGCTTCATTCCGGTGCTGTCCGATCCGCTAGCGGAGGACGAGTGGCCCGGGCGGACCGGCTTCGTGCACAAGGCGGTGATGGCCGATTTTCCCGACCTCTCGGGCTATCAGGTCTACGCCTGCGGCGGGCCTGCGATGATCGACGTCGCCAGGGAAGATTTCACGACCCAGCGCGGTCTGCCGGCAAATGAATTCTTCGCCGACTCGTTCACCTACGCCGTGCAGCCCGAGGCGCCGGCATGAGCGAGCACCCTCGGAGTCCCAAAACGTCAAAATGACCAGCTTCGATGAGTCGCTTCATCTCGCTTTCTTTGGGAACGCGCAATATTTCGCGGCCAATCTGTTCTATGAATCATTCGCCATTCCATTTCCGGTTCCGCGCGAAAACGCCGGTCTGTCGATACCGACGCCGCCCGAGAACTGGCGGCAGCAAGTCGCGTTCTACAAATGGTCCGAAGCGCACGTCGAACCCGTCGGCTTCTGCAACTGGATTCGCTACGCCGACTGCTATCTCTGCGGTGGCCTGTGTGTGCGGAGCGACTTCTATCGGCGCCTGTCGAGAGAACATTGGGTCGCATGCCGCGAACGCGGCGGAATTGCGCAAATCACGCTGGAGACCGCGTTTCGTGAACTGACCGACTCTGTAGCGTGGTTCGGGTATTGCGGCGACAAAAAGGCTCATGCCGCCTGCCTCCGGGCAGGCTATCAACCGACGCGCCACCGATACATTATCGTGAAGTGGAACGCCGACTTTTCAGATACGCAGAAGCGCGAGCTCGAGGACCGCATTGCCGCGATCGGGGCGTTTTAGGCGAAAGCGGCCCGGCGCGTGCTGCAGATCAGGTTGTGCCCAGTATCGCCGCCAGCTCTTCCGGATGTCTCCAGTCGTGCCCGCAGACATAGCGCGGCAGACACCATGGATTCTCGCTGCCGCTGATCGATCCCGGCTCGGTGGTGAATGCGGCGCGCAGACCGATCTGATGTGCATGCGACGGCAGATACGTTTCCGTTAGAAACGTGTTGTAATGCCCGAACGGAAAAGCAAAAAATGGAGCGCTTCTGCCGCCGGTGCGCGCTGCGATGAATCGGCACGCGGCGGCGATTTGCGCATCGGCATCCTCGTCCGTGAGGACCCGAGTGAAATCTGCCTTGACCTGACGTGAGTGCGCAACGGTAGGTAAGGCCGGATGCAGGTGGTCCCAGCTGTGATTGGCAATCGAAATGAGTCCCGTATCGATTGCCCGGTTCCACCACTCATCAGTCATCGAGCCCGGGCCTATGTACGTGTAGTCGGCATCGTACGTCGCCTCGATGACGCGCCGCGCGTCCGGCGAAGCGATGACAAAGCTCGTGGCACTCAGCTCCGGCTGCGCCTTCTCGCCGCGCCGCGATACGAAGTCACGCATGATGCCGAGGAAGCTGCGCTGATTGCCGAATTCCGGGTGACTGAAATCCTCGACGTCGTAGATCGGACCGTCGTCGAACGTAATCGCAACCAGCTCTCCGTCGCCGCTCCCGTCGCCGGCGGCAGCTACGTTGAAGAACGCATCGACCAGCACATCGAGCGACACAATCCTGCAGCCTGCGTCGGTGATGAGGTCGAGATCCGCCGGAAGCGCGATATGGTCGTTCCGCGCGTAGTCGTTGCCGACAACGTGGTGGGAGTGATAAGTGAGTACGTAACCGTTCATTGACACTCGGCCCTTCTCATGACACGGCGGCTCGAATCTACCGCGTGGCTTCGCCCGTCGCGCGATCAGGCGCACCAATGACCGTCGCTAATCCCGCCGGCGTATTGACTTTCGTCACCTGCGCGCGCAATTGCCGTTCAAATTCGTCGACGCTGCCCGCATTGACGCGACTGCGACCTTTGCACGTCGCCTCGACCAGGCGCTCGTTGATCGCCGGGGCGAAGTGATAGATATCATGATACAGGCCGAGATCATGAGTGATTGCGGCATCGTTTTGCAGGTCGGTGATCCGGACATTTGCCAGCGCTCGCGTCGCTTCGAACACGTAACGCTTGAAATCCAGGCTCACCCGCACCTGATCGCGCTGCGCGAAGTCCAGCCATGCCAGAATCGAGTACGGCGGCCACACGAGGTCGAATTCGGTATCGGGATGGTTCCGGAAAAGCGGCAGCAGATTATGCTCGAAGCTCGCGCGCATGTCCTCGAGCGTCCGCTGCGGCTGCTGGTACCGCGCGTTCAGATGCTCGATGTCCAGTCCGCGCAGCACCTGATCTCGCCCGAAGCGGACGACATCGCCCCAGAACCACGCCGCGTTTGGATCTGACGTGAATTTCTCGCTCGCTTCGCCCCTGACGATGCGCCAGGACTTCACGATCACGTCCCATGAAAGCAGATACGGCAGATCGTTGAAGGGATTGCGGTCGTAGAGGAATCGCGGCAGCGGACCGGCGACGTCCTGCCGCTCCTCGACGCCTCCCGCGAACTCGTTGAAGTCGAGCACTATGATTACCCGCTTGAGCGGGCGATCGGCCAGCGCCGTCTCGATCATCAGCCGCTGCTCGGACGCGCTCATCGCGGGCATGGAGAGATTTACGGCCGAGCCGCCACAAACTCGCCCGACGAAATCGTTGCGCGTGTTCTCCATGATCGACGAGCCGCTTACGACCGTGTCGTAAGCCTGGTTCTTGGCGAGCCCGGGATCGATGTAACGGTGATGCAGGAAATAGAACCGCGGCGGATAGCGCGACGCCAGATGATACTGCTGGAACGGGTCCACCCACACGACGAACGCCGCTGCGGCGACGAGACAGATTATCGTCGCGACGAGCACGCCGGCGAACCAGCGGCTGCTCGCGCGCTCGACCGTGGGACCGGGAGACGGTGGCAGTTCCAACAGAGGCTCTTAGAAATTGAAATAGAGGAACGGCGCGACCTTGCCGAGCTGCAGCACGGACCATACAAGGCCAACAGCGACCGCTGCGCCGCGCGG
>DASXQW010000095.1:0-3092 GCA_036506975.1 Casimicrobiaceae bacterium | reverse complement strand
GTCTCGATCATGTGCACCGGGATGCGGATGGTGCGCGCCTGGTCGGCGATCGAGCGCGTGATCGCCTGCCGGATCCACCACGTGGCGTACGTCGAGAACTTGTAGCCGCGGCGGTATTCGAATTTGTCGACCGCCTTCATGAGGCCGATGTTGCCTTCCTGGATGAGGTCGAGGAACTGCAGGCCGCGATTGGTGTATTTCTTGGCGATCGAGATCACCAGGCGCAAGTTGGCCTCGGTCATCTCGCGCTTGGCCTTGCGCGCCTTCGCCTCGCCCGTGGACATCTGCTTGTTGATCTCCTTCAGGTCCTTCAAGGGGATCATCACGCGTTTCTGCAGGTCGAGCAGCTTCTGCTGCTGCTCGACAATCGCCTGCCGGTACTTGGCCAGCGACTCGCCGAACGGATGGTGCGCGGCAATCTCGCGGTCGATCCAGCGCAACGAAGTCTCGTGCTCCGGAAACTTCTTGATGAAGTCCGGGCGCGGCATGCCACCTTTGTTGACGACGAGGTCCTGGATCTTGCGCTCGATCTGCCGGATGTTGTCGACCTCGCAGCGCACGCTGTCGCACAGTCTTTCGACCTGGCGGGCGGCAAAACGAATCTGCATGAGCTCGGCCGAAATCTTCTTTTGCAGCTCGAAGTACTTGGGCGCCTTGTGGCCCTCCTTTTGCAGGACCGCGAGCATGCGCGTGTACAGCCGGCGGATCGCCGCGAAGCGCTGCAAGCCGGCGACCTTCAGCCGCTCGAGATTCTCGGCCGCGATCGCGCCGCTGTCGGCTTCTTCCTCGTCGAGCTCCTCGAGCGCATCCTCATCATCCATCGCCTCGAGCTGCTCGTTGAAATCCATCAAGCCGTCGACGACGTCGTCGACCTTGAGCTCGTCCTTTTCGATCTTGGCAGCCAACTCCAGGATCTGCGCGACGGTCATCGGGCAGGCCGAGATCGCCATGATCATGTGCTTCAGGCCTTCTTCGATCCGCTTGGCGATCTCGATCTCGCCTTCGCGGGTCAAAAGCTCGACCGAGCCCATCTCGCGCATGTACATGCGCACCGGGTCGGTCGTGCGGCCGAATTCGGAGTCGAGGGTCGACGCTGCCGCCTCGGCGGCTTCCTCGTCGACGTCATCGGCGGCCGTGGTGGGTGCCGCTTCCGACATCAGCAGCGTTTCGGCGTCGGGGGCCTCGTCGTACACCTGGATCCCCATGTCGTTGATCATGGAGATGATGCCCTCGATTTGCTCGGCGTCGAGGATGTCGTCGGGAAGGTGGTCGTTGATCTCGGCGTAGGTGAGGTAGCTTCTCTCCTTGCCCAGTACGATCAGATTCTTGAGCCGCGTCTTGCGCGCCTCGGCTTCCGCGGGAGTCAGCTCGACCTTGCGCAGCTCCACGCCTCCATTCTTGCCGCTCCTCACCTTGCCCTCGGCGAGCGCTTTTTCCGTGCGCCGGGCCGACAGCCTTGCAGCGATCTCACCCGGGCTCGGCTTGACCGGTGCGGTGGGGGGGACGCCTGCCTTGGCCGGTCCTGCTTGCGGTTTCGACGGGATCTTTGCCGTGGATTTCGCGAGTTTCGGCGCAACCTTGGGAAGCGCCTTGGGCGCAAGCTTCGGCGACGTCTTGTGCCCGACGACCTTCGCCTGTTTGCGCGATTTCAACGAGGTCTTGGTCTTCGGCAACCGCCGGCCACCGGCTCGGGGAGCCGGCCGTTTCTTGCTTTGGAGCGTCCTCCGCGACGTGCGTTTTGCACCGCTGCGCCGGGGTAGCGACGCCTTCCTGCGCGTAGTCCGCGCCGCCTTGCTCGATCGGCGCGCCGGCCGCTTGCCCGTGCGCGACGCCCTCGACGTCGGTCGGGCCCTGCCCTTAGGTTTGGCGCTGCGTTTCTTGGCGGTTTTGGAGGATTTTTTGGCCATGGCTGTCCTGCTGGTTTGGGCGCTTGCGAATCCGCGCCACGATCCGGTCATCCCCCGAAGATGGGGCCATTTGGGAAAAACCCAAAATTATAACATTCATTCGCCAGGGGTGGCTCCTGCGCCCTTCATGTTTCGCGAGCATCGCTGCCAGGGCTTCCCCGTCGGTACTCCTGAGCGCGCTTGCGCTGCTCTGCGGACAGATCGTCGACGCTGCCCGATCGAACGATCTCCCTGAACGCCGCGTTTTCCTGTCCCCTCTTGAGCTTTTCGACCAGGCCGGTCAGTTCCGCGTTCACATCGTAGTCGTCGTCCCAGCCGAAAATCTCGGCGGCCAGCTCGTCGAACAGGGCTTCGAACGAGGTGCCGCGAGCTTGCTCGATGAGCGCTGCGGTCGTGAGCTCCACGGGGCTCGCGCTCGTCGCGGATTGGATGAAGGCCACCGCGGAACGTTCCGGGTTCGCCGGGCCGAGGAGACTGATATCTAGGCTGGTGGCGAGCAGCGGACGGAACAGCAAGGCGCGTAACAGCCGCCGGTCGTTGGAGGTGACCGGCAGTCGTGGCGTCCGTGCCGGCGCGTCCGGAGCGCTCCGCGGCACGTGGGCCGGGAGCAACGCGGCGAGCTCGATCTCCGGCAGCCCGGCAACCTCCGCAATACGGCGCCGCAGGAGCGCCGACAAGACCGGCGCATGGAGCTGTGCCAGCAACGGCTTGGCGGCGTTGACCAGCGCGGCTCGATCCTCCGCTGAAGACGGCGGATGGCGCGTGGCCAGTTCGGAGAGCAGGAAGTCGGACAGGGGCACGGCTTGGCCGACGAGCCCTTCGAACGCAGCGCTGCCACGGTGCCGGACATAGTCATCCGGATCCGCGCCATCGGGCAGGAAGAGGAATTTCGCATTCTTGCCATCGGCGAGCCAGGCAAGCGTATTCTCGAGCGCCCGCCAGGCGGCGCGGCGGCCCGCCTCATCTCCGTCGAAACAGAACACGACCGTATCGGTGAGGCGAAGGAGTTTTTGCGCGTGCGCCGCGGTCGTCGCCGTTCCCAGTGTCGCCACCGCGTATTCGATGCCATGCTGGGCGAGGGCGACGACATCCATGTAGCCTTCGACGACGACCACCTTGCCCGCCGCGCGGATCGCCTGCCGCGCCTGGAATAAACCGTAGAGCTCGCGGCCCTTGGAGAACAAC